>CANKTH010000015.1 GCA_947486185.1 Deltaproteobacteria bacterium
CATAATAACGGCTCCAAACCGCGCCGAAGCGCCGCTTGAACATCTCCGGCCCCTCCTCCTGCACCGCGTGGCGCAGCTCGGGCCAGCGCTCGATGATGCCGAACCAGGTCAGCCAGCTCCGCAGCTCCTCGGAGCTCGGAGAGTTCGCCGGGCGATCCCCCACCAACGCCCAGAGGTAGAAGCGGTCCATGATGCGCCGCAGCACCCGCGGGTTCCGCAGCTCGCTCACCCGAAGCGCCTCGGGGGCCTCGCGCACCAGCGCCTCGGACGCGCCTTTTCCCAGCCGGCCGTCCAGGAAGGTGCCCAGGCGGGTCTCCAGGCCCTCTGGGCGTTCCACACGGCTGAGGTGGGCGCTCATGAGCTGGGAGAGCCCGCGGGGATCGACCGCGCTCAGGGTCACGCGCAGGTCGAACATCTTGTCCAGATAACGATCCGGGTCAAAAACATCGGTTCGAAAGTGGGTGATCACGGCCTGCCGCGCCAGGCTCGGGTCGAGCGCGATCACGAAGGTGGCGGGCGCTCCCGAAGCGATCAAGAAACGAATCGCCTCGAGGAGGGCGACCTGCCGATCCGGCATACAACGGTCCAGATCATCCACACACACCATCAGGCGCGCGCCGGCGAGGCGCCTTGGCTCGGGGATGACCGCGTCGACCAGCTCCTTGAAGCGCTCACCCATCTTCGCTACCGGATCGAGGTCGGGGCGTGGTTTTTTCTGGTCCTGCTCCAGCGCGGCGAACAGCCCGGCCACCAGACCGTCGGCGGGCATCGCCGCCGCCTGCAACATCAGTCCCCCCGGCATCGTCACGGCGGTGGCCTTGAAGCCGAAGTTGATGCCGGCCCGAATGATGCTCTCTACCGCCTTCCTCAACGCGCCGTCGTTGACGGCCCAGCGCTCCTTGGGGACCCGGTGCGCGAGCGCGACGACGAGCGGAGCCAGCAGATCGGGGGTGCCGTACTGCCAGGGGTTGATCCAGACCACCGCGCCATCCCAGCCGGCTACCTTGCCGCCTTGGACCGCGCGCGCCACGCGGGCGAGCACGTCGGTCTTGCCGCGACCCCAGGCCCCCTGAACCGCGATCACCGCGCCGGGAGGCAGGTGCGCCGCCATCTTCAGCACGGAATCGGCGAGCCGCTGGTGGTCGAGGGCGTCTTCCGGGAGGCTCAGGCCGGCGTCGAGGGCGCCTTGGGAGATGAAGTCGGTCATGCCACGGTCTTAATCCCAAAGGACAGCTCCAGCCCTGTTGGGCTGGGGCCGTGACAGGTCCGTGACGTAGGCGGCGTTAGCTGTTCGAATGTTGGCCAGCTACGCCACCGCCGAGAGTTTTGCCGACCGGGCCCAGGCGCTTGCGCTTGAGCTTCACGCGCTGCTCCGCAGCATCGACCCGGGCGCGTGGCGAGAGGAGGCAGCCCGCAATGCCGGCGCCCGACTCACCGCGATTCAGGCGCATTTTGAACAGGTGTGCTCGTGCGCGCCCGCGCCGGAGCTCTCTCCGTTAGCCGCGCGGGTTCACGACGCTTACGAGGTGGTCACCCGCCGCGCTCCGAGCTCAGCCGAAGGTGCCCGCGCCGCGTGGGAGGGCTTTCGTCGCGAGCTCCTCCCGGTCTACGACGCGCTCGCGCAGGCGCTACGCGCGGCGGCCCGCCCGGTCCCGACCCTTCGGCCCACCAACCTGCTCCGGAGCGGGGTCCATGCCCTCTCCGGGCTGTTCTCTCTCGCGGTCATTCAGTTTGTTCCTGAAGAATCCCTTGCGTTGGTCGCCGCGGCGGTCGCGGTCGCTGCCTGGAGCCTCGAGCTGTCCCGCCGTCATGTTCCGGCGGTCAACGCGATGTGTTTGGCGGTGCTCGGGCGTATCAGCCACCTCCACGAAGTCCACCGGGTCAACTCGTCCACCTGGTTTTGCACCGGGCTCCTGGTGCTCGCCCTTGCCGGGAGCGCGCGAGACGCGTCGGTGGGGGTGATGGTCCTGGGTTTTGCCGATCCTGCCGCGGCCTTGATCGGGCGCCGATTTGGCCGTCATCGGCTGGCTTCGGGGCGATCGTGGGAGGGCGCTGGCGCCTTTTTTGTGGTTGGCAGCGTCGTGGCCGCCTTTACCCTGGTGGCCTTCGGCGGCGGCCTCCTGCCCGGGACGGTCCTGCTCGGTGCACTCGCGGCGGGCCTGTGTGGGGCCGCGGCGGAGCTCTTTAGCGGTCGGCTCGACGACAACTTCACGGTGCCCGTCGCCAGCGGCCTGATCGTCGCAGCGCTGCTGGGTGGGTGACCGTTCGACGGGCGCCGCGCCGGGAGCGGGATTGTACTCGGCGGGCTTCGCCACGCTCAGCGCGATCAGCCTGGTTGTACTCGGGGATCTTCGTCAGCGTCCGGTAGAGGCGGTGGCGGTGATGCTGATCTGGGGGGTGGTGGTGTTGGTGTGGACCCCGCGTAGCGCGCGCTTAGGACCGGTTCTGTTCTTTGCCGCACTATTGAGGGTAATCTTACTCTTTTCTCCGCCCACGCTCTCGGATGACCTGTATCGTTACCTCTGGGAGGGGCGCGTGTGGCTGGCGGGCTTCAACCCCTTCGCGCTCGCGCCGGACGCCGCGGAGCTGGCCGGAGTGCGAGACGCGGATTGGGCCCTGGTCAACCACCGAGGCGTACCGTCCGTCTACCCGCCGCTCGCCCAGCTCCTGTTTGTCGGCCTCTCCGGCGGCGGTGCGCTGTTGTGGAAGCTCGCGATGGGGCTCTGCGATCTTGGCAGTGTCTACGTACTTTTTGCAAGGGATGTCCGCGCTGGATGGCTGTGGGCGCTGCTGCCGCTGCCGGTGGTGGAGACCGCGGGCAGCGGCCACCTCGAGGGCATCGGGGTGCTGCTGCTCCTTGTCGCATTGAGCCAACCCGCTCGAGTCGCCCTGTGGGCGGCATGGGCGGGCGCGATGATCAAGCTTCTTCCCGGTGTAATCCTGCTCCCGCTCTGGCTGACCGCTCGGAGACCGCCCGCGGCGGGCCTGGGTCTCGTGGTGGCGTCGCTCCTGGTGAGCCTCCCGATCTTGGGGGCTGGTCCGGCGATGTTCGAAGGTTTTGGCACGTACGCAAGCTCGTGGTCCTTCAACGGCAGCCTCTACCCGCTGTTGAGCGGGTTCCTCGGCGCGGGGCTCGCTCGGACGCTCTTGATAGCGGTTGGGCTGCTCATCACAGTCGGGGTGTGGGTCCGGGTGAGGGACCCCGGGCGCGTCGCGGTCTGGGGGCTCGGAGCCTTTGTATGCCTGTCCCCCACGGTGCACCCCTGGTACGTACTATGGGTTTTAGCGGCTGGTCTTTACCTCGGGCTGAGGTCGTGGGCCCTGCTCGCAGCCCTGATGCCGCTCGCCTACCTGGTGCTCGGAACCCTCGACCCGGCGACCGGACGCTGGGAGGAGTCCGGCTGGGTACGATGGGCGATCTACCTTCCGTTCTACGCAGCATCAGGTCTCGAGGGCTGGCGCCGCTGGAGCCGCCCGGGACCCTGGCCCGTCCACTGAGACGCCGCCTCATTCCTGCCCTGGTCCTGGGCGCCCCGCCCCTGGGGCGGCGCGGCCCCTCGCGCCCTTCCCGCGACTAGCCGAGGAGCCCCAACACGAGCGACACCGCCGCGATCCCCCAACAGTACCAGGCAAACTTGCTGAAGTCCCCGGCGCGGATCACCCGTAGCAGGAACACCAGGGACACGAATCCCACGACGAGGGAGACTACACCGCCGAGCGCCCAGGCGGGCGCGACCGCGGGATCGACGGTCACGTCGTCGAGCTTCAGCAGCATCGCGCCGGCGATCGCGGGGATCGAGACCACGAAGGAGAAGCGGCCGGCCAGGTCACGGCGTAAGCCGAGGAACATCGCGAGCGCAATGGTCGCGCCCGACCTCGAGACAGCCGGCAGGATCGACACGCCCTGCGCTATGCCGATCAGGAGCGCGTCCCGCCAGGTCATCGCGTCCAGATCACGGGTGCCGGCCGGGAACCGGGCCGTGAGCTGGAGCACCACCGCCGTCACCACGAATTGCCAGCTTAGAGCGAGCGGCGACGAAAACATAGATTCAAAGTAATCTTCAAGCGCCAGACCCATCAGCGCGGTCGGGACCGACGCCAAGAGGACAAAGCCGATCCAGCGCACCCCCGGCCGGCTCAGGAGCGGACCCTGGCCCACGAAGGGATCGCGCAACATGGTCAGGAGATCCGCGCGAAACAGGATCAGCACCGGGATCAGGGTGCCGATGTGCAAGACCAAGTCGAATGCGAGGCTGTCGCCCTCCACCGCGATGAACTGCTGGAGCAGCACCAGATGGCCGGAGGACGAGATCGGCAAGAACTCGGTCAGCCCCTGAACAAAACCCAGGATTGCTGCGCCGAGCATGGGGTTCACTGCTTCACCGGGTGTTTAGTGGCGGAAGCTGCGGAGGTGGGCCGCTACGTCGGCCACCTGGGCGTCGGTGAGCGCCGGAAAACCTGCCATCGGGCTCCCCGGTTTCACCGCCCGAATCGCGGCGACCACCTCGGCGTCGGTGCGGGTGCCCCACCAGGTCGCCGTGGTGAAATCAGGCGGGCCAGGCTTGAACGCGATGGCGGCTGCGCCCTTCCCGTCGCCCTTGGCGCCGTGACACGCGACGCATTCGGCCGCGTAGATCTTGGCGCCCGCGGCGGCGTTTGGTTCGGCGGCGACGGCGAGACTGAGGAGGAGCCACATTCAAACCTCGGGGTAGGCAGCGGCTAACACTTTGGGAGGTAGGTTGCTTCCACGCTCGCGGAGCGAGCCGCGAAGCCACCCTTTCTAGTTGCCTTCGTCTTCTTCGACTTCCACCGGGGCTTTCTTGGGGCCCGCTTTGCCCGGCTCGGTACGGCCGGACATGACCTCGGTGAGGTACACGAGGATGCGTCGAGTGTCGTGGCGGTCGATCGTCTCGGCAAACGCCGGCATCCGCCCTTTTCCATCCTGAATGAGCCGGATAGGGTCCTCGAACTTGCCCTGAACGATCTTCCCGTCGAGATCGGGCACGCCGCCGACGAGGTCCGCCGCGACCTGGCCATCACCACGCCCGCGCGGACCATGGCACTGCACGCAAGAACGTTCGTAGAGGACCTGCCCCGCCTCGGGGTCGCTCAGGCGTTTCGCCGACAGGTTGGGGGTCGCTTTCGAGGGCGGTTTTGCCGGAGTCACGGGCTTGTTGGGGGTCTTCTTGGCCGGAGCGGCGGTAGGGGCGATCTCGGCGGGCGGGGCCTCGGCGGCGGGGTCCGGGGACACCGGCGCCTCGAGGGGCTCCGGGGGGACGGCTGCCTCAGCCGGCTCGGTCTCTGCCGGGTCGGCCGCCGGCGCGGGCTCCGGCGCCGCGAGCGCGAGCGGGAGCATCAGCCCCAAGGTTCGGAATAAAGCCTGGCTCCACACGCGTCAGCTCCTGGCCTGGCGCTGCAGCTGCGGCCGCGCCCCGGCGGGTACTAACGCGGGCGCAGCGGCGCTGGGCCAGCCCCATGGGTCATCCACTAAAAGCTGCCTTTACCGCTGAAAAGGTGGTTTTGCCTTCGTCGATGACGCGGTCGACCTCTTTGGGGATCGTCGCGGTGGCCTTGATGTTGGCCTTGACCGCCTTGCCGATCCGCGGGAGTTCCGTGGGTTTGAGGCCTGCCTCGGTGACCATCGAGGGCAGCCGCGCGGGCAGGGTCTGGGCCTCCGCGAGGATGATCATCGCGTCGTTCTTGACCTGAGGCAGGTCCTTGGCCGCCTTCAGCACCGCGTCTACCAGCTTGTTGACCGCGCCGACCACCTGGCCGGCCTTCTTGTCGCTCGAGACCACGAGCTTCAGCTTGGGCGCCCCGCCGACAGTGGTGAGCTGTACGCTGTCTTTCACCGCCGCGATCGCAGCAGGGAGGGCGTCCGCCAGCGCGGCGCCCTGCGCCGTGTCGATGATGCTGAGCAGGGCGTCACGCGCGGCGATGAGGTTGTCCTGGATGCTCCAGAGCCGTGCAAGGAGCGTCTGCACCTTGGCGAAGAAGGAGTCCAGGTCGGCGAGACCGGTTGGTTCGATGCTCCTGCGCTCTTCGGGCGCATCTTCGGAGTCAGAGCCTTTGGCCTCCCGCTTGGTTTTTTTGCCCTCAGTGTCGGCCACCGCGGTCTTGGCGCGGGCTTTGTCATCCGGGTCCTTGGCGCTCTGGGAGTTGTCTGCGGCGGCCGGGGGCCCTGCGGCGGCAGTGGTCGCGGCGCTCCCCGCGCCTTTGCTGAACACCAGCTCGACGCGTTTCTCGGTCTCGCCGTTCGCGCCCGCGGTGGCCGCCCCCATGCCCTTGACCACGATCCTGTCGCTGTCAACGCCGGCTTTGACGAGCTTGTCGCGGACGGCTTTCGCCCGGGACAGGGAAGCACTCTGGATCGCAGAGGCGCTGCCCTTCGGATCTGAGTAGCCAAAAAGCGTAACTTCAAGTTCTGGATCTTTGTTCATCGCGTAGGCCGCCGCTTCCAGTTTGGTGGCCTCGCTGTCCCCCGCGAGCGTCGAGCCGCTGGAGAAGTAGATCGGGTCCACAGGAGGCCCGACACGTTCCGGGGCCGCCGGGTGACAGGCGAGCAGGCTCAAGAGGAGGAGGAACATCACAGATTCCGGCTTCGGGTCGCTAACCGACCCGAGTCGCACCGCCACGCGGGCGGGCCTCAGGAGCGACGACACGGAGGTTCACTCGCGCGGCTGAGCGGGCTCCTGGATGACGAGGGCGGAAGTGTTGCCGCCTACAAGGCGGCGATCCCCTCCTCGATCCTGTGCTCGATGGCCAAGATCGCGGCGCGAGCCGCGGCGATGACGTCCTTCTGCGGGTGGTCGAGGGCGAACAACCAGGTGTCGAGCGGCGGGTCGCGGATGAGCTCCGGCGGCTCCCTGCGAGGGCATCCCGAGTAGAGCGTACGGAGCGCCCGAACTCCTGCAGCGTAGCTTTCCCGTTACAAAAAGTGAAACGCCGGTCTCTCGTTATCGGAGAGACCGGCGTTTTTCTGACGGCGGGGTGTACTGGAAACAGCTAGAGCTTTCTTCCTCGCACCAGGACCCGAGGTTCGCGTTCAAATGAGTCAGTACAAGCCAGCCTTCTCGAAGGCCGCTCCCGCAGGAACGCCAGGTCGCTGACGTTCGGGGTCGACACGACCCGCGGTGCGCGGTCAGGCGCACGCCCGGGGAGCCTCGTGCACTATACGGCCTCTCCCCCGCGCGCTAAGTACCAAGTGTGTCCGTCGCAACCCTCCTCCGTTCGCTCTTGCCGGCCCGGTTGTCCGTTGCGCGCTGGAGCGCGCTGTGCGCGTTGATAGGGTTGGAGCTCCCGTCCGGGGCCTGTGCCGGCACCGCCAGAATCGAGCCGCTGCCGTCCGAGGAGAACGTCCCCGCAGTCCCCGCGGCGCAGCCCGACGCGCCCCAGGGGGGGCCGGCCGGCGAGCGTCTCGCGGCCGCGCCGGTCCCGATGATCCTGGGGCTCGCGACCCCCGTGGGAACCACCACCACCAGGGACCGCGATGGGGATGGCTGCACCATGCAGAGCTGCTCTCAAACCCTGGTGACCCCAGGTGGGACCGCCGAGACCATCCAGGCGTCTCTCTACGCCACGCTGCTCTCGGCGGGGTTCGAAGAGCTGCCGGGGAGCGAGAGCCATGGTTCCCGGTGGTCTCGCTGCGGCACCCTCGTCCGATTCAGCTTCGGCGACGGGGAGTACTGGGCGTACGAGTGGTACCCCAAGGACCACATCAATGAGACCTCCTCACAAGGCCGCGAGCGCGCGGCGTGTGAGGATGCCCTGGCACCTTCGGCGGGTGGGAGCGTGACGTCAACGAGTCCTGGTGCGCCGCCGCGCTGACCGCCTCACCCGGAGCTGGCGGAGCGGACTCGAACCGAAGGACCGCACGGCCAAAGCATAGAATTGCGAACGCCCCTTCCCGCACTCGGCGAAAAGGGGCGTTGCATCAATGGCGGAGCGGACGGGACTTGAACCCGCGGCCTCCGGCGTGACAGGCCGGCGTTATAACCAACTTAACTACCACTCCAAGCTGCTCGTAGGCTACGAGAGCGGACAACCAGGCGGGGAATAGGCGGAACAGGGCTCGAACCTGCGACCCGTACCTTGTAAGGGTACTGCTCTCCCAACTGAGCTATCCGCCCGGAATCGCCGCCCGGCCGAACGAAACCCTATTAGCTGAGGGCCTGGAGGGCGTCAAGCACGTGGTGCACTTTTTGGGGCGATGCGCGGGCTGCGGCGCTCATGGCGGTTGTTGGACCTCGACACGGACGACCGCGTTCGCGCCTTGGGGCGCGGGGGTGGCGAGCGGCTCGACCACACCGAGCGCCGGCAGGTTCTGTAAGAACGCGCCCAGGGAGGCGGCCGGCAGACGGACGTGCACCATCCGCGCGTCCCCTGGATCCATCAGGTAGACCGCGAGGATGGCCCCGCCGGGAGTGTGGAGCTGCCCCTGCACCGAATGCGCCAGAACCGCGAGCTCCTTCAGCGCTGTCTCCCGGTTTGCCAAGAGTCGAACTCGATAATCTCCGGGTGCTACGCTTGGCTGGGGGCTGGGCTCGTCTCCCTCCTCCCACTCCGCGTAGTACGGCGCCCGCTCCACGGTGACGGTGCGCCCCCGCACCATGATCGTGGGCGTCGCCTGCCCGGTCGCGTCCGCGCGTCGCGCGAGGGCCGCCGCGCCCTCGGGGGTGATGCCTCCCGCCTCAGCCAGGGCCTCTGGCGGAGGACGGTCTCGAGACGGCCGATCCTCCGCGTCCGTCGCAGCGAGGAGCGCGGCCGCGCCCGTCGCTGGCGTCTCGACGGGCGCTTCGGGCTCGAGGGCGTCCTCGGGGCGGGCCAACTCGGGATCCAGGGTGTCGGCCCCGGGTAGCGCGGCCACCGTTGGCACGACGATCTCGGGCGAAGATCCGTCCATGACGCGGCCCCGCTGCGAGTAGAGCCCGGCGAGGGCGAAAGCGCCGACGAGCAGCAGGGCGGGCACCAGCAGGCGTGGGCGGTCGGCCGGCATCGTGACCACCGCGCCGGCGAGGGACTCCGGAGGGCGGAGCGGCCCCTCCCGGCGTACACGCTCGACGACCTCCCGAAAATGCCCCCACTTCGCCGCGAGCTCGGGGCTGGCGGCGATCGCCGCTTCCATCTTTTCCCGTTCGCCAGCGTCGAGGCCTCCGTCGAGCAGCGCCGACATCCGATTCTGGAAGAAGAAGGGGTCCATCGGCTCAGTCATCCCGTTCCGCCTTCCGGGTCCTCCCGAACACGTCGCGGAGCGCCTCTCCCAGAGGTTTCGCTTCGTAGATCACGCGGTAGACCTGCTCGATGATCGGTGCTTCAACACCGAGCTTCTGGGCCAGCCGCCAGGCCGAGTCGGTGGTCACCACGCCCTCGGCCACCTGGCCCAGCTCCTTCAGGATTTCAGGGAGCGCCTGGCCGCGGCCCAGGCCCAGCCCGACGCGACGGTTTCGGGACAGGTCACCGGTGCAGGTGAGCACGAGGTCGCCCAGGCCCGCGAGCCCCATGAGCGTTAGCGGATTTGCGCCGCGGGCGACCGCCATCCTCGTGATTTCCGCGAGCCCGCGGGTGATCAGCGCTGCGCGCGCGTTGGTACCGAGGCCGGCTCCGTCGGCGGCCCCCGTCGCGATCGCGAGCACGTTCTTCAGGGCTCCGCCATACTCCACGCCCACCACGTCATCCGAGTGGTACACACGGAAAAAACCGCCGTGGAAGGCGCCGGCGACCGCGTGACATCGCTCCTCGTCGCGCCCGGCGATCACCACCGCCGTGGGTAGCCCACTCGCGACCTCGCGTGCAAAAGACGGCCCCGAAAGCGTACAGATCCCTGGATGAAGCCGCTCAGGGAGCACGTCAACCATCACCTCTTCCATGGTGGCCAGGGTGCCGACCTCGATGCCCTTCGACGCGCAGCACATCGCCGCCGCGGGCGGAAGAAATGGCGACAACGACGTAAGGACCGAGCGCATCACCTGGCTTGGCACCACGGCGACCACGAGCTCTGCGGAATCCAGCGCCGCCTCAGGTTCGCTCTCCGCACGCACTGTGTCCGGGAGCCGAGCTCCCGGCAGGTAACGGGCGTTCTCTCGGCGTGACTGGATATCCTGCGCGAAGTCGGGGTCGCGGGACCAGAGCGTGACCTCGTGGCCCACCCGGCCGAGCTGGATCGCCAACGCCGTGCCCCACGAGCCCGAGCCAATGACCGTCGCGCGCATCTAGCCCTCTTCCCAGTCGGAAAAGAACGCGATTCGTCGTGTGTCAACGCTGGCGGGCCGGGCGCGGGGGCGAGCCCACTCACGCAGGTCCTTGAGGCGGTCGTCCATCGTCACCGCGAGGGGCACGGTGTCGCGTACCGTCTTGATCAGGTCGTCCTGAGAGAGCTCGCGCCCCGCGGCAAAAGCGCGGAACATCGCGGCGATCACCAGCTGCTCGAGCTCGGCTCCGGAGTACTTTTCGGTGTCCTCGGCGACCGCCAGGAGGTCGTAGCTTTCGGGCTGGCGGCCCTTTCGACGTACGTGAATGTCGAGGATTTCGAGCCGTTCATGCACGTTCGGAAGATCTACGAAAAAGATATCGTCAAAACGGCCTTTACGTAGGAGCTCGGGCGGGAGTCCACGCACCTCGTTCGCGGTCGCGACCACAAACACCGGTTTCTCCTTCTCCTGCATCCAGGTCAACAGCGCGCCGAACACCCGGTTCCCCGTGGTGTCTCCCAAAAAGGCCTTCTCGATCTCGTCGATCCACAAGACCACCGGCGCGAGGCTCTCGGCGATACGGATGGTGTCCCGGAGGCCCTCCTCGGCACGACCCGAGAACAAGGACGCAACATCGAGGCGAAGCAGCGGCACGCGCCAGTAGTTCCCGACGGCCTTCGCGGTCAGGGACTTGCCGCAGCCCTGGACGCCGAGCAGGAACAGGCCCTTGGGCTCGGGCAGGCCAAAGGCGCGCGCACGCTCCCCGAACGCCGCTGAACGCTGCCGGAGCCACTCCTTGAGGTTGTCGAGCCCGCCGACGCCCTTCATCTCGGTGTCCGAGCGGATGAACTCGAGGTACTTGCTCTTCCGGATGAGTCGCGACTTCTCTTCGAGGAGGAGATCGACGTCTCGCACGGCGAAACGGTTCCCGTCGATGAGCACCCGAGCAAAGGCTCGTTTTACCTCCTTTTCGGTGAGGCCCATCGACGCGGTCACGAACTGCTCGACGAGCGGCGGCGGGAGCTCGATTCGCTGGGCGCGGAGAAGGACGGACAGGAGCCGCCCGACCTCGGCGCGCCCCGGCAGCGGCACGTCGAGCATCACGACGTCTTTCTCAATCTCGGGGGGCACCGGTACGTCGGCACCCAGCACCATCAGCGCCTGCCGCCTGACCTCGAGCTCACGAACGAGATCCTTCAGCCGGCGCACCACCCGCCGGTCCGCGAGCTCGCCGCCGAAGTCTTCAAAAAGGAAGAGGGCCGAACTTTCCTGCGCCGAGATGCGCTCCAGCGCGACGAGGGCGTTCCGGGTCTCGGGATCGGGCGGTCCGGAGGCGCGGGTCAGCCCCGTGGTGCTTCGCCAACGCCAGAGCGGCAGCTCGTGCTGTTGCGCGAGGCGCTCAATGCCTCGTTCAACGCGCTCTTCTTCCGCCGAGATGATCCAGATGAGCGGATAACGCGCCGCGAGCAGGGGCGGGATGCGGCCGAGGACGTCGTCCATCCGTGGTGCTTAGCCCGATTGCCGCCTCTCGGTGAGGTGCAGGGTGCGGTGCGCTACATTGCGTGGCAGTGCGCCACCTCGCCTTCACCGCGTTCTTCTGGTCCCTGGTCGCGGCGGCGGTGACGTGGCCGCTGATCCTGGACCCCTTCGGCCGCCTACTTGGGGATCCCGATGTGGACGTGTGGAACCACGCCTGGGGCTATTGGTTCGTCGCGGAGGCCCTGGCCAGGGGGGAGCTCCCGTTTTTCACCCTGTGGTCCGGCGCCCCTGAGGGCGGGACCTTGTGGTTCATCGACGCGGTGGGCGCTTTTGCCGCCGTTCCGCTCACGCTGGTGTTCGGCGCCGGGGTTTCCTACAACCTCGTCATGTTCCTGAGGGTGGCCTTCGCGGGCTTCGCCGCCGCGGGCCTCTGCGAAGCGCTGAGCGGCAAGGGCCCCCACACCCGTCTCGCGGGCGTCGCGTACGCGAGTAGCCCCTTCCTGGTGTCCGAGCTGGGGAACGGCATCAGCGAGGTGTGCGCGGTGGCAGGGGTTCCGCTGTCATTATGGGCGTTGATATCACTGTTTAGTCGTGCGCGCGCCGGAGAGGCGCGAGTCCGTGACTACGTGCTCGTGGGTCTCTCATCAGGATTCGCTGCCGCGGCGACCCCCTACTACGGGCTCGTCGTGGGCTCCCTGGGACTCGTGCTGGTGTTTCGGGAGTTTCGGCTTCTCGATCCACGGAGATCGACGGGCCGGCGTGTGTGGATCGGCCTCGCTGCTGCGGGCGTGCTCGCCGCGAGCCTGGCCTTGCCCCCCCTCCTCGCATTTCGCGCTTCGCTCTACGCACCCGATGCGCTCATCGAGCGGACGGGGCCGCCAAAGCTCTCTTTATTGGCGCATAACGCCGTGGATCCGCGCGAGTACCTCAACCCGCGCGAGGTGCGCTCGGTCGACCTCAAGGAGAAGTACAAGGAGTCCTTCATTCACACTGGCTACGTACGATGGAGCGTACTGCTGTTGTGCGTGATCGCGCTCATCCGCAGGCCAGAGCTACGCTTCTGGGCGATACCGGCGGGCGTTGCCGCGCTGATGGGCCTCGGCACCTTCTTGTGGTGGGGCCAGGACTGGGTGAGGCTGGGCGGCAACCTCATCAGTCTGCCGTTCTGGTGGGCGATCAAGGTGTTTCCTGGCCTGGCCATCACCCATCCGCTCCGCCTCTCTCTCGGGCTCCAAGCCGTGCTCACGGCGCTGGCGGGCGCGGCGCTGGCTGGGGTGGGCCCGCCGCGATGGCGCCCGCTGCTGGTGGGGGTGCTGGCGCTCGGGGTGGCAGCCGAGACCGCGGTCGCCGGTGGTGCCGTGTGGCCGATCCGCACCTCGGAAGCGGCGATCCCTGGAGCCTACGAAGGACTCCCCGAGGGGGTCGTGCTCGACCTGCCGACCCTGGTTGGGGAGACCATGGCGATGCAGCGGTATTTCTGGTACCAGACCGGGCATCGGCACCCGCTGCCTTATCCCCCCGACATCCGGGTCAACCGACCGAGAGACGTCGCGACCATGTGGTATTTCAGCCGCTTCTGCACGGTGATGTCCAACGGTGGACGCGCCGAGGATCTCCCGATCCCCGACTCCCTGCGTAGCCACCTCCGACAGCGTTACGTCGCGGTGCTCGTCCACGAGGCCCTGGAGGCCCAGGCTGGGATGCGCGGCGCCCACCGTACGGTGCTGGAGCGGGCGCTTGGTGCTCCCGAAGAGAAGGATGGCGTCCTGGTGTGGCGCCTACGCTGAGTCAGGGTTCTTCGTGGCGTTGTTCGACACGAGCCCCCCAACGTTCGCGGAGGGCAAGTCGGTAGCCGACGCGGGTCGGGGGCGGCTGGTTCTTGAGCGTCGCGACACGTTCGTAGCCCTTTTTGAGCCCGTAGCCGAGCTTGTCGTCCGGCAGGATCGCGGTAGGCCAGTGACCCTCGGTCACGAGCGCCTCGATCCTCCGGACGCTGTCTTGGTGCGGCCCGCCTTCACGGTCGATGTCCCAGAGGCAAATCAGCGCAAATGAGGGCGGTTTCCCGGCGAGGACCGCGAGATACGGAGCGTGAGGCAGGAGAACGGGACCCGGCAGCTCGCGGAGATCCTCGACAAACGCAGCTGCGCGGGCGCGGTCGCGGGGCCCGGGCACGTAGCGGTTCAGATCATCCCGTCCCTGAAAAAGCTGGGCGAGCATGACCAATCCGATGAGTCCCCGCGCGGCCGGGCGATCCCCGAGCCCGCCGAGCTGGGCGGCTGGTAGCACCGAGAGCACAAAAAACATCGGAATCAACACGTTGATGTAGCCGCCGACGTGCCCGCGCATGATCGAGACCATCACAAGTGTGGTGACGGCGATCCCCGCCCAGTAGAGCCCACCGCGCGCGCGGAGCCACCCGGGCCATAGGAGCAGCAACGTGCTGGTGAGCGGCAAGGCGCGCCAGACCTCCGCTTGCGCACCGGTGACCGTCAGCTCGCCCTTTTTTAGCTCATACCAGGGTAAGGCGCGCTCGGGGCGGATGCCGTGGTCCGAGGGCACCACGACCAGCCAGTGGAAGAGGTGCTCGCCCGCGAGCTCCATCGCTCCGAGGAATCCGAGAGCCGGCAGCGCCGAGCACATGGCGAACGTAGCGGCGAGCCGCCAGTTTCGATCGTACCAGAGCCATAGCGCCATCGGCACGCCCAACATCGCGGCGTTGTGCTTGGTCAAGAACGCGAGGGTGAGCAGGAGCGCGCCCGTGATCACCGCGGGCAGCGTCGCGCGGCGCACGAGCACGATGGACCAGGCTAAGAGCCCAAGCAGGAGGGCATCGACCCGAATGAGGTCGTAGAAGGTACCCCCTTCGGCGTAGGCGCTCGCGAGTAGCCCCACGGACGCCAGGGCAAAGGGCCAGCGCGCCCCTTCCTGCCGGGCGCCGACCACGACCGCCGCCGCCGTGAACAGCATCCCGACGATCGAGACCGCGCGCCCGAGGGTGTAGCCCATCGGAAAGATCGCGCTCAACGTCGCTACGACCGCGGCGTACCCTGGCGGGTAGATGAAGGGGATGTAGTCGGGCGCGGGCTCCCCGTAGATCGGCAGCCCGTCTACGATGCGGAGAGCGGTCATCAACGTGGCGCCCTCCATCCACTCGATGTCGAATTGCGCCGTCACGCGCTGCGAAAAAGCAAGGCCAAGCTCTACGACCAGTCGCACGGCGGCAAGGAGCAGCGCGAGGTCAAGGAGCAGGTAGGCGATACGACGGGCCATCGCGCCCGCGGTTATCCAACTTCCGGCGCGCGGGCCTGCTCGCGCTGCCGGAGCGGTGGACGAACTACTCGGCGGTGCCGTAGTAGAGGTAGCTCATGCCCAACTTCGAGGTGCCGCCGGTCGGCGTGGTGGAGTTCGGCGCGCTGAACAAGAAGTCGTCGAAGCCGTCGTCGTTCATGTCGCCCAGCCCGAGCACGGTGGACCCAAGGTTGGACGCCGAGACCGTGCCAGCGAACAGCGCGATGTTCGTCGAGATCAGGCTCGCGGTGCCGCTCGCCGGCCCATAGACCACCGCGGCGATACCCACGAGCGACGACGGAATGTCGACCCCCGAGGCGCCGATCAACAGGTCGTCAAAGCCGTCGCCGTCCACGTCGCCCGCGCCGTCCACCGACCGACCGACAAAGTCGTAAGGGAAAACACCGTTGATCCTGAAGTCGGCGTCTGCTGACATGGAGAGGTTGGTCGTCACCGGGCCGTTGATCATGTAGGCGGCGCCCGCGTCAGCGAGGAAGCCAACGTCGGTGGCGTCAGCGCCGAGGACGAGGTCCTCGTAGCCGTCGTTGTTGTTGTCGCCCGCCCCCGCGATGCAACTGCCACAGTTCGTCTCGTACGGCGCGTTGCTGTTGATCGTCTGGGAGACCCCCGTCATCGTATAATCGGCCGCCGACGCGGAGGTCGCGGACGAGACCGGCCCGCTGAAGATGTAGGTGGTGCCGATGGTAGGCGCAGAGACCAGGAGGTCCCCGATGCCGTCTCCGTCTGCATCGACATCTCCAACGAGAGCGCCGCCAAATCGGTCGTTAGCCGCGGCGCCGTTGATGACCGTGATCATCTCCGCCGCGCTCGCGGAGTATGAGCCGGCGGCGAGGCTGGACGGCACGATGGTGACGCGTCCGGTTCGCGCCGATGCCCCCGAACCGCCGTACATATAGGATGAAACCACCCAATCCGCGAGGTCGTCCCCGTCCGCGTCGGCGACCTGGTCGAGGGTCCAGCCTGTGAGTTCCGGGTAGGTGCTCGAGGAGCCGGCGGAGCCGATGATGGTGACCGAGGCGTTACTGACACCGAGCGAGGTGCCCACGAGGCTCACCCCCGAGAAGAGGTAGGCCGATCCTGCGTCGGTCGCAGGATCATTGTCCTTGAACCTGCCGAGCAGGAGCTCGTCGTACCCGTCTCCGTTGATGTCGTCGAGCATGCCGAGGCCCTGGCCCAGGCCGTCGCCCGAGTCGGTCGCCGTGAGGCCGCCGGTGATGCGGGCGGTGGGCGACGTGACGCTCGCCGTGATGCCGCTGGCCGAGCCGGCGATCAGGTAGGCGCGACCCGTATTCGCGCCCGCGGATGAGCTGTAATCCCAGTTGCGGTCGGCGATCATCAGGTCGGCGATACCGTCGCCGGTCAGGTCCTTGCCTGCCGCCGCCGAACCGCCGAAAAAGCCGGTGCCGGTGGCGTAGTTCTTCTCGCCGGAGAGGGTGACATCGGCGTCGGTGATGCTGTTGCTCGAGCCAGTCCAGATACAGTCGTCTACGCCGTCACAACCGTCGTCTTCGCCGTTGCGGCAGATCTCGGTGGCGCCCGGGTAGGTGGTGCCGGCGTCGTCGTCACAGTCCGTGTTGTCGGGGACATAACCTGACCCCACGTCGCAGAAGCCCTCGGCGTCGGCGGGGTCGCCGTAGCCGTCTCCGTCCGTATCGGCGTAGAAGGTAGTGAAGCCGGCGGCGCTCACCGAACTGTCAAAGTCATCGGCGACACCGTCGCAGTCCTCGTCGGTGTTGCTGGTGTCACAGACCTCGGTCGCCGCGGGGTTGATCGCGGCGTTACTGTCGTTGCAGTCGGTGCTGTTGCTCAGATAGCCGCTCGGCAGGTCACAGGCTGAGGTCGTCGTCGCCGCCGTACCGTAGCTGTCGGCGTCGGCGTCTCGGTAGAAGGTGCTGTAACTGAGCGTCGAGACCGAGCTGTCGTCGTCGTCGGCGAGGAGGTCGCAGTCCTCGTCGGTGTCAGCGGCGTCGCAGATCTCTGTGGCGCCTGGATTGATCGCAACGTTGCTGTCGTTACAATCGGTGCTGTTGCCAGCATAGCCGCTTGGCAGGTCGCAGAATGCGGCGCTCGTCGCCGAGCTACCGTAGGTGTCGGCGTCGGCGTCGGCGTAGAACGTGGTCTTTCCGGCGGCAGCGGCGCTGGTGTCGTTGTTGTCGGCGAGGAGGTCGCAGTCCTCGTCGGTGTTGGCGGCGTCGCACACCTCGGTGGCGGCAGGGTTGATCGTCGCCGAAGCGTCATTGCAATCAGTGGAGTTGCCCACGTAGCCGGCGGGCTGGTCGCACGCCGAGGAGGTAGTGGTGGCGCTTCCGTAGGTGTCGGTGTCGGCGTCCCGATACCAGGTGCTCCGCCCGCCGCTCGCGACCCCCGGGTCGTTGTCGTCAGCGAGCAGGTCACAGTCCTCGTCGGTGTTGGACGCGTCGCAGACCTCGGTCGCGGCGGGGTTGATCGCCGCGTTTCCGTCGTTGCAGTCCGTGCTGTTGGCCACATAGCCGCTGGGCTGATCGCAGAAGCTGTCGCTCGACGAGGCGTTGCCGTAGCTGTCCGCGTCGACGTCCGCGTAGAAGGTGGTGCGGGACGCGCCGATGGCGCTCGGGTCGTCATTGTCCGCGAGGCCGTCGCAGTCTTCGTCCGTGTTTCCGGCGTCGCAGGACTCCACCGCAGCGGGGTTGATCGCAGGGTCGCCGTCGTCACAGTCGCTGGAGTCGGTCACGTAGCCTGCGGGCCGGTCGCAGAAGGTCGCGGGCGACGCCAGGCTCCCATAGCTGTCCGCGTCCGCGTCCGCGTAGGCGACCTCGCCGCCGGTGGCGTCGTCGTCGTCGTCGTCAGCGGCGTTGTCGCAGTCCTCGTCGGTGTCACTCGCGTCGCACACCTCGGTGGCGTCGGGGTTGATCCCGGCGTTGTCGTCGTCGCAGTCGCCGCCGTCGCTGACGTAGCCGACGGGGGCGTCGCACGAGCTCACGCCGGTGGCGGTGTCTCCAGAGCCGTCGTCGTCGCTGTCGACGTACCAGGTGCCGCCGTCAACCGCGCCGTCGTCTGCCAGTCCGTCGCAGTTGTCGTCGAGGCCGTTACAGAGCTCGTCCGCGCCGGGGTTGATCGCGGCCGCGCTGTCGTCGCAGTCATCGGCATCGGCGACAAAACCTTCGGGCTGATCGCAGGCCGCGCCGGACAGGGTGGCGTCCCCGTACCCGTCCTCGTCGGCGTCGGCGTACCAGAAGGTGGCGTCGGCGGCGTCGCTCTCGTCGGTGCTGCCGTCGCAGTCGTTGTCGACCTCGTCACAGAGCTCGAGCGCATCGGGGTTGACGGTGACGTCGGTGTCGTCGCAGTCGGAGCTGTCGGCGACCGAACCGGCAGGGACCGAGCAGCCGACCGTGGTGTTGGCGGCGTCTCCGTAGCCGTCGCCGTCGGTGTCGGCGTAGCTGGTGACCAGGTTGATCGCGTCGTTGTCGACGATGCCATCGCAGTCGTCGTCGTCGCCGTCGCAGAACTCGACGGCGTCGGGCGAGACGCTGCTATCGGTGTCGTCGCAATCTCCCGCCGTCAGTGAGGTGCCTTCGGCGACCTCACAGGCCGCCGCTCCCGCGCCGTCGTCGCCGTAGCCGTCGCCATCCGCGTCCGGGTAGACCAGGAAGCTGTCGATCGCGGATTCGCCGTCCGCGGTGCGGTCGCAGTCGTTGTCCACCCCGTCACAGACCTCGATCGCGTCGGGGTTGACGCTGGCGTCGCCGTCGTCACACTCCTCGCACGCGGCAAAACTGTCGCCGTCGCTGTCGGCGGCTCCGCTGAACCCGTCACAGTTGTAGTCGGTGGGGTCGGCGCAGTCGACCTCCTCGCCGCTGGGGTTGACCCGGTCGTTTGCGTCGTCGCAGTCGGTCCCGTCGGCGGAGTACCCCACCGGCACCTCGCAGGCGTCGCTCTGGACCGTGGGGTCCCCGAAGCCATCCTCGTCCGCGTCGGCGTACCAGGGTCCGCCAGCCGCCCCTTCGTCGACCGAGCCGTCGCAGTTGTCATCGACGTCGTTGCAGCTCTCGGCGGCGCCTGGGTAGATGGTGTTGTTCGAGGCGTCACAATCGCCGTCGACCGCGACGTAGCCCTCGGGCTGGGTGCAGGCGACGAGCGCGGTGTCCGCGAGCCCATAGCCGTCGAGGTCGGCGTCCGCGAACCAGGTGCTACCGTCGGTGGCGGCGACGTCGATGGTGCCGTCGCAGTCGTTGTCCACCCCGTCGCAGACCTCCACGCCCGCCGGGTTGATCGTTGCGTCGCCGTCGTCGCACTCAGCACACGCGGCGTAGCCGTCACCATCGGCGTCGGTGAAGCCCGAGGCTCCATCACAGTTGTAGTCGTTGGTGTCGGCGCAGTCGGTCTCTGCCGCGCCGGGGTTGTAGGCGGTGTCGGCGTCGTTACAGTCACCCCCGACCGCGACGAAGCCCGTCGGCTGGGTGCAGGCGGTGAGCGGGGAGGCGTCGTCGCCGTACAGGTCGCCGTCGAGGTCGAGGTACCAGGTTAGGGCGCCGGCGCTGCCGTCGTCGACGGTCCCGTCACAGTTGTTGTCGACCCCGTCGCAGACATCTTCGGCCGCAGGGTTGAGCGCGGGATCGGCGTCGTCGCACTCTTCGCACGCGCCGTACCCGTCGCCGTCGGCGTCGGCGTAGCCGGTGGAGCCGTCGCAGTTGTAGTCGTTCGGGTCGGCGCAGTCGGACTCCTCGGCTCCCGGGTGAAACGCGGTGTCCTCGTCACTACAATCATCGGCCGTGAGGGACTGGCCCTCCCCGGCCGCGCAGGCGGTGCCGACGCTCGTTCCGGCGCCGTACCCGTCGCCGTCGGCGTCCGCATACACGGCCGGTGCGTCGACGGCGTTGTCGTCGACGACACCGTTACAGTCGTCGTCCTCGTCGTCGCAACTCTCCACGGCGCCCGGGTTGGTGTTCGCGGAGTAGTCGTCACACTCCTCACAGGCGGCGTAGCCGTCTCGGTCCAGGTCTGCGTAGCCGACCGAGCCGTCGCAGTTGTAGTCGTTGGGGTCGGAGCAATCGGTCTCCTCCGCTCCCGGGTTGTACGCGGCGTCGCCGTCGTCGCAGTCGTCCGACGTCACCGAGGAGTTTTCGGGGCGAGAGCACCCCTTGACCCGGTTGTCTGCGTCGCCGTCGCCGTCGCCGTCGCCGTCCACGTACCAGGTCCCGGCGTCGAGGGCGCCGTCGTCGGCCTCGCCATTACAGTCGTTGTCCTTCTCGTCGCAGACTTCGGGCGCGCCCTGGAAGACGTCGGGATCCGTGTCGTCGCAGTCCTGGTCGCCGTAGGCCCCGTCACCGTCCCGGTCCGTCACGGTGCCCGCGACCTGCGCCGAGTCCTTCCCCGCGCCGTCGTCCTTACAAGCTCCGATGCCAGCGACCAGTAGGGTGAGGAGTCCGATCCCCGTGATTCGCGCCATGTGTTCGTTCTCCGTGGACACCCGACGTGCCCCGCCCGAGCGGCGAGCGCCAGTGATCATTTGGCTTATTGTGACTTCTTCGTATTCTTTTGTGGCTCGCGGCCGGGCCGAGAGCGTCACGTGCATTCTGTCTCAGGATCCGCGCGCTGTCGCGTTCGGGGAAGCCGAGCCGTGCAGGTAGGGTTAGCGCCGTGGTGGAGCGATCATGAACCAGAACGTGGATTTTATCCTCAGTGCGGAGTTCCCCACATCTCCGCGGACGCTGTACCGGGCGTGGATCGACGGCGCCGGTCACGCCGAGATGACTGGCGCGAGCGCTACCTCCGATCCGAGGGTGGACGGCGAGTTTACCGCGTGGGACGGGTACATCTCTGGCGTCTGGCTCGAGCTGGAGCCCGACCGTCATCTGACCATGCGCTGGCGCACGGTCCAGTTCCCGAAGACCGCCCCGTCGGCGCGGGTACGCGTCGTGTTCGACCCCACACCGGGTGGCACCCGCCTGACGCTGACCCAGGAGGGCACGCCGCCGGAACAGGTGGAGAGCTACCGTCGCGGCTGGGACGAGCACTACTTTGAGCCCATCCGGGTCTGGCTTGCGGAGAGCGGCGTCTGAACTTCGATCTTTACCTGATCACCGACCGCCGGCGTGTCGGGGACCTGCCTCGGGCGCTAGACCGGGCCCTCGCGGGTGCGCCCGCCGGCCGGGTAGCCGTCCAGCTTCGCGAGAAGGACCTTGACCTCGACGCGATCGAGGCGCTGGGCGTCCGGGTCCTGGAGGTCTGCCGCCGTCACGGGGCGCCGCTGTGGCTCAATGGGCCGGAAGCGCTGGGTGTACGCCTGGGTGTCGCGGGGATCCACCGGGCGGAGGCGGCGTCGCGCCTCGCGCTCGATGCGCGCGATGGGAGTACGGGGGGCGTTTTGTGTGCCCTGCCGTATGCCGCCTCAACCCACGACCTCGATGGCCTGCGCCGGGAGGATGGTGCGGCGTTTGTCGTGCTTGGTCCGGTGTTTCCGACGCCGGGCAAAGCGGAGGCCGGCCATGAGCTGGGAGTTCCGGCTTTCGCCAACTGGCTGTCGCGCGCGGGGGATGCGGGCCTCAGAACCCCCGTTTACGCGCTCGGCGGGCTGCGCCCCGGGCGGGTCGCTGCCTGCATCGCCGCGGGAGCGAGAGGTGTGGCGGTGATGGGCGCAGTGTGGGACGCCCCTGACCCGGGCCGCGTCGTCGAGGCGCTGATCGCCGAGGTGGAGGAAGCCCATCCGCGGGCCATCATGCCACGTTCGCCGCTCACATCTCCGGACCGGCGAGGCTGAACGTCGCTTCGGTAGGGGCGGTATCCGCCGGCTCCGGATCGTCGAGCCATTGCACCATGTCGCCCGGAACCCACCGCCAGGGCTGGCCGTCGCGACACACGCGCCCCGCCGCGACATGTTCGGTGAGCTCACGTAGCGGAAGATGGCCAAGATCTCGGATCAATGCACGAAAATCTGCCTCGATCGCCGGATCGACGAAACGGAAGCGGGAGCGCGCCGACCACGCCACGTGAAACCAGGCCGGCCGGAGCGCGACGCCCGCAAGCTGGAGTCGCCGCGCCATGAAACGGAGGAGCTCCGCCGCCTCCCTCGCCATGCCCAGGCCCGGCACCTCCTGCCCGGGGAGCGGGGGCCGTGAGGCAAGAAAACGGGCCCGCGGATGCCGGAGTGAGAGCCAGTTCACGAAAAGAACTGGTTTCCCTTGTATTGTAGTACGATCCAGCACCGCCTCGGCGAGCACCTCGAAGGCCTCCGGCGGCCCCTTCGCGTCGCCTCGCAGCACAAAACGTTCGCCGCTTTCACTCCGTTCGAACGCTATTCTGAAGGGACCGTAGCCGAGTCGGCGGAGGTGCGGGAGGATGCCATATGCCTCGAGGCCCTGCTCCAAGGCCTCGGCGCTGTAGTAGCCAAGAAGGCGGCGGGCGCGACCCGGGCCGAGGTCGTCGAGATCGAACTCGAGGTCCCTCTCCGATAAGGACGGGTATATGCTTGCAAAATGTGAGGAGAGGGGATCGACGTCCTCCGGCACGGTCTCGCCCGGCAGGTGCACCGCCAGCCACGCGTTGGCGAAGACCATCCACGCCGAGGGGAGGTAGCCGCCGGCCGGCAGCCAGACCGCGGACCTGCCGCGCAACGCGACCGCGACCCTCCGGTGCGCCAACGCGGCTTCGGGAATCGAAACGCCGAGATCTCCGAGCGGGTCCCCGGTCAGCACGTCCGCCCCGGCCAGCACGAAGGTCAGGTCCGCCTCGGGGAGCTCTTCAATGAGCCGGGCGACGGCGTCGAGCCACCGGGCGCCCCCCACGCCCCGAGGGAGCACCTCCTCGTGAACACCGGCCGAACCTCCCCAATCGGCGACCGAGATCGAGCCGATCCACGCGTCCGGCAGACACGCGGCCGTTCCGTCGGGCGGGTGCGCGTCCAGATCCACCACCGCCACCGACCCGCGCCAGCCATCGGCGCGCAGGCTCGCCACGGCGACGGCGACGTCGTTGAGCGCGCAGAATCCTCCTCCTCCATCGGGTTTTGCATGATGAAAGCCACCGAGCAGGTTGAAGCTCGGCCCCTTTCGGCGCACGGCGTCGGCGGCCGCCGCCACGGTGCCCCCGACCGCGAGCCGGATGGTGCTCATCAGCGCGTCGACGTCCACATCCCAGGTTTCAATCGCGAAGATGCGGGCCAGGGTCTCCGGGTTGGACAAGGACTGCAACCAATCCGCGTGGTGCACCCGGCTCAAGAGGTCGTAGCCCGCGCGTATTGGCTTGCGGACCTCGCTGGTTTTCAGCGCTCCGAGATCGGAGAGCGTCCACCAGACGAAGTCGGCCCGTCTTGGCTGCACGCCCCGCGCGGCCTCGATGCTGGTGGAGGGCCAGCGGTAGTCGGCGTGGTACCAGGTCGGCGCCGCATCGGAAAAACGGCGGCGTAGCTGGCGTAAGGCCCGCCAGAGCGTGCCTCTTCGTGCGCTGCGGGCGGGAAGGAAGGGGGGCAATTCGAAAGCCGTCGGTTAGGAGCCGTAGCTCGGGTGGGCAACGCTCTGTGACCCATACCCCGATCCTCTCGCGCCCGACTGAGACGCCTCGATGCTACAGGTCCCTCCTATCGTCGAAGACGAGATCCAGCAGCTTGATGACGTTCGCCAACGTCTTTCTGTCCTGGCGCCCCACGAGTCCGCGTCGGAGGCCGAGACCGTCGCGGAGCTCGAGCGGATTCGTGATGAAATGCGCACGGCGGTGACCGACGATCGGCCCGCGCTCGAGCAGCAGCATGAGCATCTGGGCAGGTTGTTGCTTCAGCTTCGCGCGGGTCGGGACGAGCGCCGGGTGGATTCCGGCAGCCCCTACTTCGCCCACCTGCGCCTCGAGCGGGGCGGAGAGATCACGGAGGTCTTCCTTGGTAAAGCCACCTGCCTCGACGGCGGGCTCCGGATCGTGGACTGGCGACACGCGCCCGTCGCGCGCATCTTCTACCGGTACGCGGAGGGCGATCTTTACGAAGAGCAGCTTGGTCACCGGGAAATCGAGGGGCGGGTGGTCGCGCGGCGCACAGTCTCGATCTCCCGAGCTCGCCTCGAACGGGTCTCCGCACCGCAGGGCACCTGGATCCGGGAGGATGAGGCCTGGCATCATGTGCCGCCGCGAGCACCGATGCCTTGTGATCATAACGGCGCCTTTGTGCTTCACTCAGCCGGCACGGATCAGCGGCTTGGCATCGACGCGGCGCTCCGGGCGGACAAACACCTGCCAGACATCGCCGCGCTGATCGACTGCGCCCAGTTTGAGGTGATGGCGCACCCTGACAACGGCCCGCTGCTCCTGCGGGGCGGCGCCGGGTCGGGCAAGACCACGGTCGCCCTCCACCGGGTCGCGTGGCTGCGACACAACAATCCGGGCCGGTTTCCGGCGCACCGCATCATGGTCGTGGTCTTCGGCAAGGCGCTTCGGGACTATGTCTCGAAGGTCCTGCCCAACCTCGGAGTACGAGGCGTCACGGTGACCACCTGGTCGGACTGGGCGCGTCGACTTGTGGGCCGGCACTACCCGAGTCTGCCCAACCACGAAAATGCCAATACACCTTCCGTGGTCTCTCGATTCAAGCTCCACTCCGCACTCCCGCTCCGACTGGAGCAGATCATCCGTTCCCGCAAGGCGCCGCCGGCGGCCTCCTCGGCGATCGACGACTGGAAGTACCTGGTCTCGGATCGCCGCCTGATCGGCGAGCTGGGCTTCGATGAAGCAGAGACGGAGGAGATCGCGAGCTGGGCGCGGTCTCAGCAGGCGCAGCTCGCGATGCACGAGGAGCGGGATCGGTCGGCGGAACCCTGGTTGGACGAAGAGGATGACGCCATTCTACTTCGTGCGTGGCAACTCCGGGTCGGCGAGCTCAAGACCAAAGAAGGCCCCGTTCGTCTGGCCCATGTCGCGGTGGACGAGGCGCAGGATTTTTCGGGGATGGAGCTCGCGGTGCTCATCGGATGCCTCGACAAGCACCGTTGCCTGACCCTGGCCGGGGACACGCAGCAGCACATCCAGGAGAAGGGCGGTACCGGCGATTGGGCGACCTTGCTCGACGCGTTGGGGATCACCGCGTCCACTGTGAGCACGCTGAAGGTCTCTTACCGCTCGACCCGGAGCATCACGGCTTTTGCCCGGTCCCTGTTGGGGAATCTGGCTGAGGCCGACGAAGAGCCGCTGACCGTGCGTGAGGGCCCGCCCGTGGAGCTCTTCCCCTTCTCCGACCACGGCGCCTGCGTCGATGTGCTCGGTCGCGCGCTGCGTGAGCTCCTGGGTCGCCAGCCGCTGGCGTCAGTGGCGGTGCTCACCCCGTCTGAGGCGGTCTCGAAGCTCTATTTTGCGGGTCTCGAAACGATGGATGTGCCGTCGCTCCGGCGCGTAGTCGCCCAGACCTTCAGCTTCACGCCCGGTGTGGACGTGGTGGAGGTCAGCCAGGTCAAGGGCCTCGAGTTTGACTACGTGATCTTGGTGGACGCGAGCGACCTCTCCTGGCCCGACCGGCCCGCGACGCGCCGCCTGCTTCACGTCGCCGCCACCCGCGCGATCCACCAGCTGTGGATCACGTCAGTCGGGCCGTTCTCCCCGGTATTTGGCCTGAATCCAGAGGAAGGAGTGGACGAATGAACGCGGACGCTATGGCCCGCCTCCGTTCGGGCGGCACCGACCGGCTGGTGGACCTGCTGCTCGACGACCTCTTGGATCGCCCGCTCGAGGAGATGATTGACGTTCCCTGGTTGGCCCGCCAGCTTGGGGCGGCCGCACGTTCGGCGTCGCGTGACACACGTCTGGAGGCGCGGGTCCGGGAGCACGTTGCCAGTTTGCGGCGCCGCGTCGGGAGCGGGCCGGTGCCCGTGCCACGCGAGATCCGCGCGCCGCTTCGAGAGCTGCTCGCGCGTGGCTACGTGCCCGACCGGCTGTTGGTGGGCCGGCTCCTGGACCACGACACCGCCCGGCTGATGCTCCAACACATCTTCCAGGACCTGCTTGGTGCGATCATCCGCAGGTTGAAGGCGCCGGCGCAGTCGGCCGCCGCGCGCACGCCGCTCGCGTTCGGGAGGCTGCAGAAGCTGGGAGAACGGCTGGGTGGCGAGGTGCGCGGGGTGTTGGGCCAGGAGGTCGAGCGGGTCGTCGAAGAGAAGGCGCGCGAGGTGATGGACGCCAGCCTGTTCCGGCTCGTAGAAGTGATGGCGGATCACCTATGTGATCCGAACATGGGCGTCGCGTATGCGGCGTGGCGGGTGCATATGCTCGACGTCGTGCTCGGCTCCGACCAGCGGGCGCTGGCCGCCGAGGTCGAGAAGCTCGATCCCGACGAGCTCGTGGCCACGTCGGTGGCGCTCGCGCGCGCGCTGGTCAACCGGCCGGAGCTTGATGGGGAGCTCGAGTCGGTGCTGCGGCTGGCGGTCGAAGAGAGTCAAGGTCGAAGCCTACGAACGATGCTCGGCGGGCTCGAGGCCCACGGGATCGACGTTCTGCGTGATCTGCTGCGGCAGCGCGCAGCTGCGGTGGTGGAGACCCCGGGCTTCACGGCGTGGTGGGACGAGGTGGTCGAGGGCCGACCCCGCAGCTGATCCGGCTTGGAGGCGCCGAACGCCTACAGTGAGAGCCGCCTGGCCTGGCCTGGCTTAGCGAGCCGGCGGGCCGGGTGTCGGAGCGCGAGGGGCACGGGTTGAGAGCGGTGACCGAGCGCGAACGGCGGCTGGGCGCGAACGGCGGTGGGGCGCGAACGGCGGTGGTGCGCGAACGGCGGTGGGGCGCGAACGGCGGTGGGGCGCGAACGGCGGTGGGGCGCTAGCCCAAAAGCAGCCACACCCGGCGGAGCCGGGTGTGGGAGGAACAAGGAAGTCCGGCCTCAGGCACCGAACTTCCTGATGTTCAACTGCGCCTAGTGCGCGTGACCGTGACCGTCGCCGTCCCTGTCGTCGACGTACTCGGCCACCATCGCTTCGGTGGTGAGCAACAAGGCCGCAACCGACGCCGCGTGCTCCAGGGCAGCCCGGCTCACCTTGGTGGGGTCGATGACGCCCGCTGCGTAGAGGTCCTCGAAGACGCCGGTGGCGGCGTTGAAGCCGAAGCCACCCGAGCCGTTACGGACCTTCTCCAGGGTGATGGAGGGCTCGCCCCCCGCGTTGACGATGATCTGCCGGAGGGGCTCCTCGATCGCGCGCCGCACGATGTCCACGCCGAAGCGCTGATCGCCGTCGGCTCGCACCGCGTCGAGCGCCTTCTGGGCGCGGATGTACGCGACGCCGCCGCCGGGGAGGATGCCCTCTTCCACCGCCGCGCGGGTGGCGTGAAGCGCGTCTTCGACGCGGGCCTTCTTCTCCTTCATCTCGACTTCGGTAGCCGCGCCGACGCGAACCACCGCGACGCCGCCGGAGAGCTTAGCGAGGCGCTCCTGGAGCTTCTCGCGGTCGTAGTCCGAGGTTGTCTCGTCGATCTGGGCCTTGATCTGGGCGATACGCGCCTTGATCGCGTCGTTGCTGCCCCCGCCGTCGATCAGGGTGGTGTTGTCCTTGGTGATGGTCACCCGGCGCGCCGTGCCGAGGTCGTTCAGGCCGAGGTTCTCCAGCTTGATGCCGAGCTCTTCAGCGATCAGGCGACCGTTGGTGAGGATCGCGATGTCTTCGAGCATCTGCTTGCGGCGGTCGCCGAAGCCGGGGGCCTTGACCGCGACCACCTGGAGGGTACCGCGGAGCTTGTTCACCACGAGCGCGGAGAGGGCTTCGCCATCGACGTCTTCGGCGAGGATCAGGAGGGGCTTACCCGCCTGGTGTACCTTCTCGAGGAGCTTGATGAGCTCACGGAGGCTCGAGAGCTTCTTCTCGTGGATGAGGATGTAGGGCTCCTCGAATACCGCCTCCATCCGCTCAGGGTCCGTGACGAAGTACGGGCTGATGTAGCCGCGGTCGAACTGCATGCCGTCCACGGTCTTGAGCGTGGTCTCGATGCCCTTGTTCTCTTCGACGGTGATCACGCCCTCTTTGCCGACCTTGTCCATCGCCTCGGCGATGATCGAGCCGATGGCGGCGTCCCCGTTGGCGGAGATGGTGCCGACCTGGGCGATCTCGCCATTGTGGGCGACGGGCCGGGACTGGGCCTTGAGCTCGGCGACGACGGCGCTGACCGCCTTGTCGATGCCGCGCTTGAGGTCCATCGGGTTGTGGCCAGCGGCCACCAGCTTCACGCCCTGGCGGTAGATCGCCTGTGCGAGCACGGTGGCGGTCGTGGTGCCGTCGCCGGCGATGTCGGAGGTCTTGGACGCGACCTCCTTGACCATCTGCGCGCCCATGTTCTCGAACTTGTCTTCGAGCTCGACTTCTTTGGCGACCGTCACGCCGTCCTTGGTGACCACCGGGGCACCCCAGGACTTCTCAATCACCACGTTCCGGCCCTTGGGACCGAGGGTGACCTTGACGGCGTTGGCGAGAGTGTCCACGCCAACCAGGATTTTGTTACGCGCGGTCACGTCGAAGAGAATTTGCTTGGCAGCCATCAGGAACTCCTGTGTAGACTGTGAGTCATACCGCCAGATCAGGCGGTGCGACGAAGGTTGAACCTGCGGGTTGAAGCCCGCGAAGGGGTGAAGAGGAGGGGATCAGTCGATGATACCCAGGATGTCGTCTTCGCGGAGGATGAGGCGATCGTCGCCGTCAACCTTGATCTCGGTGCCGGCGTACTTGCCGAACACAACGCGGTCTCCGACCTTCACGGTGAGGGTGCTCACCTTGCCGTCGTCGGACACCTTGCCGTTCCCGGCGGCGATCACGACACCTTCAACGGGCTTTTCTTTAGAGGTCTCGGGGAGGAGGATGCCACCCTTGCTGCGGGTAGGCTCTTCAACACGCTTGACCAGCACGCGATCAAACAGCGGGCGCACGTTCATCGGTCTGTCTCCTGATTGGGGGATTCCGGCCCGGTCAGGGCCGATTGGGGGTTATGGAAGTATCAGGGGTGAAGCCGGGTTCAGGATGCGTCGTCCGAACGCCAGCGGTCGGGTGGGGACAGCGGCGCGGCGGCGCTCTCTCTGGTGCCCCTCCGGTCGTGGCGCCCACAAAGAGCAACAACGCACGGGAGGAAGGCCCAAAGAGCCGAGGTACTACCCTCGGGAAGAAGCGAACTTCAACACCTGGCCGGTGGGGAGCCACCGGCGGCGGCAGTCAGATAGGCACGGGACCAGAGCCGTCAAGCCTGTTTCCGAGCCGACACGACGCTGCCAGCGTCAGGAGGGGGACCAAGATGCAGGATTCCGATTCGCCGAGTGGCAAAAAACTATCTCCAATACTGGAGATTGACGATAGTCGTTCAGGGGAGCCGACGGGCTCGTTTCGTCCGGGCGCGGGGGCTGGTGCTCTGGTGGCGGCACGAGGTGGGGGCGCGCTCGCGGCCGAGGCCGATCTCTATCGGTTTTTTTTCACTCAGATCGAGCGGGCGGTCGGACGCCGCAGGCCGCCCCTGAGCGTTGGAATCATCAGCTACTTGAGCGGCTTGTTGGTAGAACAGGCGCACGCGGGAGCGCCCGCCGCGGGGCATACCCCCCTGGCTGAGCTGCGCCGCGAGGCGATGTTTGCCTCTCCTTCTGAGGCGGCGGCGATCTGGCGCCGGCTCGGGGATTATGCCCTGGTCATCGCAGGCTTTTTCGAGGAGAGTCTCCGGCGGCGGTCGGTGGATCGCAGCTACTACGAGCAGATGGGCGCCACCGCCTACCGCCAGGTGGAATCCCGGCTGTGGAGCGGCGGATCGGGGCTCTTCGGAGAGCTGTCGCATCGTTTCCACGTCTGCACGGAGGTGCTCTTGGAGGTCAAAGAAGAGGTTCGCGACGAGCACGACAATGACGTGCTTCGTCTCTATGAACGCTGGGTATCGACGGGTTCGTCCCGCGTGGCCGAGCGCCTTCGGGCCTTGGGGGTGGTGCCGGTGCGTCGCAGCGAACGAGGGTGAGCGCCCCGCCCGGCGGCTCCGATCGCGTTCGAGCGCCTTGCGGATGAGGGCGCGGCGGGCTAGTCGCCGGCGCCGCCCCATGACCGGGGCCCGAGGATCCGACCATGGCGCGTATCACCGTAGAAGACTGCCTTGAGCAGGTTCCGAATCGTTTCACCCTCTGCCTCGTCGCCGCCGAGCGTACCAAGCAGCTGATGAAGGGCGGCCGCCCTTTGATCGAAGACGATCGTGCCAACAAGGAGGTCGTGCTCGCTCTTCGCGAGATCGCGGCCAGCCTCGTGGTCGCGGACATGCGTGACTTCGACGAGAACGAAAACGTCCGGACTCAGCTGGGCATCCGGGACGACGGCGGCAGTGATCTCCTGCCGCCCTCGGCGGATGATCTCCCGCCCGAAGCCTGATCCTGCGGCGCCGCGGCTCCGGCGCTGGATCGCCGGCACCCCGCGCCGTTCCTTTCTTGCCCCTCGGGGTCTTTTCTTGGAGTCTCCATGCCATCCGTTCCCGAAGCGATGTTCGACCTCCGTGTCGTCGAGCGCCACATTCATGAGGGTCGCGTGACTCAAGCCGAGTACGACACCTTCCTCTCCGGTCTTGAGGACTCCGCCTCCAACGTGGAGACCTCGTCCGTGTCCCTGGTGACCCACGTCCGCTCGCGAGTGGTCCAGGCCGATGTCGCCGAGGACGAAGAGGGATAGCCGCGGTGGTTCCTGCTGTGTCCGCTCCTCGTGTCGTTCGCGCGCCTCGTGGCACCACGCTCCACTGCCGTGGGTGGGTCCAGGAGGCAGCGTTCCGGATGATCCAGAACAACCTGGATCCTGAGGTTGCGGAGCGGCCGGAGGACCTCGTCGTCTACGGGGGCACCGGAAAGGCTGCGCGCAGCTGGCCCGCCTTTGACCAGATCCTCGCGACCCTCCAGACGCTGGGGGACGACGAGACCCTGCTCGTGCAGTCGGGCAAGGCCGTCGGGGTGCTACGTACCCATCCCGACGCGCCCCGGGTCCTCCTCGCCAACTCGAACCTGGTTGGGAAGTGGGCAACCTGGGAGCATTTTGGCGAGCTCGAGCGGCGCGGACTGATGATGTACGGCCAGATGACGGCGGGGAGCTGGATCTATATCGGCAGTCAAGGCATCATCCAGGGCACCTACGAGACTTTTGCGGAGGCGGGCCGCCGGCATTTTGGCGGGAGCCTGGAGGGTCGGCTGGTCCTCTCGGGCGGCTTGGGGGGGATGGGCGGCGCCCAGCCGCTCGCTGCCATTTTCGCTGGTGCTACCTACCTTGGCGTCGACGTAGACGCGACACGTGTCGCGCGGCGCCTGGCCTCCGGTTACCTCGACGAGGTAGCGCCGGACCTGGAGACGGCGCTGGTCCGTGTCAATCAGCTTCGTGATCAGGGGATTGCCCGCTCGGTGGGGCTCGTGGGCAACGCCGCCGACGTCTACGAGGCTCTGGCGTCGCGTCGGTTCAAGGTCGATCTGGTGACCGATCAGACCTCGGCGCACGACCCGTTGTCGTATGTTCCGAGCGGCCTCGACATGAACGAAGCTGCGCTGCTCCGCGAACAGGACCCGGCGGCGTACCGAGTTCGCTCCTACCACACGATGGCGCGCCACGTCCGCGCCATGTTGGCGCTCCGCGAGCGAGGTGCGGTGGTGTTCGACTACGGCAACAACCTCCGCGCGGGCGCGGTGGAGGGCGGCGAGTCGCGTGCTTTCGAGATCCCTGGTTTTGTGCCCGAGTATATTCGGCCGCTGTTCTGCGAGGGCATGGGTCCGTTCCGCTGGGTGGCGCTCTCGGGCGATCCTGCCGACATCGCGGTGACGGACGAGGCGATCCTCGAGCTCTTTCCGCACAAGACGTCGCTTCATCGCTGGTTGAAGATGGCGCGCGAACGCATCCAGTTTCAGGGGCTGCCCGCCAGGATCTGCTGGCTCGGCTACGGCGAGCGCCACCTCGCCGGCCTGAGGTTCAATGAGCTGGTGGCCAGCGGCAAGGTCAGTGCGCCGATCGTGATCGGCCGGGATCACCTCGACTGTGGCTCGGTCGCCAGCCCCAACCGCGAGACCGAGGCGATGAAGGACGGGAGCGACGCGGTGGCGGACTGGCCGATCCTCAACGCCCTCGTCAACGCCGTCAACGGTGCCTCCTGGGTAAGCCTTCACCACGGCGGTGGCGTGGGCATGGGGTACTCCATTCACGCGGGTCAGGTGATCGTGGCCGACGGCACCCCCGAAGCCGCGCGTCGGCTCGAGCGGGTGCTGACCTCGGACCCTGCGATGGGCGTGATCCGGCATGTAGACGCCGGATACGCCGAAGCGGAGGAGGTCGCGCGCGCCCGCGGCGTCAGGATCCCGGGGCTCACGGACTGACACGCCTTATCCGGGCGCCTCCAGGATCTCCAAGACGTAACGGCGCTTATGCTTGCCGCCGACCGCGTGCACGATCCGGCGCAGCGCCTCGGCGTGTACGCCTTTTTTGCCGATGACCTTGCCGACGTCTGCCGGCGCCACCGACAGCTCGAGCACGCAAGCATGGGCCCCTTCGAGCTCGTGAATGACGACGCGATCCGGTTCATCAACGATCGCCTTCACGATGGCCGCGATCAGCGCCTTCATCGCCTGGACGTCTCCGGCAGACTGATCCACCTGCCCCCCTTTTTGTACCTGGCAAGAATGTGCGCCTGAGAATGCGGTCCGGGGCGCGCTTCGTCAAGCTTCGTCACCGCCCCAAAGGAGCGGAAGGTCGACACGTATCTCCGAGTGAAGGCGCACTGCCCCTCTCCCTTGGAGCAACCATGGTTTCAGCCAACCAGCCCCCCGTCGTGGATCCTTTCGAGAGCGAGCTCAAGCGGCTGGCCGCTGAGAATCGCCGCGTCGCCCTCGACCTTGCCGCGGCGCGTTGGGCTCCGCGGCTGGTCGCCCTGGCCCTCTCGATCGTCAAGGATGCCGAAGAGGCCAATGACGTGGTTCAGGACGTCTTCATCAAGGCGATGCGCGAGGCCCGGTTGTTCCAGGAGGACTTTCGGACCCAGGCCTGGCTGTTTCGGGTGACCCGGAACCTGTGTTTCAATCGGGTGCGGGATCGCCGTCGCCGTGAGCACATCCTCGCCGCCGCCGACTTCGGGCACAGCGCGCCGGCCCGTCAGATCGACGTGGTGCTAGGCGCCGAGCAGCAGGAGGAGCTCCTCGAGGCCTTCGAGCGGCTCACCGCCGATCACCGTGACATCCTGCTCCTTCGCTACTATGAGGACAAATCCTACGCCGAGATCGCCGACGCCTTGTCGATCAAGCTCGGCACGGTCATGTCGCGCCTCTCCCGGGCGCGCGGTCGGCTCCTCAACGAGCTGGACGGCGACGAGGACATCCGCGCCGCGTCCTGAGTGGGCGCTGGCGGCCCCGGGCTTTCCCCTGGTTGATCCTGATCGTGCTCGGAAGAACGCCCGTCGAGCCGGCGGTCCGCGGCGAGATGCCCGGGGAGCCGACGCCGTCCACTCCGTCCTCGCCCCCGTGACAGAAGGTGGCACGCCTCAGCCTTGCGGAGTAAGGAGAACGCGCCCCTCGGCTGAGCTCTCAGCCCGGGGGGTGGGCCGTCGCCCGCCGGCCTGCCTCCGACTGCTGTTGGAGCTCCTGGGGAACACGCCGCTGAGTGAATCGCAAAGACGAGGACACGTTGGATCTGGGGACTGGGGACACCGCAGAAGAAACCCGATTCTCCCTGGTGACCTGCCTGGAGGACGAACGTACTGGCTGCGTCGCTGGGCAGGTGCCGGACGGCTCGGTGTTCCTGTACGTCACCAATGGAGAGATCCTGGCCGCACACTCCGCATTTGACGGAGATCGGCTGATTCGGCGTTTAGCCTGCTGGCCGGACACTACCCCCGCGATGGTGACCGAAGCGCGCGCGTGGCTCGCGAGGGGTGAGTCCTTGTCGGACACGCTCTTCTCGGTTGCACCAGAAGAGATCGGCGCGCGTCTGCTGGCGGAACGGTTTCGGGAAAACGTCTATCGCTTCGTCGGATCGGCGGTAAACGCTGATTTTGAGCCGATGGAGGCGATCTTCGTCGACAACATCCAGGTGGGTCACGAGTCGAGACGGCTGATTGAGGAGCTCCTCACCCTCTGGAGCGAACAGACGGCGATCGAGCAGGGGGCCGCTGAGATCACCGTGCGGCGTCACCGGCCCCCAGCCGACGGGGACGAAGATGCGTTGTTGCTCCTCAACACCTGGTCGGACGGCACGCTGGCCGAGGTCCTGGATAGGAGTCCGCTTGAGCCGGGACGTACCCTTGAGGTGATCAACCGGCTGCGTGCGATCGGCTCGCTGGAGCTGATCGGCGCAGGAGAGTCCGCGGGCACCGACGAGGTGCCGGTGCATCAGGCCTGGCCGAGCCGACCCGACTCGGGCGTGTTCGGTGGCCACGTGGACGACGAGATGGGCGCGTTCGCCGACCATGACACCGTCCGGGAGGGGGGCACCTTCGTGTCCAACCTCCTCGACAAGGTCGAGGTGGGCGTAGGTGAGCCGGTCGCGGGTCAGGGCGACGATCGCGACACGCTCCCCGGCCGTGACCGCAACACGCCGGTGATGGTCATCGAGACGGTCGAGGCCGACCAGGCAACCGCCAAACAGGCGGTTTCTCTCAACTTCTCCGGGCCCCGCCTGGAGGATGAGGACGCACGGATCAAGGTCGGGGTGCTCAACGAAGTGCTCGCGGCCGTGTGCGCCGCGTTGGACGAGACCCATGGGCCGGGGCGCGGCGCGTCGCGGGTACAGCTGGTGGTCGAGGGCAGCCCGGTGCCGTTCTCCGTGCTCTTCAAGGGCTGCGAGCTTGGCGCCGCCGGCACGCTCTCGGTCGACGCCGTCATCCGGAATCTTTACCGGCGCCCGCCCGCGGAGCACCGGCACCTCATCAATCGTGGCTTCCTGGACCTCATCGAGCGATCGCTGTCGGTGGCGAACGACGAGGTTGAGACCGACCGGTTCGAGAGCCTGCTCGAGAGCGTGGCCGGTTACCAGGGCAAGATCCGCGTATGACCGGGCTCGGGCGCGTCGCGCTCGGGCTCGCGTCGGGGATGTGGTTGGTCCTCGGGCGCGCCGATGCGACCGACTATCGGTCGGGGGGCGAAGACGCGGCGGATCTCGCCTCGGAGGCGACGGTTTCAGTCGGCGGGCTGGGCGGAGCGCCGTCGGTCCCTGAGCCTGCCGGAACAGCCGTCGCGGAGGTACCGCCCGCGCCTGTCCTCGATCTTCGCACCGAACAGTGGACCATCCCCTCCCAAGTGGTCGCCGCCGTGCGCGCAGTACGTGAGCGCCCGCTGGGTGAGCGCGTTGCCGTCGCGTCGCAGTCGTTCTTGGGCCTGCCCTACGTGCTGGACGCGGCGGGGGAGGGGACCGTGGAAGATCCCGACCCGGTCGGCCGTTATGACGCCTTTGACTGCCTCACTTTTGTGGAGGAGACCCTCGCGATCGCGATGGCGGGAGATCCGTTGGACGCGCCGATGTTGCGCAACGCCTTTCGATATGATGGGCCGGCAAGCTACAGTCACCGCCGTCACTTCATGGAGGCCGAGTGGATCCCGGACGCGGTGCGGAACGGCCTCGTGACGGACATCACCGCGCGCCTGGGCCCGGCGCGCACCCTGACCAAGACCGTGACCGCCGACACCTGGAAGAGCTGGCGGCGACGCTCCCTCTTTTCGCTCCCCGCAGAGGCGCTGCCGGTGGGGAGCTGGTCGCTCAACTACCTGGACCTGGCCGAGGCCGAGCTCGCGGCCCCACGCTTCCCGCCTGGAGCGATCGTCCTGACGCTCCGCCAGGATCGTCCGCACGTGCCGGTCGTGATCACGCATGTGAGCCTGGTGATCCCGGGCCGCGACGGGCTGCTCATGCGGCACGCCACCAAGATGGGCTCCCGTAAAGTGCGCGACGATCGGCTGTCCTGGTACGTCACTCACATCCGCGACTACGTCAACTGGCGCGCTTTGGGCATCGCCGTGCTTCTTCCGCGCGAACAGGGTCCCCGACGGTCTGCCCTCTCCATCACCCAGTTACCTCCTACGTTTCCGCCGGCAGAGGGTCCGTTGCCCGAGTTCGCTGCGGGCGCGCTTCACCCCGCGGCGAGCGCTCCGGCTGGCGGAGAGCCGGGATGAGGAAGTATGCTCCGCGTGTGTGGACCTTCCTCCTCCTGCTCTCGTGCGGCGGCCTCCAGTCGATCCCCCAGAAGTCCGAATCGGGGCGCAGCCTCGACAGCGGCATCAGCACGACCACGTGGGGCACACCGATCGATGACACCGCCGACCACGACGGCAATGCCCCGCCGGACGCCGACGCCGGCGATGATCAGGAGGTCTCGGTCGGGGACCCGGTCGAGATGGACGGGAGCGGCTCCGTCGATCCGGACGGCGACGCGCTGTCCTACCAGTGGACGCTGATGGACGAGCCGGTTGGCTCCTCAGCTTCACTGCTCAACGCCACCCGCGTAGATCCCGAGTTCATCCCGCTGGTCTCCGGGGTCTACCGCCTCCAGTTGGTGGTGGACGACGGCGCCGCGACCAGCGAACCCGACCTCGTCAGTGTCACGGCGACCCAGGCCAGCGGCCCGCCGGTGGCCAACGCCGGCTCAGCCCAGCGAGTGCTGGTCGGCGACACCGTCTACCTCGACGGCTCGGCCTCGTCCGACCCCGATGGCGACCGCCTGACCTGGTCCTGGTCCTTGACCGTCAAACCTTCGGGGTCGACCGCGTCCCTCCGTGATCCCGCGACGGTCTCCCCCAGCTTCGTCGCAGACCGGGCGGGAAACTACGAGGCGCAGCTCACCGTCTCCGACGGGACCTCGGCCAACTCCACCGATACGGTGGAGATCAGCGCGAACGAGCCGGGTGGCGGTGGCACGGGCGGAACGTCGGGCTGCGGGTGTCGGAGCGGGCCAGACGCCGTCGCGCCCGGGATGCTGCTCGTGTTGGTCGGCCTCGTGCGGAACGGTCTACGGCGCCGGCGCTGAGGGCCTTCGGGGCGTCACGATCACGCGGGCGCGCGAGCGCTGACCCCGCCGCGGCGAGCACGCACCGGCGGGACTCGGGATCTCCCGGCTCGTCCCGTACGACCCGCATTCACCGAAGATCTACGTCGGCCCGGCATCTCCGGGTCACGACCGGCTGGCCGCTGGCCCCTGGCGGAGGCGCTCGGCTTGACGGATTCTGGCTCACAGCGTCTATTCGTTCCCGCACCCTGCACGGAGCCGTGGACAGCCTGGATTCGACGATCGCCTTCGTTCGTGTTGTCTCCGAGGGGGCTACGCCGGGAGAACGGGAGACGTTGCGCGCCTGCCTCTCGCGGTCGCTGCCCGAGATCCCGCCACGCTACTTCTACGATGACGTCGGCAGCGCGCTCTTTGAGAGGATCACCGGCCTCGAGGTGTACTACCAGACGCGCACCGAGATTCTCATCCTCGAGCGCTACGCCAAGGAGATCCTCGCGTCATCCGACCCGACCCAAGTCGTTGAGCTCGGGAGCGGCGCTGGGCGGAAGATTCGGCTGCTGCTGGAGGCGTGGGGGAGCGCGGCGGCGGGTGGCACCTGCGGGATGCTCGACATCAATGAGCTCTTCTTACGCCAGTCGCTCGAACGCCTCGGCGCGGATCATCCGACGATACAATTTCGAGGGATCGTCGGGGATTTCGTGGAGGACGTTGACCGGATCGGCGCGCCCGGCCGTCGGCTCGTGGTGTTCTTCGGGGGGACCATCGGCAACCTGTATCCGCACGAGCGCAGGGCATTCTTACGAAAGCTCGCCGCGGGTATGGACCACACCGACACGATGCTCGTCGGGGTTGACCTCGTCAAGCACCCGGCGCGCCTCGAGGCGGCCTACGACGATCCCGACGGCGTGACCGCGGCGTTCAACCGGAACATGCTAACCGTGCTGAATCGTAGGTTCGACGCGGATTTTGATCCATCCGGCTTCGAGCACCGTGCGCTCTACGACGCGGAGAACGCCTGGATCGAGATGCGGCTCGTTGCGGGACGCGCCTGCCGGGTCAACGTGCGATCGATTGGGATGTACCTTGATTTTGCGCAGGGCGAGGAACTGAGGACCGAGATCAGCTGCAAGTTCACGCGCGCGTCTCTGGCGTCGTCGGCGGCCGAGGTGGGGCTCGTGATTGACGGGTGGTTCACCGACCCGGAGGCGCTCTTCGCGCTCGCACTCCTACGAAAGCAGGCCTCATGACCGGAGGAGTTCTCGAGGAGGCGCTGCTTGCGGCATGGCGCCGCTCCGACGAGCTCTTCGCCTTGGTCCCCGAGGCCGCCTGGCTCGAGCGACCGATCGGTCAGCGGCACCCGATCCTGTTCTATGTGGGCCATCTTCCGGCCTTCGCCTGGAACCAGGTGGGCCGCGGCGCGCTCTTTGCCGGCCATCTGGATGAGCGGCTCGATGTCCTCTACGCCCGCGGCATCGATCCCGAAGACGACGCCGGCGCTGAGGCGCAGAGCATCACCGCGTGGCCCTCGATCCTCGAGACGATCGGGTACCGCGACAGGGTCCGTGCCGCGATCCGGGCGAAGATCGCCGATGTACTCGCGCGCCCGGGTGACCCCCTCTGCGAGAACGGCCGGGTCCTCTGGCTCGTGGTCGAGCACGAGCTGATGCACCACGAGACGCTGCTCTACATGCTCGCGGAGTGTGCTCCGGGTCTGATCGTCCGCCCGGAGGCGCTGCCCCCGCCGGAGGGTGGCGAGGGGCGCGAGGCGGAGCCGCGCGAAATCGCCGCGGGCAAGGCAGTGATCGGCGCCTCGTGGCAGGAGATCCCCTTTGGCTGGGACAACGAGTTCGGCCGGGTCGTTGAGGACGTCGCGGCGTTCACAATCGACTCCCTCCCAGCGCGAAACCTGGACTGGCTCTCGTTCTTCCAGCACCATGGCGCCCGCGACGCGCTCTTTCCTCGCTCCTGGGTCCGCGTGCCGCGGGGAGGCCTCGCCGTGAAGACGGTCTTCGGCCCCGTTCCTTTCGAGCTCGCGGCGGGTTGGCCCGCGCAGGTCTCGGGGGAGCAGGCGCGCGCTTATTGCGCCTGGCGGGGCGGTCGTTTGCCGACGGAGGCCGAGCTTCGACGGGCCGCCTTCGGGACGCCGGAGGGTGGGCTCCGGTCATACCCCTGGGGCGAGGCGCCTCCCGGACCGGAGCACGGCAATTTCGGGTTCCGCCATGTTCATCCCACGCCCGTCGGTGCGTTCCCCGGAAGCACGAGCGCCTGGGGCGTCGAAGAGCTCGTCGGCAACGGCTGGGAGTGGACCGGGACCGCCTTCTCGCCCTTGGCGGGCTTCACCGCCTGGGCGCGGACCTACCCCGGCTACTCGGCTGACTTTTTCGATGGCGCACACGACGTTGTGTTCGGCGCCTCCTGGGCCACGGACGAGCGGCTGCTCCGTCGGAGCTTTCGGAACTGGTATCGAAGGAACTACCCGTACCCCTTCACGAGCTTCCGCGTCGTGCGCGAGGCGTGATGCGCGCGCGCCACCTCGCCCTCGCCTCCATCACCTGGAGCGCCCACCAGCTCGTCATGAGGTTCTCGCTCGACGAGCTCTCATTCTCCACGGTGTATTGGTACCCGGACACGGACCTGGACGACCTGGAGCGCCGCTTCGGGCACGAGTTCGTTGAGCGCCTCTTCACCCACGCGGCGCTGTTCGAGGTCAACAAGCTCGTCAGCCTACGGCCCCAAACCGTCGACCTCGGTCCTTACGCCCATCATCACACCGAGGCCCTCGAGCAGCTTTGGACCACGGTTCTCCACAAGGTGTGGGCCCAGTGGCGGTACGAGAACGGGCTCCCCGATGAGAGACCGCCGCGGTTCGTGAGCGCGCCGCGGGCCAGCAGGGCCGCCCCGGTGAGGCGCGATCGCGACGGCGGGGGCGTACTCCTTTTCAGTGGCGGCGGAAAAGACAGCCTCGTCTCGATGAAGCTGCTCGAGCGTGCCGGCATCCCCTTCGCCTCCTTCGCCTACGCCTCGACCGCGTACGGCCCTGCGGCACCGCAGTTTCGCGTCATCGACGCTCTCCTTGACCACGGAACGCCGACGCGGCGCCACCGGCTGATCGTGCTCGACGACTTCCTCGACGCGCCCGTCCTCGAGCTCTACGGCGACGACCTCGGCGTCCGCACCATCACCACGGCTGAGACGCCGAGCTCCATCTTCGCGGCGCTGCCGCTGTTACTCGCGCATGGTTATCCCCACGCCGTGCTCGGTCACGAAGCGAGCGCCAACCGGGGAAACCTGGTTTGGGGCGCGACCGGCGAGGAGGTGAACCACCAGTGGGGCAAGTCTGTGGAGGCCGAACGCCTGCTCGACGACTACGTGAGGAGCGAGCTCGTCTCTGACATCGGCGTCTTCAGCGCGCTCATGCCCATCCATGACGTGGTCATCTTCGAGCTGCTCCGCAGCGACGAGGCCGCGCTTGGCGCGACCCACTCCTGCAACGTCGCCAAACCCTGGTGCCGGCGCTGCCCGAAGTGCGCCTATGTCTGGCTCAACTACCGTGCACACCTCTCGGTCGAGCCGGTGGCGGCGATGTTCCCGGAGGACCTGCTTGAGATCCCGGAAAACCAAGCGTTCTTCCGTGACATGGCCGGCCTCGGCGAGCACACCCCGTTCGAGTGTATCGGACAGGTCGAGGAGACCCACCTCGCCCTCGCGCTCACCGAGGCCCGGGGCCTCACTGGACCCCGCGGCCATGAGCTTGTCGCTCGCCTGCCGCAGCTCGATGTGCGCGCGGTGCTCGACACGTTCACGCGGGTCGACGTGGCCTCCGCGCGGATCCCGGAGGCCTACGCCCCGGCCCTGGTCACCCAGATGACCCGCGCCGCGACAAGCTGCCGCGCGCGCGTGCTTGCCTGCCTCGAACTGGCGTAACCCGGCTCAGGCCCCGAGCAGCGCAGCTACCACGGGCGCCGCTCCAGGCCCCTCGACCTCGGCCCACGCCCGCACGGCGTCGGCGATGAGCCCGCGCGGATCCTTGCCGTAAGCACGAAGCTCGGCGTCGATCCACTCCGACACCGGTTTGCGCGCCGCGAGCCTGCTTTGTACGCCGGGGATCAGCACCTCGGCGAAGTGCTGCTTCTGCTCCACCGCGACCAGATCGCTGACCTGGAGCGCCCACAGGGGCAGCGTCAAGCCGACACGGCCCAGGCTCAACTGCGCAAACGCCAGGGCGAGGCTACGCGCCTCGGCCGCGACCCGCGGCACCTCGGTCACCAGGTCGGCGCCAGGGGTGCCGACACACTCCACGTAGATCTTGTTCTTTGGCTCCGTGCCCGAAGGACGTAGGATGATCCTACGGTTTGGTCCGAGCCGGATCACGATCACGTCCCGGCTCGCGGCGTCGGTGCCCGAGCGGATCGGGCCGAGTGGGCCGGCCGGGTCGAGGCGATCCTCAACCGAGGTCACCGCGTGCCCGCCGATCTCTGCGGGGGCCTCCGCGCGGATCGATGCCTGGATCGCCTCGATCCGCGCTCGGCCGGTCGCGCCGCGCATCACGGTGCTGACGAGCTCGTTGTGTACGTAACCTTCGCGGATCCACAAGGATCTCAGCGCATCGGTCAGGGTCTGCCCGGATTCCGCGAGCTCGCTCGCATACTCAGCGAGGGCGAGAGCGGCACCCGCCGCGTCTTTGTCGCGGATCGCCGGGGTCACGAGCACCCCGTGGCTCTCCTCGATGCCCACGACGAAGTCGTCGATCCCACCTTCGATCGTGCCGAAACGACCCGTCGCCTCCAGTTCGCGCAGGGCGTCGCCGATGTACTTGAAGCCCACCATCAAGTGATCCACCACCTGGGCGCCGTGGTGGCGGCCGATACGGCTGAAGAGCTCGCTGGTGACCTCGGTCTTCATCACGATCGGGCGGCGGCTACGGGTGTGGCGGAGCCGGAACTCGGCGACGAGGGCGCCGAGCTCGTTCCCCGTGAAGAAACGAAACGGCCCGCCTACCGATTCACGGGCACAAAGGCCGATCCGGTCCGCGTCGGGGTCGCAGGCCATCACAAGATCGTAGCCCTCGGCCTCCGCGAGGGCGACCGCACGCGCCATGCTCTGACGCACCTCAGGATTGGGGGTACGAAAGGGCACTTCGGTGAAACGACCGTCGTGCGGGGCCTGGGTTGGCTCGATCAAGAGCGGGAAACCGGCCGCGGCGAGCACCTCGCCGACCGTGGTGTCGCCGGTGCCGTGAAGGCCGGTGAACACCACCCGGGCGGATCGACGCTTCGTCGCCAGGGTATCCAGGTTGGCCCGGAGATACGCCTGATGGACCTCAGGGGCGTAGTCGGATATCCGACCCGTCGCGCGCGCGTTGGCGTAGGTCAGCGTCGCGATGTGCTCCACCCGGTCAACGAGCGTCGCCATGGTCTCGTCGTCGGGAGGCACCTCTTGCCCGCCAAGCGCGTTGTAGAACTTGCCGCCGTTGTCGTCAGGCGGGTTGTGGGACGCGGAGACGTTCAGCCCACCGGAAGCACCGAGCTTCCGGATCGCAAACGAGAGCTCGGGCGTCGAGACGTAGGTGGTGCTGCCGGGGGGAAGCAGGGTGACACGCACCCCATTGGCCACGTAGACCCCTGTGGCAAACTCCGCAAAATCGCGAGAGGACAGGCCGAACGAGGGGTTGGGCAAGGCCCCATCGTACATCCCGCCTGCATCCAGGTACCGGCGCACGTCGTAGGCGATGACCACGTGAAGATTCGCGTTTGCGCCGTATTTGGTCCGGAGCCACGCGACGTGCCCCTGCACGCTGGCGCCCAGCGTCCAAGGATTGAAACGGTTGGGACCCACCCCAACCGGGCCCCTCCGCCCCCCGGTCCCGAAAGGGAGGACCTGGTAGAAGCTATCGACCAGCAGATCCCAGCGGCCTCGCGTGACCATCGAGCCGATCTGCAGGTGGTAGGCGGCAAATCCCGGCTCGGTGAGCCAACGGGTGACGTGCTGGATCGCCCGGCGCTTGACGTCTTCGCGGTAGGATGTGCCTTCAATACCTAGCTTGGCCTGCTCCAGCACCGTAGGGCCCTGCGGCGAGTCAGCGTTCTTGATCCCACGGTTCGCGCTTGCAGGGTTCAATGGTACACCGCGCGGCAGGTGGTGTCGGGGAGGAGGCTCTCTACCGAGAGCGCGCCGGACGATACCTGGTCCTCGAAGTTGCCACGTGTCGTGTCGGCGGCCAGCACCTTGATGGTCACGTCGCTGTCGGCAAAGCGTTCGAGTACGTCGGGAACTCGGCCACTCCAGGAGCCCTCCGAGTAGACGTCTTGAATGTGGCCGCGCGAGTCGTCGAGGCGTACGTGCACGAAGTCTGCGGCGGAGTCGACGGTGTACGTGACGTCCCGATCGGCGAAAGATACTGTCCCAACCTCCATCAAAGGCGGGAATACCACGCTGCCGCCCACCACCTCGCCGGCCGTCACGCAGGAGCCATCCCCGCTGCCCAGACCACCCACCTGGGCGAACGCCATGATCGCCCGGCCGGTGCTGCCGGGAACCGCCGCGGCGCCCACGTGTTGGACCGCGACGCTGTCGCCGGCGGCGCCTGAGCCGAAGCCGGAGACGAGCCAGCCCTCGGGCGTCTCCTCCATCGCCACCATGAGCACGGTCTCGGCTCCGTTGAAACCTACCGACAAGCTGGGTACCGTCGCGGTGGTCGCGTCGCTGAAGGGGCTGTCGGGCTGCACGTTGAGCTCAACGCTCCCGCCCGCGCTCACGGTGCCGCCGCCCCGATAGCCCCAGGTCATCGAGCCCAGGTTGTCGATGAGGAGGGAGATCGCCTCACCCGAGCCGGAGAAACCTGCGGAGAGGTCGGTGACCGAGAGCGGGCCGGCCATCGCCCACACCGCCACGTCGCCCGCCTCACTCTCCGCGACGTAGCTATCTTCTACGTCTTCGACGAAGAGGTTGGCGGGGGCCGTGACGTCGATGCCGTAGAACGTGAACTCCCGGTCCTCGGAGAAGAGCTGCTCCAGCTCAAAAGCGGTCGGCCAGCCATGGATAGCCGCGGCTGCGAGGCCCGCGACCACCTCGCCGAAGTCCGCGTCCTCGACGTCCGCGAAGCCAGCGTACCCGGTGATGTCGGAGTCCCAACCATCCCAATCGTCAGGGAGCAGGCTGAGCGTCAGGGTGCGGCTGACGGTGTCCACTACCGTGGTGCTCGACCAGCCCGCGCCGTTCCACGCCGTCACGGTCTCGGGACCGGAGGTGTCGACGGGCCACAACGCGACGCCAGAGGCGTCGGTCTCCACGTAGTCCGTGTCGCGCCGACCGACGTGGGCGCCGACGATCGGGGTTCCGGAGCTGTCCACCACCCGCACGGTCATCACCCCGTCGTTACGCACTTCGATCTGCGCGAGGGTGTGGAGCGTGTCGAAATTTGCGTGGATATTGGTGGTTCCTTCACCGATCGCCGTCACCAACCCTGCCGCGTCGATGGTGGCCACTGCGGGGTCGTCCGCGCCGTAGACCACCCCAATCGCGTCGGCACGGCCGCCATCCCGCGCGGTCGCGACGGCCCGCACGGTCCAGGTGGCGCCTGGATGGACCACCATCCGCACCGGGTAGAGGTCGAGCCCGGTGTAAGGGTCGCCTGGCTCGCCCGTGTCGTCGGCCGGGGGCGACTCGTCGGTGTCGTCGGTGGGTGGGGTGTCGGTGTCGTCGGTGGGTGGGGTGTCAGTGTCGTCGGTGGTCGTGGTGGTGCCGGTGTCGTCCCACGTCGTGGTCCCGGTGTCATCCGTGTAGGTTTCCGTGATGCCGGTGTGGGCCGGCGGCTTGGTGATCGGATCGATCCCGCAGCCGCCGAGGGCGAGCAGGGAGAGAAGAGCAGGCCGAAGGTACATCACAGCTCCGCGGAGAGGTGGAGAGGAGGCAGGCCGATCGAGAAGACCGGGACCCGCGCGGGGCGCCGTGCGCCAACCCAAGCGCCAGCAGGCTACCGCCAAAAACCCCTGGCCGCCACTCCTGGCGTAGCGGTGAAGCTCAGGGAGTTGCGAGCACTCCTTCTACTTCTTCGCCCAAAAAGCGTGCAACCAGCAGCCACGAGGCGCTGTCCTTGGGAGCGACCTCACCTTCGGCGGTGCAGGGCGCGCTCGTCCCAAGCTGCAGCGGCACCGCGAGGTAGGGTTCGGTGAGCGTGAGCGTGAGGGGGCCGGTCGTGCCGACCAGAGCAAGCTCCGGATCTTCGTCGTCCGCCCAGACCTCTACCGTGATCTCGTGCGCGTCGGCGAAGGGCAACGCAGGCATCGCAACTCGCCCGTTCGCGGCGCCCTCCAGGTGCTCACCCACCCCAGCTACGCAGATGTGGACCCACTCTGCCGTCGCCGGCAAGGGCGCGTCGATGTCCACCTGCAGGTCGGCCAGGCGCCAGGTCTCGACGCTGCACCCCGCGAGTGCTGCGATCAGCGCCAGGCTGGACCACATCAGAAAGCAGCGAATGAGGCTCACTCTTGGGCGATCTCGATGCTCAGCAGGTTCCACTTCTGGTCGACGGTCTTGTCGGCGTCCTGCTTCCATGCCGTGCCGTAGGTGCTCACCTGCCAGTATTCCCCGACGAACAGGAGGCCCGACTCGTCCTCCTCGCATTCGCAGTCCGAGGAGCAGCCGACAAGCGCCACGTGCAGGCAGTCAGACCAATCGGGACCCCAGGCCACCGGGCAGTCCTCAAAGCCGATCAGCTCGGAGCGGAAGGTGAAGCCACCGGTTTCGGTGCAGACGGGATCGTCGTCGGTCTGCCACTTGTCGGTGCTGGGGGAGATCGCCACGGGCGGGTCGAAGGCGGTGGACGCACCGTCGCCATCGCTGTACCCGTGGATTCGTACGCCGTCGGACGTCTCGCTGGACCACTCCACGGTGCCGATCAGCGTACGTCCGGTGCTGCTCTCCAGGTAGTGCTCGAGGGTGGAGACGTCGGTGCCGTCGGAGAGCTCGGTCTCCGAGAGCTTCTCGACGAGCATCTTCTCGGTGAACGAGGCGTCGTCGTTCTTGTAGACCGCGTCCCGCTTCACACCGTGCAAGGGGAAGAATTCGGAGATGGAGTGCCCGCTGAACGCGGTGTTGGAGGGGTTGCAGCCCTGGAGGGCCGCAAGCAGTAGGAACATGTCGAACTCCGGGTAGCTGTGTGATACCACCTCGCCCCGACCTGTTGCTACTGGAGCGCCCCTTCCATGCGTGATCTCATCCTGGCTATCGATCAGGGAACCACGGGTACCACTGCGCTTTTGCTGGACCACCAGAGCCGCGTGGTCGGCTCCCGGAACGTGGAGTTCCCCAACTACTTTCCGGAGCCCGGGCGCGTCGAACATGACGCCGAGGAGATCTGGGCTTCGGTCGCCACCGCGGTAAACGGGGCGTTGGCGCAGGTCAACCCGGAACGCATCGCGGCGATCGGCATCACGAACCAGCGTGAAACCTCGCTCTTCTGGGAGCGCGCGAGCGGGAAGGCTCCGGCCCGCGCGCTGGTCTGGCAGGATCGGCGCACCGCAGCGCGCTGCGAGGCGCTCCGGGAGGCAGGCTGGACGGACAAGGTGCGCGCCCGCACCGGATTGGTGCTGGATCCCTATTTCTCGGGCACCAAGGCGGAGTGGATGTTGTCCAACGTGCCTGGGGTCGCCGAGGGTGCCGCCTCGGGTGCGCTGGCGTGGGGCACCATCGACAGCTTCCTGGCCTTCCGGCTCTGCGGCGAGCACGTCACCGACCCCTCCAACGCCTCGCGTACCCTGCTTTTTGACCTGCACCGGATGGATTGGGACCCCGAGCTCTGTGCGCTCCTCGGTGTGCCCGCCGCGTGCCTGCCGCGGGTGGTGGACAACGCCGGAGTCATCGGGCTGACTCGCGGGGTGGGCTTCCTCCCCGATGGCATCCCGGTTTCGGGGCTCGCGGGCGACCAGCAGTCCGCCCTTTTCGGGCAGGCGTGTTTCTCCCCGGGAATGGCCAAATGCACCTACGGGACCGGTGCCTTCCTACTGATGAACACGGGCTCCGTCGCGCCGGTCTCCCAGAACGGCATGCTCACGACGGTCGCCTGGCGGCTCGGCGGGCAGACGACCTACGCGCTCGAGGGCAGCGCGTTCATCGCGGGGGCCGCGGTGCAGTGGCTTCGGGACGGCCTCGGCTTCTTCAGCTCCAGCGCCGAGATCGAGGCGCTGGCAGCCTCAGTGCCCGATGCGGGCGGGGTCAGCTTCGTGCCGGCGCTCGCGGGCTTGGGCGCGCCTCATTGGCGAGCGGACGCCCGGGGGCTCTTGTGCGGCCTGACTCGTGGCACCACCCGGGCGCACATCGCTCGGGCCGTGATCGAGGGGGTAGCGCTCCAGATCGTGGATATCCTCGATGCGATGGCCGCTGACGCGGGTCGGCCCCTCGCGGAGCTCCGCGTAGACGGCGGCGCGGCGCGGAACGACCTGCTGATGCAGTACCAGGCGGATGTGTTGGCCTCGCGGATCGTGCGGCCCAAGAACCTCGAGAGCACGGCGATGGGCGCCGCTTATCTCGCGGGGCTCGGTGTGGGCTTCTGGGCGGGGCCCGAGGCGGTCTCGGCGGCCTGGGCGCGGGACCGGGTCTTCGAGCCGGCGGCGCTGGACAGGGCCGCGATCCTGGCGACGTGGCACGAGGCGGTACGTCGGGCATGAGCTTTATCTGGTGGTTGACCCTCGCCTGGCCCTGCGTCGTGTCCGAGGCGATCGGCGCGCTGCGGGAGTCGGGCGACAAGGACGCCTACCTCTGTGTGATCCAGACCGAGTCGGCGATGCCGGCCCTGATCGCCGCGTGGGACGGCGCCGAGCCAGGCGCAGCGCAGGATCGTTACTCTCGGGCGATGGCGCTCGCGCTATTACAGCACGTTCCCGGACCCTTTGACCCCCTCGTCGTGGCGCGCCTCAATCCCGCAGATCGTCGGCTCCTGGCCGACGGGGTGCATGCCCGGCGTGGGCGGCGCTCGCCCTCTCCCGAACACGAGCAGGTCTTCTCGATGTGGAGCTGGTATCGTCCTTTAGCGGCCTATACCGACAGTCGCCTCCGCCCTGACGACCGGGCCAACATCCGTCTGGCGGACGCGCCGCCCTCCCTGGCGGAGCTGCTGGCTGCCAACCAGCCGAACACTCCGGCGCCGGCTGTCGCCGAACCCGTGGCATCGCCGAGCCTCTGCGGCTGCGCCACCGGCGCAGGCGGGAACGGCGGTGGAGCCCTCGCCCTGGTGTCGCTGCTCGTGTTCAGGGCCCGCCAGCGGCGAAGCTCAGCGATGCCGAGTTGATACAGTAACGGAGGCCGGTCGGCGCCGGGCCGTCGTCAAACACATGGCCGAGATGGCCGCCACAGTTGGAGCACATCACCTCTTCCCGACGCATGCCGTACGAGGTGTCGACCTCGGTGGCGACCGAGCGATTCGTCGCCGGACGCGTGTAGCTCGGCCAGCCGGTGCCAGAGTCAAACTTGTCTTCCGACTTGAACAAGAGCTGGCCGCAGCCGGCACAACTGTAGACCCCCGCACGGTGATCCTCGGCGTAGGCACCCGTGCCCGCGCGTTCGGTGCCTTTTTCTCGTAGAATCCGGTACTGTTCGGGCGTGAGCTTCGTCTTCCACTCGCTCTCGGTCAGTTGGTAGGGGTAGCTGTGTGCGGCGGAGGCGGGCCGGGCCGCCGTCCCTCCCGAGCCGGCGCCGGCCGAGCAGGCCGCGAGCGAGAAACACGCAGACAAGGCGAATAGGGCGACACAGCAGCGGGCAATGCGGAGCATCAGAACCTCGGGTAGCGGATGACTGTCGCACAGGGACATGCCGGGTCGCCCCGCGCGGTTTCGTCACAAATCGTCAGTCGCCCCGGGAGTCGCGTGCTGCTCGGGCGGTGGGGAGGGGCGCGTGCTGGGTTAGCGGTCGTCATCCGGAGCGTACGTGGCGACCAGCTTCCAGCGGCGGCCTGACAACAAGGCCCTCCAGGAACTCTTCGATCCAAAGAAGAAGGATTCTATTGCGGATCTTCAGAAGGTGCTCCATGAGCTGCCGGAGAGCCTGCGAGAGGGTCAGAAACAAGGCGCCCGGGTGGAGGCTGACGCCGAGGTGAGCGCCGATCTCGCGGCCCAGCTCCAGCCCGCGATGGGGAATCATGCGGTTCAAGCCTTACTGAAGCGTCCGAGCGAGTCCGATGGGGTGGCGGGCGAGCAGGAGGAGCAAGAGCAGCAGGAGGAGGAGTCGGGCAAGGAGGAAGGCGAAGATAAAGAAAAGGGCGGGGTCGAGCGCTCGTTGCCGACGTTCAGCGCCGGGGCTGCCGGGCCGGGCGCGCCGCCGTGGGCGATGGGGCACTACTTTGGCGGCGACGACGACGACGACGTCGACCTCGCCGAGGACGGACCGCGGTGGCGGCCGATGCCCTACCCGCCCGATCCCGACGAAGACGAAGAGATCGAGATTGATGACGCAGGAGGCGAGGCGCCGCCGGCCGAGCCCGACACCGTTGATCTGCGCGATGCGGACGCCTCGATCGGCCGGACGGTGTGGGAGTCGACGCTGTTGTCGCGAGGGCTGCGGTGGCCCGCGCGCCTCGCCCGCTCCGCCTTCAGCCCCGAGGCGTTGGTGGATCACGACGGCGCCGCCACGTCGTTGGGGCGCGCTCGGACGATGCTACGGTTCCTCGCCAATCAGGCCGATCATCCCGATGCCCTGCTCCTCGCGCGCACCGCGATGGCGGCTGGCGAGGCGCTTCTGGTGGCGGAGGGGGGATTTTCCGGCGCCGTGGCGCGAAACCTCGGGATGGTCGAGCTGTGCCTTCGGCTCCTGCCCGAACCGGGGATTTGGGAGAACATCTTGGAGCTACGGCTGGATCTCCGGGCCAGGCCGCGGACCGAGAACGCCGCGGGCGCGCTCGCCGAGGGCCACCCGCTTACGGCCGAGACCTTGCTCGCTGAGCTCTTGGGGGTGCCCACTCCCACCGCGGAAGACGACCCGGTCTTCGACAGCGAGGACGAGGCACATCCAGCCGCGCTCGCCGCCTTGGAGGCGGTGATCCGTCCTGATCCGATCCCCGCGATGGACCTCTGGTCGCCAAACCCTGTCGCCGAGCCACCCGAAGCCGCGCTCGCGGCGGTAGAAGCGGCGATCCAGCGTATTCTCGGAGGCGATCCGGTCGAGGCGGGCCTCGTCCACGAAGATGAGCTGGCCCCGGTGTACGACAGCCTCAACGCCCTCCTGACGACGATGGGGGCGATGCAGATCGAGGTGACGACCGCCGTACTGGCGGTCTGGCCGTACGCTGACGCGGATCGGCTCGTGGCGCTGGCGGCCAACGTCGATCAACACCTGCGCGGCGCGGCGCGGCGCCTGGTCGAGGTCGGGCAGGCGATCGAAACCCGTGTGGACTCCCGCGAGATCGAGGCGGTCAAACAACTCTCCGCCGAAGCGGTCGCGATCCGGAACCTCGTCGAGATCCTACGGCGCGCGACCCTTCGCGCCTTTGCGGCGCTCATCGGGCCCGCTCCAGATGCGCTCCCGACGGCCCCCGCTCCGGCAGGGCTGGCGCGCGCCGAGGCGCTCTGGGGCTACGGGCGTGGCGCACAGGCCCGAGAGGCGATCCTGGACCAGGATCTCGACCTTCTGCCAGGTCGAGCCCAGCTCTCTGCCGCAGGGCTGCTCCTGACCATGGGCTTTCCCGCCGACGCCGGGCCGCTCTTGGAGCGGGCCGCGCGCGCGCTCCTGGTCGGCGAACACGGCGCGCCGGCGCCGGAGCTGGCCCTTGGCGCCCTGATCATGAGAACCGGGCTGCATCTGGCCGCGGGTGAGCTGGACCGCGTGGAGCACCTCGCGGCTACGAGTCAGCGGCTGGCCGCGCGCCTGGGCCTCGTCTATGCCGAGGCTGACGCGGTGATGTCGCTCGCTACGGCGAGGGCGGCGACCGGCGGCGACTGGCGGGAGGCGCTGGGCCGGGCGGCGAGCTCGCTCCGTGAGGCTGGAGGCGGAGGACCGTTCAACCTGGTCAAAGCGCGCTGGGCAGAGTTGGGTGCCGCGGAGCACTCCCCGCCTCACTCTTGACATGGCAACATCGGAGCGATGTGTTAGCCCCAAGAAGTGACCCCCGAGCTCCCTCGTTCCCGCGCCGATCACCAGCTCAGCCTGTCGCGCGGGCATCTGCACGCGCTGGGTGCGCTCTCGTTGGCTCTGGCATTGCTGGCGTTTTTTCTTGGTTATCAGGTGGGAACCCGAACGGTGCCCCCGGCGCCGCCTCCCGCGGTCGCCCCGTTGATCAGCGAAGAGGCGCGGAGCGGCAACCTGGAAGTGCTCCTCAACCGGGTAGACGAGGCGTCGGCCAAGAACCTGGCGCTCAGCTTTCCCGCGGATCTACCGGCACCTTCTGAAGCTCCCGCTCCTCCGCCCGACCCGAACGCGCCCCCGGCCGTCGCCCCGCCACCGCCGGAGGTCGTACGGGTCGGTGAGGCCAGCGTGCCAGCTGGAGCGGCGGTTCCCTCGGTAGAGGGTAGCGTTCCAGCGGGTGGCTGGGCGATCGAGATCGGCGCCACCCCCTCGCCTGACGAGGCCCAAACCTGGCTCAAGCGCCTCGCCGAAGCCGAGCTCTCTGCCTACCGCCTCAACGAGGTTCGGGACGGCGTCGTCACAGCGCGGGTTCGGGTGGGCGGCTACGCCACCAAGGCGGAGGCGGTGGCCGCCGTCGCTGCGGTCACCGAGGTCTTGGGCCTTGGGTCCGCCGAGGTGGTCAGCGCGCCTTGATCTGGCGTGGCGGTCTCCGCCCACTTCCTGCTCCCCCGACGACGCCGGGCGGGCTAAGCCACGGCGATGAGAGTGCTGCTCACCGGCGCGACCGGCGTGATCGGCCGGGCGCTGGCCCGGGAGCTGGTGTTGGCGGGGCATGAGCTGGCGGTGCTCACCCGCGACCCGAGCAGGCTCCCCGACCGGTTCCCCTATCCCGCCCAGGCTTTTCCCTGGCCTGAAGGAGGCAGCCCGCCGGTTGAGGCCTTCGCGGGCGTCGCTGCTGTGGTCCACCTCGCGGGCGAGCCACTCGGCGAAGGCCGGTGGACGGAGGAAAAGAAGGCGAAGATGCGGCGCTCCCGGGTCGAAGGCACCCGCGAGCTGCTGCAGAGGCTCCACGAAGCCCGAGGTCGGCTCGCGGAGGATGCGGTGTTGGTGTCGGCTTCGGCTATCGGTTTCTACGGCGAGCAAGGGCAGCGGGTGCTCACCGAAGAAGCAGCCCGGGGAGACGGTTTTTTGCCGGAGCTCTGCGAGGACTGGGAGCGAGAGAGCGCCGCCTGCACGCTGCGCACCGTGATCCTCCGCATCGGTGTCGTGCTCACGCGTGAGGGTGGGGCAATCCCTACGATGTACCCTGCTTTTCGGGCTGAGATCGCAGGGCCGCTTGCAGGGGGGCGGCAGTGGATGAGCTGCATCCACCTCCACGACATGGTGGCGATCCTCCTGGCCGCGATCTCCTCGCCCAGTTGGTCGGGGGTGTACAACGCGGTCGCGCCCGAGCCTGCGACCAACGCCCAGTTCACCCGCGCATTTTCGGGCCGCATCCAGGTTCCGGCCGTGTTGCCGGTGCCGGCCCTCGCCGTGCGCGTCGGTTTCGGGGAGGTGGCGATCGAGGTGCTGGCGAGCCATCGGGTGGTGCCCGCACGCCTGCTTGCCGCTGGATTTGTCTTCAAGTTTGCGGATATTGAGGCGATCTTTGAGGATTTGTTCGAGGGACCGGGAGAGGACCTCCTGGTGCGTGACCAGCTCCTCCCTGGCCCGATACATGAGGTGTTCGGGTTCTTCTCCGATGCCCGAAATCTCGAGCGGCTCACTCCGCCCTGGCTGCATTTCGAGGTGCTCGGCGCGTCGGACGCGGACGGAGCGCCGAGGCCGGCCGACGCGGTGGTCGAGGGCATGTTGCTGGACTATCGGCTCCGACTCCACGGCGTTCCGGTGTCCTGGCGCACCCGGATCGAGCGCTGGAATCCGCCCTTCGGCTTTGTCGATACGCAGCTTCAAGGCCCGTATGCCCTGTGGCATCACGAGCATCTGTTCCATGAGGTGGCGGGCGGCACGCTGATGCGGGACCGTGTACGGTACAAGCTCCCCCTGGGTCTGCCGGGGCGTCTCGTCGCGGGCGGATGGGTGGACAGCGACGTCGTCGGAATCTTCGACTGGCGAAAGAAGGCGATCCTCGAACACTTCCGCGGTAATCATGGCCCGCAACCGGCGTAGCCGCCTCCAAAACGCCGGCTGGTCCGCGCTCCTGACGCTGAGCCTCTTCGGCTGTGTGGAGATCTTCTTTCGGCGCTTCGTGCCGCCCGCCGACGTCGAGGGCATCGAGCTCGACTACAACGCCGATCTCATGTGGACCCTGGCCGAGCGTGCGGCACAAGGGATCGAGGTCAACAGTTTGGGGATCCGGGGTCCGGAGCTCGACCAGTCTGGGCACACGCGCCTGCTTTCTTTGGGCGACTCCTCGGTTTTTGGCGATCAGGTGCGCTACGATCAGGTGTTCACGACGGTCGCCGCGACGACACTCGGTGCCGCCGGCCGCCCGGTCGAGCCGGTGATTGGCGCCATCCCGGGCTACTCCACCTTTCAGGCCCGTCGTTGGTACGCGCAGATCGCCCCGACCGTGCGACCTGCGATGGTCCTGATCGGCAACTTGTGGAGCGACGCGATACGGCGCGCGTACACGGATTCGGAAGAACACGCCTGGCTCCTTGAACAATATGGGTCCTGGCGCCCGCTGAACCAGCTGCTACGGTGGCCGGGTCGCCACCTCGCCAGTGTCGCGTGGCTACAGCAGGCGGTACACGACACGCTCAAGCGCCGGAGCGAGCAGCTCCCGCGTGCGCAGAGCGGTGAACATCGTGTTGGGTGGATCACCGACGCGGCGCCCCAGTCACCCCCTCCACCCGGGTCCGGTCCCACCAACCCAGGCGCAAAGGCGGGATCTGGCGGCCTGGCCCCTACGGCGGACGCGGAGCTTACCCAGGGGGAGGCCGTCGGCGTACCGCGCGTGCCGTTGACGGAGTACCGCGAGAACCTGCTCGCCCTCGTCGCGGCTGCGCGCCAGGACGGAGCGACGCCGATGCTGCTGCTGTTACCCCATCCCAGGGACGACGCGTCGGAGGCGCTGCCCGAACGTTACGCCGCCTACCGTGAGGTCATGCGAGGCGTGGCTACGGAGCAGTCGGTGCCGTTGGTAGACGGAGAGCGCTGGTTCAAAGAGCATCCCTGCGATTGTGAGCGCTTTGCGGACGCTATCCACCCAAACGCCGCCGGCCACGCGACGTTAGCGGACGCGCTGGTGGCGACGATGACCGAGGCGGGCCTGCCCCAATCGCCGAAGTGACGGATCACTTGCCGCAGGGCTCTTCGAAAGTCTCCGAGATCGTCCTGAGAGAGAAGTCTGCGGTCAAATCTACGCTCTCTCCGGCGAGCTCCCCGAGGCCCAAGAGCGTGCCGGTAAGGCTGCCGTAGAGCCACCAGCCCTCGCCGCGGTCCAGGGTGGAGGTCAACGTGCCCGAGCGCGGCGTGCCGCCGGGGTCGGTCCAGTGGAGGGAGTAGAGATCACCACCCGGGTTCTCGCCGGGATAGACCTCGATATCCGCCGTGAGAACGGTGAGGACACGGTCGGCGAGGCTGAAGCTGAAGCTGGCCAGGAGGCTGTCCGACCCGGCGCGTCCGCTCGCGTCCACCACTACGGTCGCGTCGGTACAACCGTCGCGCCGGGCGTTCCCGACCACGAGGTCGACGCTGCTTTCTTTCCAGCTCCCGTAGATCTCCCCGCCAGAATTCGGGTTCGCGGTCTCGCCGTTACAGGTCGTGACCAGGGGTACGTCGCACATCGCCGGTGCCTTTGACTCGGGGGCGGATTCAACCGGGGTAGAGGGGACACACGCGATGAACAAGGGCAAGAGCATGAGCCTATGGTAGCCCAAACCGACCCGCGCGCCACCGGGGTACAAGGTCGGTAGCGTCGGCGAAGATCGTGTTAGGGGCGTCGGGGGGTGAGCGAGAGATGCTGCGACGTCTGATGAACCTGCCCTTTTCGGTAGCGAGCCGCGCGGCACGGGCCTTCCAGGACCGCGAGGACGCGCGCACTCGCGAGCAATACGGGGTCGCCCCCGACGACCTGGAGATGCGCGCCGGGCCGAGCGGCGGTGGGGATATCGACCCGTCGACCGTCACGCTCGACACCGTCACGCTGCTGGCGATGGTCTCCCAAAAAACCCCGCTCGCCTTTGTTGATCTGCGTGATCGGGCAGCCTTCGAGGGCGACCATGTAGAGGGCGCGATGCACATGCCCTACGACACGGTCGGGATCCGCGTCTCGGAGCTGCCCACCGACCGGATGGTAGTCGCCTATGGGGACGGGGATCGAGATGCGCTGGCGGCAACCCGATTTTTCCGCGAGCGGGGCATGGACGACACGTGGATGCTCGCGGGTGGGATCGCCGCTTGGATCAAGGCGGGCGGTCCGGTCACGCGATGAGTTTGCTCCTGCTTGTGTTGGCGTGTGATCAGAATCCGATTGAAGTGGTGTCGCGCGCGAGCCGCACCGTCAAAATGAAGGCCCAACATGTGGCACAAGAGGCGAGCCGCGAGAAGATGGCGTGCGACGCGGAGGTGCCGCAGCCGGCGGTGACGGGCTGCCTGTCGGGTGAGCTTCGGTGCGGCGAGGTGATCGAAGGGACCACCGTCGGCGGGGAGTCCAGCTGGGATGACCGGTTCTATGCCGCTAAGTTCTGCCTCCCGGCGCTGGACGACCACGGGGGCCCCGAGCGGGTCTACCGGCTTGTGGTTCCCGCCTACACCCACGTTTCCTTGTGGTTGGAGTCGGATTGTGTGGACCTCGACCTGATCGCGGCGTCGTGGACCTACGATGGCCGTTGCCCCACGGAGAGCCACAGTGTTCCGCTGTGTGAGGCGGACAACAACGTCGGCGGGGATCGTGTCGAGATCTACGAGTTCAAGGAGCGGGAATACCTGGTCGCGGTAGACGGAAAATACCGGGCGACAGGTCCTTTCCGGCTCCATGTCAGCTGTGAGGAGCTGGTGCGCCCCGAGGACCGTAAGCCCTGGCCGCACTGATGCGGGCGCCTCAGCGGGCCGATTCCGCGGGGCCGCGGAGCAGGTTCAGGGCGCTCCCCGCCACGAACCACCGGAACTGCTCCGGCGTGATCGTGGTACGCAGCGGAAGCCGCTCGACGCTGCCGTCGGCGTGCTGGAGCACCAGCGTCGCCGCCCGGGTCTGCGCCAACGTTACGAGCCCTGAGAGGCCGATCCGGTCGTCCGCGCGCACCCGCTCGTAGTCCGCGGGGTCCGCGAAGGTGAGGGGAAGCAGACCCTGCTTCTTCAGGTTGGTCTCGTGAATACGGGCGAAGGATCTTGCGATGACCGCGCGGCAGCCGCGATGCCGCGGCTCCATCGCCGCGTGTTCGCGGGAGCTGCCTTCGCCGTAGTTCTCGTCTCCGACCACGACCCAGCCCTGGCCCGCCGCGTGATAACGCAGGGCGAGCGCGGCATAAGGCACGTGTTCCTCGCCGGAGAGCTGGTCGGTGCCCTTGCCCATGACGCCGGTGAAGGCGTTGGAGGCGGTCAGGAACAGGTTGCCGCAGATGTTGCTGAGGTGACCCCGGTATTTGAGCCACACCCCCGCGGGGCTGATGTGGTCGGTCGTACACTTGCCGCGGGCCTTCAACAGCACAACGAGCCCTCCGAGATCCTCACCGTTCCAGGCGGGGAATGGCGTCAAGCGCTCGAGGCGGTCCGAGCCCGGGCGGATCACCACATCCTGGTCCCGGAAGGCCGCCGACGGGGCGATGAAGTTGCTCAGACCGGGGGCGAAGCCTCCTGAGGGGAGCTCATCGGCCTCCGGGGGTGAAAAGCGAAGCGAGACACCGTCTCTCTCAAGCGTGTCCGTGAGGGGGTTGAAACGGAGGTCGCCTGCGAAGGCCAGCGCCGTCACCAGCTCGGGGCTGCCGATGAACGACAGGGTCGCGGTGTTCCCGTCGTTTCGCGCTGGGAAGTTGCGGTTGAACGAGTTGACGATCGTGTTGGGCGCCTTGCTCTCTGGCTCGTCGCGTCGCCATTGGCCGATACACGGGCCGCAGGCGTTGGCGAGCACGATGCCGCCCACTTCGGTGAGCGTCGCCATCTGCCCGTCTCGACGGATGGTGCTGTAGATCTGATCGGAGCCGGGCGAGATCCAGAAACGTGAGCGGGTACGGAGGCCCGCGGCGGCAGCCTGCCGCGCGATATGAGCGGCACGGCCGATGTCTTCGTAGGAGGAGTTGGTGCACGATCCGATGAGCGCCGCGCTGATATGGGCCGGATAACCCTCTTTTTCGACCGCTTCCCGGAGCGCTGAGATTGGCCGCGCAAGGTCCGGGGTGTGCGGCCCAACGATGTGGGGTTCGAGCGTCGAGAGGTCGATCTCCACGACCCGGTCGTAGTGCCGTTCCGGATCGGACTCCACCTCGGGGTCGGCGCGCAGGTCGTGCGCGTATTCATCGGCGAGATCCGCGAGATTTTCGCGCCCGGTCGCCCGGAGGTAGCCGGCCATGCGGGCGTCGTAGGGGAACACCGAGCAGGTCGCGCCCAGCTCGGCCCCCATATTACAGATCGTCGCCTTTCCGGTAGCCGAGAGGTTGGCACATCCGTCGCCGAAATACTCGATGATGGCGTTGGTGCCGCCCTTGACCGTGAGGATGCCTGCGAGCTTCAGGATCACGTCTTTCGCGGCGGTCCATCCGGATAAGGCGCCGGTGAGCCTTACACCGATGACCCGAGGGCAGAGCACCTCCCACGGCAGTCCGACCATCGCGTCGACCGCGTCCGCGCCGCCCACCCCCACCGCCAGCATGCCCAGTCCACCGGCGTTGGGCGTGTGCGAGTCGGTGCCGATCATGAGCCCGCCGGGGAGGGCGTAGTTCTCGAGCACCACCTGGTGGATGATGCCGCTCCCGGGCTTCCAGAACCCGATGCCATAGCGCATGGATACAGTACGAAGAAACTCAAAAACTTCCTCATTGTCCTGGATGGCCGCCCCCAGGTCCGTGCCCGCGCCGCTTCGCGCCAGGATGAGGTGGTCGCAGTGGACGGTCGTCGGGACGGCGGTGGCGTCCCGGCCGGCGAGCATGAACTGGAGCAGGGCCATCTGCGCCGTCGCATCCTGCATCGCGACGCGGTCCGGTCGCAGGTCCAGGAAGGACTTAGCCCGGACGAAGTCGCAGGAGTCCGGGTCGGCGAGATGGGCCCAGAGGATCTTTTCGGCGAGCGTGATAGGCTGACCCAGGCGCCGACGCGCGGTCGCGTGCCGAGCGCGAAAGGAGCCGTACAACGTGCGGGCCGTCTCGATGTCGAACATAAGAACGCTCCAGAGAGGCGCAGCTACTAGCGCGGCAGCGAGGGCGGATCGAGCCGGGTTTGGCGCCGTGGTCCTATTCCTGTTGGGACTCGGCGGCTGCACCGGCGCCCTGAGCTCGGATCGTGCTGCCTACGTGGCCAACGACTGCGGCGGGATCAAGGACGAGGCGCTCCATGATGAATGCCTGCTATTTGCGGTTGAAGCCGCGCCTGCTGACGCGGACGCCCTGTGCGGCGCCGTTCTTCGGGCCCACTTCAAGGACGCATGCTATTTCATGGCCGCCGATGCCGCAAAGGTGACGGGGGAGGAGGCCGCTCAGGCCTGTCGGCGTGCGGGCGTGTACGCCCACCTCTGCCTCGGTCATGTGATCCTGCGCGATTTTGAAGGGAACAACCCGGACACCTTGCCCCCGCGGGAGATGGTGGAGAAGCTCCGGGACATCCACCGGCGTTACGGCCGTCCGGACGCCGAGACCCGAGGGAGGGTGCTCGACGCGGTGAAGGCCCGGGCGGCAACCGACCCGAGCACGTGCGCGGAGCTGCCCGACTATTGCGCGGCGCTCGCGGGGAAGTAGCGAACCGGTCCGTGGCCGGGCGTGGTTTCGCCGGGCTCCGCTCAGTCTCTGGAGCCGGGCAGCGTGCCCCGGGTCTCCGGTTGGGGTGGGTCTTTGATCGGGTGCGGAATCGGCAGCCTCGCCCATAGAAAGTCCGGTATGAATGTGGCAAAGCCCATCAGGAGCCGCATCCTGAACGGGAAGTCGCACCGCGCCGCTCGCCGATCCACCGCGTTGGCGATGATGCGGGCGGCGGCCTCTGTGCTCAACAGGAAGGGCAGTGGATGCCGCGCCCGCGCGGTCATCGGCGTGTGAACGAAGCCCGGGTGGACGACGGTGACCGAGATGCCGCGGGGCCGAAGGTCGGCGCGCCACGCGTCGAGCAGTGTCGAGATCGCCGCTTTGGCCGCAGAGTAGGCCCCGGCACCCGGGAGCCCGCGCCAGGCCGCCACCGAAGAGATCGCCACGAGGTGCCCGGAGCCTCGGGCGAGCATCCCAGGTAGCACCGCACCCAGGCTGTAGACGGCGCCGTCGTAGTTCAGGCGCATACAATCCAGGGTATCGGCCACTGGCACGGCGGTCGCCGGGCTTGCGCGGCCCCCACCCGCGTTGGCGATCATCACCTCGCACGGCCCCAGTTCGGCCTCGAGCTGCCGGACCGCTGCGCCAAGCGCTTCGGGGTCGGTCACGTCGGCGGTGGCCGCGGCGGCGACGATCCCGCGAGCCCGGAGGGTTTGGACCTGCTGGGCGAGCAGATCGCCGCGTCGCGCGATGAGGCCAACCGCGTCGCCGCGCCCCCCCAGCTCGGCCGCCAGACCGGCCCCGATCCCGCTGGACGCGCCGGTGATGAACACCACACGGCGCCCGAGAGGCCGCTTTTCAGGCGACATCTTCGACCACCAGCTTCACCTGGGCACGCCCATCCCAGTCGTCGCGGCTGAGGCTACCGAACACCGTTGTGACCCCCTCGAGCTCGGCGCGTCGCGCGGCTTCTCCCCACCACACCGCTTCCAGGGAGCCACACCGGAAGAAGAGATGTTTGTCCTTGATGATCCGGGGACGCTCGGGCTTGCCCGCAAACGCGAGGCGCGCCACTGGATTCCCCTTGCCGCAAGGCTCCATCGCCGCGAGCTCGTCCGCGAGCCGCACCGGCACGCGCGCCGCGTCGGACCAGGCGTCCACTTCCTCACGCTCACGGCAGGCGGCGTCTTCGTGGTGGGTACGCACAAAATCGGCGAGCCGCTCGGCGAGCGCGGGCAGATGCCGGCTCTCTAGCGAAAAGCCGGCGGCCGCGGCGTGTCCCCCGTAACGAAGCAGCAGGTCGGCGGCCGCGTCCAGCGCCTTCACGGCGTGGACCTTCGGCACGGAGCGGATCGAGCCGGTCGCGCTGTTCCCCAGCACCGACACTACCGCGACGGGTCGATGGAGTTGATCCCGCACCTTGCTGGCGGCGATCCCCACTACGCCACGGTGCCAACCCTCAGTCTCTGGCCCGGCCGCTACGACGAACTCCGCCAGCGGCCCGGCGTCCGCGACCTGGGCGAGCACGATCTTCACCAGGTGCTCCTGGATCCCCTGACGTTGGCGATTCAGGGAGTCGAGTAAGCTCGCCAGGTCCAACGCGCGTTGTTGGTCGCGCTCGCGAATCAGGCGCACCACCGCGTTGGCGTCCTTCAGGCGACCGGCGGCGTTGATTCGCGGTCCGAGACGAAAGCCCAGGTCGGAGGTGGAGACCGTGCCGGGGCGGATCCCCGAGACTTGGAGCAACGCCCCCAGGCCGGGGGAGTTCTTACCCTGGTTCATCGCCCGGATTCCCAGGGTCACGATCGCGCGGTTCTCCGCCGTGGAAAGGTCGACTACGTCGGCGACGGTGCCGATCGCCGCGAGCTTGAGCATCGAACTGAGCACCTCGTCCCGCCGCGGGTCATCGGCCAAGAGCGCGCTGGCGAGCTTGAGCGACACGCCGCACGCCGCCAAGGCCTTGTTCGGGTAGGCGCAGCCCCGCTGCGGCGGGCACACGACCGCGATCGCGTCGGCTGGCACGTCCTCCCCGGGGGGTAGGTGATGGTCGCAGATGAGCACGTCGACCCCGAGCTCGCGCGCGCGCCGGACAGAGACGTGGTCTCGCACGCCGATGTCAGCGGTGATCAGCAGGCGGACTCCTTCGGTCGCCGCACGTTCAACCGCCTGAATAGACAGACCGTAGCCCTCGGTGAAGCGGTCGGGGATGTGGTAGCTGATCTCTGCGCCGCTCTGTCGTTGCGCGATCCGGCGATCAAGCGCCGCGTGCAGGATCAGGCACGAGGTGGTGCCGTCGACGTCGTAGTCGGTGACCAGCCGGATCCGCTCGGCAGCGGAGAGCGCGGCTTCGATACGCGCAATAGCAGCTTCGGCGCCGTGGAGGAGGCCCGGATCGTGCAGGTGGCTGAGCGAGGGGTTGAGAAAAGCTCCCATACTACCGCGCGAATGGCCGCGGGCGGCGAAGACGCGCGCGCTGGTCGGCAACAGGTCGAGCTCCTCCGCCAGCTCCGTCACCGTACCGTCGGCCACCGTACGAAGGGCCCAGTCGCGGCCGCTCCGGGAGGTCCAGTTCACGGGCTGGTCAACCAGGTCGTCATCAGGCCGCCGCAGATGCCCCCGACCATTGCGCCGACGCCGAGCCCGATGGCCCCGGCCATCACGGTGGATACCGAGCCCGCCGCCTGGGTCTCGGGCCCGAGGGTGACGGTGTGCCGGCGCTGAACCCCGTTCTTTTCGAGTACGACCTCCACGCGGACGCGGCCGTCCGGGCCGATCAGCCCGCCGAGGATCTCACGGGGGCTGCCGTGCTCCTCGGCCAGCTGAGCGAGCAGAGGCGCGCCCTCCGGCACAACCTTCGGGCGCGCTGCGGCCGTGCGGCCGTCGGTGGTCTTCGCCCCCGCCTTGGCCGCGAGGTCGGTCTCGACCGAACGGGTTGGTGCCCGCAGTTCACCACTTCGTCCCTCGATGTCACGGCCGGGAACCGGCGCACCCGCCTCTCTGGGCCGCGCCTCCTTCGCCGCGCTGTCGGGACGTGAGCTCGCGCGATCACCACCCTCTTTGGGACGGGGCTCGCGCGTGGGGGCGTCGGGCCGGAGGTTGACGCGATCCGCGCCATCTTTGGGCCGGGCCTCGTTACGCGCGGGGGCCGGGACGCGGCTCTCGGTTACGGCACGGGCCTCGACGCCCGCACGGCTCTCGCCGCCAGGCCGGGGCGCGGGTTTTTCTGCTGGTCTTTCACCGGCTTTCTCCCCCGAACGCTCCACGTTGGCTGACAGAAACGCGTCGACGCGCTCGACGTTGATGCGGCTCGCAGCGCGCACCTGACGCTCGCGCTCCTCTTCCGCGGGTCGCACCGAGCGGATACGGTCAAGGTGGTCCTTGATGATCCGCCGGTCGTCCTCGGCTTCGGCCCGCTCAATCGCTGTGAGCTTGACGGCGGTCTGCTGTCCGCTCAGGTTCTCACGGATACGCGTCGCCGCGATGTCGATCACCTGCCGCAGGGTGTCGAGCACTCCCTTCCCGCTCTCGGCGACCGCCTCGACCACCGGAACGCCGAAAGGGTTGAGGTCGGCGACCATCGCCGCGACCGGACGGGCGCCGGCGACGTCCCGTTTGTTCAGCTGGATCACGAGCGGGATCGAGGACAGATCCAGACCGTTGTTCCGTAGGTTTTCCTCCAGCTCGACCAGGGAGTCGAGGTTGGCGTCGGCCCGGTCGGGGGCCGAGTCGGCCACAAAGACCACCGCGTCGGCGCCCTGGAGCACCACACGGCGGGTGTCGTGGTAGACGATCTGGCCTGGTACGGTGAAGAGCTTGAAGCGCGCGGCAAACCCGGCGATCTGGCCAAGTTGTACCGGGACGTAGTCAAAAAAGAGGGTGCGGTCTTCGGCGGTCGCCAGGGTGTGCAGGTCGCCGCGCTGCGGCGAAGGCACGAGCGTGTGTAACACCCGGACGTTGGTCGTCTTTCCGGAGAAGGCCGGCCCGTAGTAGACCACCTTCGCTTCTATCTCGCGCCGCGCGAAGTTGATGACCGCCATCGTGGGCCCCACGTAGCGCGTGCCGCGTCAGCGGGCGACACGCGTCCGCCGCGCGACTGCCCAGGACGCGGTTTCGTATTAGAGGCGCACCCGATGCAACCCCTCATCCCCTATTTCGACCCGCCCAAACTCACCCTCACCGGCGACATCGCGATCCACGCGTTCGGCGTGCTCGTCGCGGTGGGTTTCGTCGTCGGCCAGCGTGTCTCCGAGACCAAAGCCGGCCGCTACGGCGGCGATCCCGCGCTCGTCAACCGTCTGGTGACCTGGCTCGTGCTGGGCACCTTTCTCGGCGGCCACTGGGGTCACCTGCTGTTCTACGATCCCCAGAGCGTAGTCGAAGACCCGATGGTCATCTTCCGCTTCTGGCAGGGGCTGTCGAGCTACGGCGGATTTCTGGCGTGTGTGCCGATCACGATCTGGTTCTTTCACCGCGCCCGGACGTCCTACTGGCCGTACGCCGACGCCTTGGCTCACGGCATGGGCATCGGCTGGTTCTTCGGCCGGTTGGGCTGCTTCTCGGCCCACGATCACCCGGGCGGCCCGACGAACTTCTGGCTCGGCGTGCCGGGCATGTGCCGCGACGCACCGGGGGACGCTAGCGTAGCCTGCCACGATCTGGGGCTCTACGAGTCCATCTGGTCCTTGACCGTGTTCCTCCTGTTCATGGCCCTCGATACGAAGCCGAGGTTTCCCGGCTTCTATGTTGGCATGTTGGCCTTTCTGTACGGCCCCTTCCGGTTTGTGCTCGACTTCTTTCGGGTAACCGACGTCGACGTTCGCTATGTCGGTCTGACGCCTGCGCAGTACTTCTCGATCCTGGTGTCTGGCCTCGGGATTTGGATCCTTCAACGCCAAAGGGCGCTCCCCCCCTCGTGGAGAGGGGAGAGCGCCCAAGCCGGCGCGGTAGCCTAGTACCTCGACGCAGGGATCATGACAGGTTGAACTTAGGGTAGGCGCGCCCGAGCTTGACTCGGGCGTCCTCTGCGGAGAAGAGCCACCTGATGGTCGCGCCCTCGTGGTTCCGGCGGGTCTCCCAGGCCTCGACCTCGGCGCGGAG
>CANKTH010000016.1 GCA_947486185.1 Deltaproteobacteria bacterium
ATTGAACAGCCTCTCCGCCGAACATCGCGCCCCATCTTAGCAGAGCCAGGGCCTGCGGTCCGGCCCCGGTCCGGCGTCCTCATCCCCCCCGGCACTCGCCAGTTTCATGGCCCTGGGAGCCGCGTCGCGCGGCATGGGGAACTATCAAGGATCGTCCGTGTAGGCGGGGCCCGGCCCAAGATGGTCGCGCTGGATACGACGTGCCGGGTGGAGCCCACGATGACCGCGCCCGACCTCTCGCTGTTGCTGGTACGCGCCGATGATCGACAGCCGGATGGGCTCAGGCGAGCCAGATGCTCAGGAAAAACACAAGTGACACGTAGCCGTTGAGATCAAAAAATGCCTTGTCAATCTTTGAGAAATCTCCGGGCTTGACCAGGCTGTGCTCGTAGACCAACACCCCGGAGATCAGGAGCCAGCCGGCCCAATAGGCCCAATCCAGGCTCACGACCCAAGGGAGCGCCGCCAGCAGCGTGATGGTCCCGACGTGCAGGAGCGCGCTGAGCACCAGGGCGCCCCGCTGCCCGAGCCGGACCGGGACTGATCGGAGGCCGGCATCCCGATCAAAAGCTTCATCCTGAAGGCTGTAGAGGATGTCAAAACCCGCGACCCACGTGGCCACCGCCGCCGCGAGCAGCAGGGCCGGCGCGGCGACGCCACCCGTGAGGGCGATCCACACTGCGACCGGCGCTAACCCCAGCGCCACCCCGAGCCAGACGTGGACCCACGACGTGAACCGCTTGGCGTAAGAGTAGCCACAAACGACCAACAGCGCGACCGGCGCGAGCCAGCCACACAGTGGGTGGAGGAGCGCCGCCGCCAACACGAAAAGTACCGCGGCAAGGCTCGTGATCGTCACCGCCGCAGAGAGGGGCAACACGCCGGCCGGCAGCTCGCGCGACGCGGTGCGCGGGTTGGCCGCATCAAACTGTCGGTCAACGATCCGATTGAAGCCCATGGCAGTGCTCCGCGCGAGCACCATACACAGCACGATCAGCACCACTTGAGCCGGCGTCACCGACACCTCCCGCGCGGCGAGCACCGCTGCCGCGAGCGCGAAGGGCATCGCGAAGATCGAGTGAGAGAACTTGATCATCCTCCCGTACGCGAGGACGGCCTCGCCAGGACCGTTGGCGGTCACCGGCGCACCCGGGCAGGCAGGCTCAACCACCGCCGCGGCCAGCGGGTGCCGTCCAGCAGACGACCGAGCGGCGCCGGACCATCGGGAATCGCGACGTGGAGAAGGCCGGGTGTTGCACCCTCTTCCAACCGTCCGAGCGCCAGGTCCGCAGCGTCGGCGCCCCCCGAGGTCAACAACCGCAGCCAAAGCTCAGCTGGGAGCTCGGGGAAGGCACGCGCCGCCGCCGCCGCCTCGGCGATCGGGTCAAGATCCGGGGTGGAGGCCAAGGAGTCGGTGCCGAGGGCCAGAGGAATGCCCCGCGCGACCATCCCCGGCACGTCGGGCAGCCGCCCGGAGATGAACAGGTTGGAGCGGATACAGAGAACGACCGTCACCCCACGCGCCGCGAGCAGATCGAGATCCTCGCCGCGCGTCAACGTAGCGTGCACCAGCAGCGTGTGGGGCGTAAGGACGCCCAACTGATCAAGGTAAGGCGCCGGCCGCATTCCCGCCGCCGGGATGCGGCGCGGGTCCCGCCCGAGGCTCCGTGCGTAGTCCGCCCACGGCCCCGTGCCCGCGCCAAGCAGCTCGCGCTCGGCCGCGTCTTCGTCAAAATGAATCGACCAACGCCCGGGAAGTGCGGCACAGGCGCGGATCAGCTCGGCCGAGGTGGAGAACGGTGCGTGCGGCGTAGGACGAAGAGCGGCACCCGAGGGGCTGCGGGGAGGCACCGGCAGCTCGACGGTCTCAATACCCAGGACCTCGTGGAGCAGTCGCCCGCGGAGCCCGGCGGCCTCTGCCGGACCGGCGGCGACCGCGGCGTTGCCGACGTCCACCACCGCGGCCGTGCCTGCGGCCATCAACGCCACGACCCCGCGGCCGGCCAGGACCTCCGAAGGCGTCACTGAGGCCTTCAAGCACCGGACCCACGCGGGCAACCCAAGCCCCGGCGGCACGTTCATCGGGCCGAGCTCCAGGTGCGTATGGGCGTTGATCAGCCCGGGAAGCACGATGCCACCGATGTCCTCCACCGGCTCGCCGCGGTGTGGCGTCAGCACGCCGTCTCGGTTCCAACACAAGATAGGCGCACGCTCGAGGCCCGTCGGTGTCCAGGCCCACGCCGGGCGGACCGCTCGGGTCGCCTCCGGGAACGCCCGTCCGGACGGGGTGGCAGTCACGACCACCCCGAGGCTCATAACGACGCCTCGGCGCCGCCTGACCGGCGGGGCCCGGCACGCAACTCAAGGTGATCATAACGCATGTTCCGCCGCACCGGTACGAAGCCAGCGTCACGGATGTGGCGTTCTACCTCCGTGATGTCCAGGGCGTAAGTGGACCCGGCGGCGCTCACGACGTTCTCTTCCATCATGACACTGCCAAAGTCATTACATCCCATGTAGAGAGAGGCTTGCGCGACTCCCGGACCCTGCGTCACCCAGCTTGCCTGGATGTTCTGGAAGTTATCAAGGTAGAGCCTGGCGATCGCGTTCGTGCGCAACCAAGCGGCGGCGCTGTTGTCGCCCGGGGTCACGTAGGTGTTGTCCGGGACGAACGTCCAGCAGATGAACGCCGTGAAGCCGGCATACTCGTCTTGAAGCTGTCGCAGCCGCTCCAGGTGCTCCACGCGGTCGGCGAGCGTCTCCCCAACCCCGAACATCAGGGTCGCGGAAGAGCGGAGGCCCCGTCGATGCGCCCGCCGCATCACCTCGAGCCACTCGTCCGAGGTACATTTGAGCGGCGCAATTCGCTTGCGTACCTCGTCGACCAGCACCTCGGCGCCGCCGCCCGGGATGCTGTCCAGGCCAGCCGCCACGAGGCGATCCAGGGTCGCGTCCATGCTCAACGACGAGACCCCCATGATGTGAAAAACCTCCTCCGGCGACAGCGCGTGGAGGGACACCGTCGGGAACTCCGACTTCATCCAGCGAAACAGGTCCTCGTAATACTCGATGCCGAGCTCACGGTGGAGCCCGCCCTGAAGGAGCGTCTCCACGCCACCCGCGTTCACCAGCTCCGTCAGCTTCTGCGCGATCTGCTCCCGGGACAGCACATAGGCTTCCGGATGGTTTTTCGGACGATAAAAGGCACAGAACTTACAGGCCGTCACGCATACATTGGTGTAGTTGATGTTGCGCGACAGGATGTAGGTCACCTCTGGACCGGGATGGAGGGCGAGCCGCCGCTGGTGCGCGGCGAGGCCAAGCTCGTCGATACGGCCGTGCTCAAAGAGCCGTAGGCCCTCTGCCGGGCTCAAACGCCCCCCCTCAGCCCCTTTAGCGAGCAAGCTGTCGACGTCCAGCGGCTTCTGGAGCCGCCGGGGCGGTGGGTAGAGCGAAAAGGACTCACGCGTCACCAGGCCGGCGGCGTACGCGAGCGCCGCGAAGCGCCGCAAGCCCATCAAGGCCCGATCATCCAGCTCATACCGCAGGTGTTCGGTGAGGTAGGTCCGGTCCGCCTCCGGTGCCGAGACACGATCGGCGAGACCCCGCACTGCTGCGTCCCGGAGGCTCGCCATCACCTCTGGCGCGAGCGGTACGCGCCCGGCCCAGACGGCGAACACAAAAGGCAGTCCAGTCCAGGACTTCCACACCTCCCCGAGATCAATACGCGTGATCAGGCGGTCAGGGAGGTTTCGCGCAGCATCGCCGATCACCACGGCCCCGGTGCGGCCCTGCGCCCAGAAGCGCCCGCTGCCAGGATCTACAGGAAACACCTTGAGATCAGGCCGGCCAAGCGGACCCCGCAGCAGGATCTGGGCGAGCACCACCGAGCTGCGGCTCTCACCGTCCAGCGCCACCGACTCCCACTCTTCGATCGGGGTCTCGCCCACAAGGAGCACCGAGGTCACCGGGCCATCGCAGCCGATACAGACCCCCGGCACCACCTCGTAGTCGCCGTCCGACAGCAGGGCAGCGACGGGGATCAGGCCAAGCTCCACCTCTCCCGAACGCAGCAGGCGCGCCGCTTCGCTCGGTACCGCCTCGCGGATCGCGAATACCGATCGATCGAGGTGACGGGTGAGCGGCCAGGCGTTGGTGTAGCCAACACACGCGATAGGGGTCATCTAAGCCTCCGCCACGACGTGGTAAAGTGTGTCACGTTCAACCGGGATACGCCCCGCTGCGCGGATGAGCCCGACCAGGTCGGCACGGGTCAGCTCCTGGGGCGTGCTCGCGCCGGCCATGTGGTAGATCTTCTCTTCCTTGACGGTGCCGTCGAGGTCGTCCACCCCAAACCACAAGGAGGCCTGGGCGAGCTTGATGCCAAGCATGATCCAGTAGGCCTTGATGTGGTCGATGTTGTCGAGAACGAGCCGCGAAACCGCCAGGGTGCGCAGGCAGTCGTTGCCGGTCGGCTCGGGGAGCCGGCGAAGCCGGTTGTTCTCGTTATGGAACTTCAGCGGGATAAAGGTCTGAAACCCACCCGTCTCGTCCTGGAGCGTGCGGAGCCGCAGCAGGTGGTCGACCCGCTCGTCCATGGTCTCGATGCTCCCGAACAGCATCGTACAGTTGGTACGCATGCCGAGGCGGTGCGCCACACGATGCACCTCCAGCCAGCCATCGGCGTCCACCTTGTCGTGACAGAGCTTACGCCGAGCGCGCGGGTGGAAGATCTCCGCCCCACCGCCCGGCAACGACCCCACCCCCGCCGCGCGGAGCTCGGTGAGAACCTCAACGTAGGACTTGCCAAACTTCTCGGCGAAGTAGTGAATTTCGACCGCAGTGAAGGCCTTGATGTGCAGATCGGGCCGCTCCGCCCGAATCGCGGCGATCAGGTCCAGGTACCAGGCCCAGGGCAGGTCCGGGTTGAGGCCATTGACGATGTGGACCTCAGTCACCAGCCGATCGCGCTGGGCCCGGATGCGCCCCAGGGCCTCGTCGAGCGCCATGGTGTAGGCCCCCTGGTCGCCGGTCTTCAGCCGTGCAAAGCTACAGAAGATGCAGCTCGCCTCGCAGACGTTCGTCGCGTTGACGTGCAGGTTCCGGTTGAAGAACGTGAGGTCGCCAAACCTGGCTTCACGCACCTGGTTGGCCAGCGCCCCCAACACCGCCACATCGTCTACCTCAAATAGCCGTCGGGCATCGCCAGCATCGAGACGCTCGCCTGCGGCGACACGCTCGGCGAGGTCTCCAATGCCCACCGCCATGGCGCGCTGGCGCACCAGACGAGGCAGGACCACTGGACCACTCCGCGTCACGCAGCGCGGCGCGGTCGAGGTCTTGGGGATGTGGGACACTTCCACGTCGGTCATGAGGACTCCTTCACCGGGTTGTGGGCTGGAGCGAGGCCTCGCCACCGGGCCATCAAGGTGTTCTCGATGCCCAGCGCGTCCAACGCTCGGGCGACCACCGTGTCCAGCAGCGCCTCCATCGAGGCAGGGCGGCTATAAAAGGACGGCGCCGCCGGCAGGATCGTGGCGCCCGCGAGGATGAGCTGCTCCATGTTGCGCACATGGATGAGCGACAGGGGGGTCTCCCGGAGCACCAGGATCAGCGGGCGGCGCTCCTTGAGCATCACGTCGGCGGCCCGCCCGACCAGGTCGGCGCTCACGCCCGTCGCGATCCGCCCCAATGTCCCGGCCGAACACGGCAGGACCACCATGCCGTCGTACCGAGCGGACCCCGAGGCAAACGGCGCGGTCATGTCCCCCGAAGGCCAGATAGGTAGCCCATAATGAGCTGGATCACCGCCCACTTCGTGTGACCACACCAGGCGACCGTTCCGCGTGAACACCACCTCGGCTTCGATGCCCGCCTCACGCCCGGCGCCCGCAAAAAAATGGAGTGCGCGCGCGGCATAAGGCGCACCGGAGGCTCCCGTGATGCCCAGCACGACGCGCTTCATCAGACCCCCCTCTCGGCGACCACCAACGAGGCCACCGGAGGAAAGAGCTCCTGTCCGGACACCGCCAGAAACCCCTGGTCGACGCAGAGTTGTTCAAACTCGGCGCGGCTGCACCACGCCGCCATCGAGTCCGCCAGGTAACGGTAGGCGGCCGCGTCACCCGTGAGCGCGCCGCCGACGACGGGCAGCACCAACCGGTTGTAGCTGCCGGCCATCAGCCGCTGCAGCAGCGTTGTCGGGCGAAAGAAGTCGACGATCACCAGCTTGCCCCCTGGACGGAGCACGCGCCGCAGCTCGCCGAGCACCCGCTCCGGCTCCGGCACGTTCCGGATCCCAAAACCGATCACGGCGCCGTCAAAAACCCCCGGGGACAGCGGCAGCTCACGCGCGTCCGCGCAGACCGTCTCGACCGGGGCCGTGGGTGGCAGGCGCCGGCGGCCGACCTCCAACATCTCCGCGCAGAAGTCTACGGCGACCACCCTGCGCGCGCTCCCGGCGAGGGCAAGGCTGAAATCAAGGGTGCCCGCGCATAAGTCGAGCACATCCCCGGACGCGGCGGCACCGAGGGCGTCCAGCGCGATCCGCCGCCATCGGCGGTCGATGCCCAAGGACATCCAGCGGTTGGCGCGGTCATACCCGGGGGCGATCCGCGCAAACATCTCACGCACCGCGTGGGCGCGACCCGGGTCGCCCGCCAGGGGCGCGCGGATGAGAGCCTGGGGCTCAGACACAACGTTCTACGAGGTAAAGGCTCAGCTCGGCCAGCGCGCGTCGGTGGGGGCCGTCGGGCAGCCCATCGAGCGCCTCCTGAGCGTCGGCGACCCGCGCCCGCGCCTCGTCCAGCGTCAGATCCAACGCGCCCGTGGCCCGGACCTCCTCAATCAACGCGGGCAGCTCATCCGGCTCCGGCGCGGCCCGGGCCAGCCGGGCCCGGAGCTCCGGACGAGCGGCCATCGCGTGGATCAGCGGCAGGGTGACCTTTCGCTCCCGGAGATCCGCCCCCGGCATCTTGCCCGTCTCTGGCAGATAATCAAGCACATCGTCCGTGATCTGGAAGGCGATGCCTACCGCACGCCCGAACCGTGCCAGGGCCTCGGCGGAGTGTTCGTCCTCGAGCGTGTAGGCGCCCGCCGCGGCGCACCACGAGAGCAGCGCGGCGCTCTTACGGTCGACCATGTCGAGGTGGAGCGCACGAGAGGTGTTCAGGTCACCCGCCTGCTGCAGCTGAAGCACCTCGCCCTCGGCCATCGACGTGACCGCAGCGGCCAGCGCGGTCACCGCGCGGTGCCCCCCCTCCTCCGCCGCCAACAGCACAGCGCGCGCGAGGCAGAAGTCACCCGTTAGGATCGAGGCGGCATTTCCATACACCACCGGTGCCGAGGGTCGGCCGCGCCGCAACAGGCCGAGGTCGACGACATCGTCGTGGAGCAGCGAGCCCAGGTGGATGAGCTCTCCCGCACACATCAGCCCGTCAAGCGGGCCCGTATACCCGACCGCGCCCGCTCCCAGCGCCACCATCATCGGTCGCAGACGTTTGCCGCCCGCTTCTACAAGGTAGGCCGCGATGGTCTCCACGACGTCCACCTTGTTCCCGACAAGGGCGACCAGCCGCTGTTCAGCGAGCTGCAGCGCCGGTGCGGTCAAGGCGAGCGCGTGCCCCGGCACCGCGACTCGGGTCAGGCGGGCCCCCGCGGCGACTCCTGCCGGCCGAAGACGACGTATCACCTTGGCGGGCTCGACCCGCGGCGCCGCGCCATCCGCGCCCGTCCTCAAGACCGCACCGTCCATTTTGACCTCCGGGTGGCCGTTCAGCAATTTCAACGCTAACTGAAATCTGTGAGGATGGCGAGCATGCGCGAACCGCTTTCGACATCGACCCCGGGAAGCTCCCTGGACGGTAGTGTGAACCCCGAGCCTGGCACCGCCGACAGCGCTCAAGCACGCGCTGTCGCCCAGGTCGGTGAGGCTGTCGGCCAGCTGATGGAGTTCTGGAACTTCAAGCCTTCTATGGGTAAAATATGGACCGTGCTCTACCTCTCGACCGAGCCGCTGGACGCGGAGGAGATCGAGCGCCGCACAGGCCTCAGCGCTGGAAACGTCAGCATGACCCTGGCAGACCTCCAAAAGTGGAGCGTGGTGCGCCGGACTGCTCCTGGTCCCGAGCGCGCGGACGGCGGGCGGCGCCGGCTCTACGTGGCCGAGACCGACATCGGGCGCCTCGTGGCCCGGGTCTTCGCTGAGCGCGAGCTCAGGCTCATCGAGGACACCATTCGTTCCCTCGAGGGCGCCCTACACATCCTCGATACTCAAGGACGAAGCTCCGATCCCGGCTCCATGCTGCGCGGTCGTTTCGTCGTGACCCGGGTGCACAAGCTCCTCGATCTCGCGCGTACAGGCAGGAAAATCGTGGAGCGCCTCTCACGAACGGGTACGGCGAGCCTGCGCCCGATCCGCGATGTCATGGGCGTCGGCTGAAGCACTCCGCCACCGGACGCCTCTACGCCCGCCGTCCATTGGCCACGGTTGACGCCGCGCCCGTCCAGGCCGCAAACGCCATGTCGGCGCACCGCAAAACGACAAACGCCCGCCGGAGGTCCGACGGGCGTTTGAATAGTGGCTGGAGTGCGCGAGGGGGGACTTGAACCCCCACGAGTGTTACCTCACAAGCACCTCAAACTTGCGCGTCTGCCGGTTCCGCCACCCGCGCACAGGCCCCAACCAAGTAGCAGGCGGCCGCTGAGTCGTCAAGGTCGAGAGCGCCTCGCAACGGCTGCGGCGCGCTTCGTCTCCGGTTCGCCGCCCCGAAGAGGGTGCGGCGAACGACTCACTGCGCCGGCGGGGTCTGGGCCGGGGTGGAGGCCCCCGGTAGCTCGGGCGCGGTCGCTGGCGCAGCGGCCCCATCGCCGTCGGCCGCGCCGGCCGGGGCCGTCTCGACCGCCTCATCCGTCGCGACCGGAGCGGGCAAGGTACCCGGGAGCGCGCCAGGCAGCGCGTCGGTGGGCTCGGCGCTCTTGGGCGTCCACCCCTCACCTTCCTCGGTACCATCGTCCTCGATGTTGAGATCGGAGCGGCTCTGCGTGCTGTACAGTGACAAGGACACGCTCGTCGCCATGAAGATGAACGCGAGGGCCCCGGTGCCCCGGGTGAGGAAATTACCCGGGCCGCTCGCCCCGAAGAGCTGGGTCGCGGCGCCACCCCCGAAGGCCGAAGAAATGTCGGCCCCCTTCCCAGGTTGAACGAGCACGATGAGCACGAGCAGCAGGCTCACGATGATATGGAGGACTAGGACAAAGGTATACATCAAGAGCCCCGTTGGTGTGCCGCCGCCACGATGGCGACGAAATCGTCTCTGGTCAAGGCCGCGCCGCCGACCAGCGCGCCGTCGATGTCGGCCTGGCCGAGGAGACCAGCCGCGTTGCTGCCCTTGACCGAACCCCCATAGAGGATCCGCATGGAGCGCGAGACAAATGGAGGGTAACGATCCTCAAGGTAGGACCGTATAAATGCGTGAATCTCCTGCGCCTGCTGCGGCGACGCGTTGCGCCCCGTCCCGATCGCCCACACCGGCTCGTACGCGATGGTCACCGAGGCGAGCTGATCCGTCGGCAGCCCGGCGAGCCCAGCATCAAGCTGGCGCTGCACGACCGCTTCGGCCTGGCCCGCGTCCCGCTCCGCGAGCGTCTCCCCGACGCAGAGGATCGGCAACACCCCGGCCCGCAGGCATCCGCGCACCTTCTGTCCGACAAAGCTGTCCGATTCGCCGAAGATCTGCCGCCGTTCGGAGTGCCCGACAAGACACCAGGTGACCCCGAGCTGGCGCAGCATCTCGGGACTGACCTCGCCGGTGTAGGCCCCCGACACCTCGGGGTGACAGTTCTGTGCAACCACCTGGACCGCCGTGTGTTTGAGCCGCTCGGCCACCGCCGGTAACGCGAGGAACGTCGGGGCTACGCCAACATCCACCGCGGGATAGTCTTGGATCACCACCTTCAGTTGGACCGCGAGCGCGTCCGCCTCCTGTGGGCCCTTGTTCATCTTCCAGTTGCCGACCACCAAGGGCCGCCGCTTCCCCGTGCTCATGCCCGACTCCGTACGCGGATCGCCTTGACTCCCGGAAGATCCTTGCCTTCCAGAAACTCCAGGCTGGCACCGCCACCGGTCGACACGTGGGTGAACCGGTCGGCGAGGCCGAACTTCACCGCCGCCGCAGCGCTGTCGCCCCCGCCGATCACAGTGTAGCCAGTGTTCGCGGCGCAAGCCTCCGCGATACCCACGGTGCCTGCGGCGTAACGCTCGTCCTCAAAGACCCCCATCGGACCGTTCCAGAACAAGGTCCGCGCGCCCGCGATCACGGCAGCGTACCGCGCTGTGGTAGCCGGCCCGATGTCGAGCCCGACGTCGTCCTCTCCGAGCGTTTCCACCACGCGCGGCGCTTCCGAGCTTTCGAGGCTACTGTTCACCACGTGGTCCACGGGAAGGTGCACCCGCACCCCCCGCTCGGCGCACCGTTCGAGCAGGCGCTGCGCAAGCAGGAGCTTGGCGCTCTCCACCCGCGACCGGCCCACGTCGACGCCGCGCACCTTGAGGAAGGTGTAGGCCATGGCACCACCGATCAGCAGATCATCAACCTTGTGGGCCAGCGATTCAATGACGCCGATCTTGTCGGACACCTTGGCGCCGCCCAACACCGCCACGTAGGGGTGCTCGGGCTCGTGCAGAACCCGGCCAAGCGCCTCCAGCTCTTTCTGCACCAGAAAACCGACGCCCGCCCGCGGAAACCAGGCGACCGCGCCGGCCATCGAGGTCTCTGCACGGTGCATCGTGCCGAAGGCGTCGGACACGTAGACATCGCCCAGCCGGGCGAGCGCCTGACCGAAGTTGTCGTCGCCGCCCTTCTCACCCGGGTGAAAGCGTAGATTTTCGAGCATCATCAGCCCGCCGGGCCCAAGCTCTCGCGTGAGCAGCTCGACGTCCTCTCCCACGATGTCATGGGCGAACACGACCTCGGCAGACAGCAGCTCAGCGAGCCGCGCCGCCGTAGGTTCCAGGGACAAGCTCTCGTCCCGCCCGTCGGGCCGCCCCAGATGCGAGGCCAACACCACCCGGCAGCCTCGCTTCCGGAGAAACTCGATAGTCGGCAGCGCGGCGCGGATCCGGGTGTCGTCCGTGATGGCGCCGTCGGCCATCGGGACGTTGAAGTCCACCCTCAAAAAGACGCGGTCGTTGTTCAGCTCCAACGACTCGAGGGTCGGCAGACTCACCGCGCCACCGATCCGCCAGCAAGGCGCGCACAGAGATCGACCATTCGGGTGGAATAACCCCACTCATTGTCGTACCACGCGAACACCTTGCCCATGTGCTCGCCGAGGACCGCGGTGAGCTCGAGATCGACGACGGAAGAGTAGGAACTGCCCAGGATATCCTGGCTCACCAGCGGGGCGTACACCGCGGAGAGGATGCCAGCGAATCGAGGCGTGGCGGCGGCCTCAACCAACGCGGCGTTGATCGTATCTTTGGTGACGGCGCGGGCGGTGTTGAAGGTGAGGTCCACCACCGACACGTTGGGGGTCGGGACCCGGATGGACATGCCGTTGAGCTTACCTTTCAGCTCAGGGAGCACGAGGCCGACGGCCTTTGCCGCGCCGGTCGACGTAGGCACCATGTTCAGCGCCGCGGCGCGCGCCCGCCGAAGATCGCCCTTACGATGGGGGAGATCCAGCAGATTCTGGTCGTTGGTGTAGGAGTGGATGGTGGTCATCAAGCCGGCCGTGATGCCGAAGGTGTCGTTGAGCACCTTGGCGACCGGGGCGAGACAGTTGGTGGTGCACGATGCGTTGGAGATGATGAAGTGTTTGCTCAAATCGAGCTTGTCGTCGTTGACACCGAGACAGACCGTGACGTCCTCATCGTTGGCCGGAGCCGAGATGACCACCCGACCGGCGCCTGCTTCGAGGTGTTTCCGGGCCTTCTCCGCCTTCGTGAACAGGCCGGTGCACTCCAGGACCACATCGATATTTTCGGCCTTCCAGGGAAGCTTTGCCGGATCGGGCTCGGCCGTGATCCGAATGAAGCTGTCACCCACCTTCAGGCCGCCGTCCACCGCGGACACCGGGACGTTCCAGTTCCGGTGGACCGAGTCATGCGCGAGCAGGTGAGCCAGCACATCGGGGCTGGTGAGGTCATTGATAGCGACGATGTCAATGTCGGTGCGCGCGTGAGCGATACGGGCGACACAACGACCGATGCGGCCAAAACCATTGATTGCGACGCGGAGGGCCATGAAGCTCCTGGGAAAGCCGGCGCAGCTAACACGAGCACCCCCTCGCGTCACCTTCGAGCGAGCGCCGGCGCGGCACGATAACCGCCGAGATGCCACGCCCGAGCCAGCTCCTCGCGACTGCGACCACCCCGGAGGGGCCCCTCTGCCTGTACCAGCAGCCGAATGGACAGTACACGATCCTGGTTGGCGGCAGAATGTTGATGAACAGCGCCGCGCGTCGCTCCGAGGAGGCCCTCGCCCGGCTTGGCTGCGCCGGGCTCGCGGGCCGAGCCAGGCCGCGCGTGCTCGTCGGGGGCCTCGGGATGGGCCTGACACTGCGGGCGACCCTCGATGAGCTCGGTCCGGACGCCCAGGTGGTCGTGGCGGAGCTCAACCCCGAGATCCTCTCTTGGAATGAGACGTTGCTCGCACCGCTCAACGGGGGCGCGGCGTCCGATCCTCGCGTGACCCACCGGATCGGGGACGTGGCCCAGCTCATCTCCGAGGCGCAAGACGGGGAATACGATACGATTCTCCTTGATCTCTACGAGGGACCACGCATGGACTTCCACGGCGTGGACCACCCACTCTATGGGCTGGCCGCGCTGCAGCGGTCCCGTCGGGCGCTCAAGCGACCCGGCGTGCTCGCGATCTGGTCGGAGGAACGAGACGCATCGTTTGAAGCGACTTTTCGCCGCGCTGGCTTCGCCGTGCGCACCGAACAGGTGTCGGCGGGGGGCGGCGGCTGGCGCCACGTGATTTACCTGGGTGAGACGGCCCTGCCGGCGAAGACTGCGAACAAGCCCCGTGCTCTCCCGTGATTTGGATCCCCTCTGACAACGGACTATCCTGCTGCCATGCCCCTGCTCCTGCTCCTCCTCCTCGCCTGCCCGCCCCTCAAAGAGGCCCGTCCCGACGCCGATCAGGACGGAGTCAACGTCGACGAGGACTGTGACGACCAGAACGAGTTGATCGCGCAGGGCAAACCCGAGCTGTGCGACGGTTTGGACAATGACTGCGACGGCTCGGCGGACGAAGACGCGGCCGACGCGACGACCCGTTTTCTGGACGGGGACGGCGATGGTTTCGGCGACACCACGACCGGCGCGGCCACCTGCCCCGAGGTGGAGGGCTACGCGGATGAAGGCGGCGATTGTGACGATAGTGACGCCTCGATCGCGCCCGGAATGGACGAGCGCTGTAACGGCAGCGACGACGACTGTGACGGCGAGACCGACGAGTCGACCGCCGTCGACGCGACCATGGCCTGGGCCGACGCGGACGGCGATGGGCACGGTGACGCCGACTCCCCCGAGACCGCCTGCACCCACGCCGCCGGCACCGCAACCACCGACGACGACTGCGACGATCAGGACGCCAGTATCGCCCCCGGCCTGCCCGACCTCTGCGACGGCACTGACCAGGACTGCGACCTCGTCATCGACGAGGATGCCGCGTTTCTGACCTGGTACCCCGACGGCGACGGCGACGGCTATGGCGACGAACGCATCGGCTTGACGCGCTGCGAAGAGGAGCCCGGGTGGGTCACGCGCGGCGGAGACTGCGACGACGCGGACACCCTCATCTCGCCCGACGCCCCCGAGACCTGTGACGGGACCGACGAAGACTGCGACGGGCTCATCGACGAGGACATCGGCGCCACGCTCACCGTCTGGCCCGACGCCGACGGGGATGGCTACGGGGACGCCAGCGGCACCAGCACGCTCGACTGCGCGGTGCGGCCGGGCTTCGCCGACAACCGAGGCGACTGCGACGACCTCGACCCCACCGTGTCTCCTGCCGCCATCGAATACTGCGACGGGTTTGACGACGACTGCGACGGCACCGCCGACAATGCCGCGGTGGACGCCCCCACCTGGTATCTGGACCTCGACGGTGACGGTTACGGCGACGCCAGCCGCGGCCACTCCGACTGCACCGCGGACCCTGGCGACGTCGGCACGGCGGGCGATTGTGACGATACTGAGCCGAACGTCTCACCATCGGGCACCGAACGTTGTGACGCCGCCGAGGTCGACGAAGACTGTGACGGCCTCGTCGACGACGCCGACTCCGACGTCACCGAGAATGGCCCCTGGTACACCGACGCAGACGGGGACGGCCACGGCGCGGGCCCGGGGAGCCTCACCTGCGACCCGGCGGCGGGACTGGCGGCTGACGACGCCGACTGTGACGACAACAACGCCCAGCTCTCCCCGTCGGCGACCGAGATCTGCGACGGCGGCACCGACGAGGACTGCGACGGCCTGGTGGACCTCGACGACCCCTCGTATTCAGGCTCTGCTATCTGGTACGCCGACCTTGACGCAGATGGTTGGGGCGACCCGGCGACCGTGATCGAAGCCTGCGGGCAGCCCGCGGACGCGGTCGCGGGCGCGGGCGACTGTGACGACGGCCGGGCGGACGTCCGGCCCGACGCCGCCGAGCTCTGCGACCCGGTCAACACCGACGAGGACTGCAACGGTCTCGCCGACGACAACGACCCCAGCGTCACCGGCCTCCTCACCTGGTACGCCGACAGCGACGGAGACGGCTACGGCGCCGGTGCAGGAATCCTGGCGTGTGAGGCGCCCGATGGCACGCGTGCGGCGGGCGATGACTGTGACGACAGCGATCCGACGCGTGTGCCCGGCGGGGAAGAGCTCTGCAACGACATCGACGACGACTGTGACCCGAGCACCGGTGAAGATCGCCGGGTAACGGCCGACGGCACCACCAACTACGGCACCGTGCAGGAGGCCCTGGATGCGGCGAGCTTCCGGGTGGCGATCTGCGCGGGCACGTGGAATGAGGTCCTGCGGCTCGACGGGGACCTCAACGTGACCGGGATTGGCGGCCCGATCATTGACGCGAGCGGCCTCTCGGGCAGCACAATCACGGTGACCGCGCCAGGGACTGCGGCCATCTCGGGCTTGATCCTACAAGATGGCACCGGGGCTGACCACGACGGCGACAGCCTCAGCGACGGCGGCAATCTGGCGCTGCTGAGCGGCAGCCTCGTGCTCGACGCGGTGTCCTTCGTCTCCGGGCGCGCGCACGCCGGCGGAGGTGCGTGGCTCGGCTCGGGGACCAGCGCCACCCTCAGTTCCTGCATTTTTGAGACGAACGAAGCTGCCGCGGAGGGGGGCGGCCTCTATGTGAGCGCCGGCGGCGCGGTGACGAGCCAGGACGGACGCTGGTCGGCCAACGCGGCAGAGATGGGCGGGGCGCTCTTCCTCGGCTCGGGCGCGACACTCTCGCTCGTCGGTGAGGAGCTACGTGGGAACAACGCCGTGTATGGCGGTGGTGCCTACGTCGATGAACTAGCCGTCGCGGCGCTGCAGGACAGCGGTCTTTACTCCAACGTCGCAACGTCGGGCGGGGGCGTGTTCGTAGCGGACTCCGCGTCGATCGACGCAGAGAGGGTCGATTTCGAGGAGAACACCAGCGCCGGCCAGGGGGGCGGTCTCTTCGCCGAGCAGGCGACGGTGTCGCTCGAGTCCTGTAGCTTCACGGCCAATATCGCGGATGAAGGGGGTGGCATCGCGACGGTCGGCGGCAACAGTATCGTCCAGGACAGCTCTGTGTCCCTCAACCAGGCGCGAAACGGCGCGGGCTACTTCGCCAGTTCCTCGAGCACCACCCCGGCCACCGTGACGCTGCGAACCGCCACCTTTGAGGGTAACGACGCGGCCGGCGATGGCGGGGGCCTCTACCTCGGGACCTTCGCCTACCTCACCGCCAGCGCTACGATGTGCACCGGCAACAGCGCCAACCGAGGCGGCGGGATGTGGCTCGCATCCTCCTCGAGCGCCTTTCTGACCGGCCAGGACGTCGACCAGAACGCCGCCGCGACCGGCGCAGGGCTCTTCCTGGACAGCTCCTCTTACGCCGAGCTCGATGGCAGCGCGATCACCGAGAATGTGGCGAGCGAGGTCGGCGGCGGCGTCCGTCTGCTCGGCGGCGCAACGCTCTCGGCGACCACCACCCGAATGGGGGACCCGGGTGTCGACGACAACTCCCCTGACGATGTTTACGACGGATCCTCCTGGTTCTGGACCGGTGTGGCCGACATCTGGTGCTCCTCGGGCTGCTGAGCGCGAAACCCACTTGAGGTAGGGCCCATTCACGCGCGTCTGGATAAGCGGGCGGTTCGGAGGTCGGGATGCGGCTCGCGGGCAAGGTCGCCATCGTGGCAGGGGCCACAAGGGGCGCGGGTCGAGGCGTGGCGGAAGCGCTTGGCGAAGCAGGGATGACGGTCATCTGTACCGGTCGGGGCAGCCGGCTGGCGCCAACCGCCGCGCGAGAGGGCCAGAGCCCATTTGTATTGACCGGCCGGCCTGAGACCATCGAAGAGACTGCCGAGCGTGTCACCCAGCGAGGTGGTGTCGGCGTCGCGGTGGTGTGTGACCACGACGACCCGGCCTCGGTAGAGGCATTAGCGGCGAAAATCCAGGAAGAACACGGGGGACTCGACCTCGTGGTCAACAGCTTGTGGGGCGGGGACCAGTACGTCGCGTGGGGTCAACCCTTCTCGGAGCAGCCATGGGCCAGCGTCGACGCGCTGATTTCCGGGCTCAAACCCCACCTGTTGACGGCGCAGAGGCTCCTTCCCTTGCTCGCGGCGCGCGCGGGCGGCCTGATCACGCTCACCGACGGTTCGGGCCTCGAGTACCGCGGCAACGTGATGTACGATCTGGTGAAAACGACCTTGTGCCGCCTGATGTTCGGCCTCCACGAGGAGTCTCGCGGTGCCGGCTCGTGGACCCTGGCCGTCACTCCCGGCTTCCTACGCTCCGAGGCGATGCTCGAACACTTCGGGGTCACCGAGCTCACGTGGCGTGATGCCGCCGACCCGAATTTCGCTTTTTCGGAGTCCCCGCTGTTCGTCGGCCGGTGTATCGCCGCGCTGGCCGCAGACGGTCAGGTCGGCGCTCGGTCGGGGGGCACGTGGTCGTCCTGGGAACTGGCGCGCCAGTACGATGTGCTGGACGCCGACGGCCGAAGGCCCGACTGGGGCGCGCACGCCGCCACGTTGGAAATCGGCTCCGAGCAGGCGGCGTCGCATGCCCGCTTCATCGCTGGCTTTGAGCGTGCTCGTCTGGGCGACCCACCCCGCGGCGACGGTGGCGAAGCCGCCTGAACGGGCGCAGCTCCCACCGCCGCCCCGAGGCGCTGCTCCTTACGGGAGGAGCCGCCCGCTGCTGTCGGGCCTCAGCTCGCCGGCACGCTGCAGGTGCTGGCCGCCGCGTTGGCGTCGGTGTAGCCCTCCGCGGTAGTGCAATCCCGGGCGTACGCGTTCGTCATACACTCGTAGAAGGTCACCAATCCCGGGTCCTTGTCATCGTAGTTCTGGCAGATGAGCGCCGGATCCACGTTCGCAGGCTCGGTGCCGGACTCCTCCACGCAGCTCGTGTACTCCTTTACGTAGCTCCGGCACGGATCGCCGCTGTTACACGCGAGGATCAACCACAACCACATCGACAACTCCATCCCAGCTGCCCGGGCTAACGGCCCCTCCTCCGGCTGTCACCCCGAATACTCCCGGCGGTGGCGGTGGCGCGCCCTCGCTCCGCATTCCGGATAGACTCTTGCCCTCCCCCCGCTCAGGCCGTGAGGCCAGGATGAATTCCCGGCGATGTTACAGGTAGGAGACGAGATCGCCGGTCACCGGATCGAGAGCCAGCTGGGCGAGCGCCCGGGGGCGACGCTCTGGCGCCTTCAGGTGCTCCGCACTGGACAATCGAGGGTTGCCCTGCTTTTTGACGGTGGGGGGCCCGAGCTCCGCGAGCGCGCCCTCCTCGAGCTCCGGAGCCAGGCAAAGGTGACCCACCCCAACCTCGTGCGCGCGGTGGACGTGCTCGAGGCCGGGAGCGACACGGCGCTGCTTTTCGACCTCGGAGACGCGCCGGACCTCGGCGAGTGGCTCCGCCGCGGCCACCAGGAGATCGCCGATATCGACACGTTGTTCCTTGGTGTACTCGCAGGGCTCGAGCACGCGCACGATCACGGCCTGGTTCATGGTGAGCTCCGCCCCGAGTACATCGTCGTGGAGATAGGCGGCCAGGGTCCAGTAGCGCGGTTGTGCGCGCTCGGCGTGGGCCGCATCATCGGCGGCCCTCCACTGTCACGATCTGGCCTCAAACCACCACTTTACCTCGCGCCCGAGCAACTGCTCGACAACCAGCGGGTGGATCACCGGGCAGACATCTTCGCCCTCGGCTGCCTCCTGTATGAGATGATCGGCGGAACACCGGCATTTGGTGGGACCGACACCTACGCGGTGGTCGGCAGGATCCTCTCCGAGGGCTACGTCCTCCCGGAGCAGCTCAGATCCGCGCTGCCGGCCCGATATGGTGAGGTGATCCGCCGATGTCTCCACAGCGACCGGGACCGCCGTTACGCCACTTGCGCCCAGGTTCGTAACGCCTGGAACAGCAGCTCGCCGGTCGCTCCCAGCCCCGTCGTCGCAAAGCTGCCGTCGCTCGCACCGTCCCCCAGACCCGAGCCAGGCCCGAACACCGCGGCGCCGGCTCGACCGCACGGACCAGCGGCTCCTACCCCCGTGATCGTCGAGCCTGAGCCGCTCGCATCGCCCAGGGGCGCGGCCCCGGGCGCCCCTACTCCCGGTCTCCGACCCCCCGGCGGCGCCAAGAAGGAGGCGGCGGAGCAGTCTCGTGGAGAAACGCCACCGGCAACGGGCACAAACGCCGTACCGCGCGGCACCCCGTGGGCCTGGATCGCCCTGATCGTCGCGCTCGGCGCTCTGGGGTTCGCGCTGATGCTGCTGGTGGGGGCCGGCTGGTGGTGGAGCAGCCAGCAGGGCGGCGACGAGAAGGTGGCCACCGCCCCACCCGTAGTACGTGAAGACACCGCCACAGCCGCCGGGAACGCCACGCCTCCTCCCGCAGTGGCGACCGAAACCCAGGCCGCCGCCCCTCCGAAACGTGCCGCCACCCCGCCCGCGAGCGCGGCCAAGACAGCGGAACCCAAGCCGACCGCGCCCGAGGGCGGCATCAAACCCGCCACCGAAGACGAGGCCCCGCCGGTCAGCGCCGGGGCTATGGCGCCGCTCACCCTGGCTTTTGTGGGACAGACGTTGCCAGTCACCGTCGAGCTGACTTGCGCAGATGGGCTCCGTGAACGTGCGTCGCTCCAGGATGGCGGCGTCGTGTTTCCGAGCGTACCCACAACCGGGCAGTGCCGTATCCATCCCAAAGGAGGATTCGCGGCGACAACCTACGCTGTTAATGGAGGGCAGAGCTTGACCTGTACCCTGAAGGGGAGCACGACCACATGTCGCTGACCGCACCCCGAGTGCTGATGGTGGGCGCCGGCGCCGTCGGCCAGGTCTACGCGTGGGCCCTCCAAAATGCGGGTGTCAAAGTAGACTTCTACGTGAAGCCCAGGCACGCTGCGTCGGTAAGGGCCGGCATGCCGCTCTGGCGCCGCCGATTCGGGCGAAAGCCGGAGCCCTCAACCTTGTACGCCGACGGGGTCTACGAGAGCGACCTGCCCGCCCCGCACTGGGACGAGGTGTGGCTCGCCGTGAGCAGCACGGCCGTGACGGACACGCTCCTCGATCAGCTCCTGGCCCAGGTCGGCGACGCCGTGTTTGTGGTGTTCCCAACCCACCCTGACGGGCTCGCCCACCTACGCGCCCGCCTCGGAGAACGAATGGTTGGCGGCCTCATTTCATTCATCGCGTGGCAGGCCCCCCTCCCGGGCGAGACCGATCTCCCCGCGGTGGGAACCCGCTCAGACGGTATCGCGTTCTACGTACCGCCGGCCCCGGCGCCGTTCTGGGGTCCCGCGGCGGCGCGCGACCGTGTGATTCAGCGTCTTCGCCAAGGTGGATTACCCTGCCAGGCCGTCCCGGACCTTGAACGTACGATCGCCTGGGGAGGGGCGCTCCTCCAGCTCCACATCGCAGCGTTGGACGCGGCAGACTGGAATTTCCCGGCGCTCCGGCGGAGCGATCTTCTAAGCGTCGCCTCGGATGCCTGGAAGGAGCTCGTGCCGATCGCAGCCGCCGGGCCCGGCGGCTCCCCGCCCCCGTGGACAGGGTGGATCCGCCCGCCGATCCAGCGCCTGGTTGCCTGGCTCGCTCCGCGAATCATGCCCTTCGACCTCGCCACCTACCTGGGGTACCACTTCACCAAGGTCGGCGATCAGACACGCGCAAACCTGGAGCTTTGGATCGCGCGGGGGCGCGCTGCGGGGCTCCCGGTCGGGGCGATCGAACGGCTCCGCGCGCGGATGCGGGAGGTGGCCCGGTTTGATGGGAGCCCGCTCCCGCCCTGAGTGACGAAGCAGGCCCCGGATCGCTCCACCGACTTGACAGCGCGCCGCGCCAACCGGTACAACGCCGACGTGATGGAGACGATGATGCGTGTTGAACGGTGTATTGTTGCTCTTAGCGGACTGCTCCTGACCGTAGGCTGCGGAGACAAAGGCGGGGCCGGCCCGGGCGGGACCAACCCTACAGACTCGGGCGCGACCGGCACAGGTCCGGCGTTCGAAGACTTCATCAATGTGGACGTGGTATATACCGCGACCCAGATGGACTACACCCCCGGCACCGATTGGTTGACCCGGACGGCCGACCCAAGCTGCCTCAAGGATCAGACCCTCGACGGTCTGGTCAGCGACTTCCAGGAAGACGAGCCGGTCCCTGGGGCCTCGGTTGAAATGTACTTCAACGACGACATCGACGCCGCTGCCGACGTCTCAGTGGACGAGGTGGACAGCGAGGGCAAGTTCAGCGCGACAGCGCCTGTATGTAAGGCGATCGGCTACAAGACCAGCACCCCCGTGGAGTGGGAAGAGACCAAGGACACCTACGAGGTTCACCAGGTTTGGGGCTACGAAGCCGACGGGGTACTGAGCGAGACCCTGAACTCCGTCAGCATCGCTACGGCCTCCATCATCCCCGCCGTGCTCGGCGTGGAGTGGGACCCCAGCACCGGCATCATCGCCGGCACCGCGTATGATTCGGCAGAAGAGCCCATCACGGGCGCGCAGGTGTTCATCCACGACGGCACCGGCAAGGCGCCGCCGCTGGTCAGCATCTTCTACTTCATTTCGAGCTTCCCCAACGCAAGCCAACCGTACAGCAGCGAAGACGGACTGTGGGTGGCGGTCAACGTGCCCGTCGGGACGTGGACCGCGGAGATGTGGGTGTGGGACGGGACGCAACACGTCAAGCTGGGCCAGACGGTGCTCAACATCAAGCCTGACTCCGTGAACATCTCCAACATCTTCACCGGTTTCGGCGACGGTATCCGGCTGCCCGACAGCTGCCTCTCGGTGTGTGGATGAACCTCCTCCTCGCCCTGGCCCTGCCTGCGTTCGCGCAGGCGCCCGACAACTGGAAGTTCTCCTTGGACGGGTATTACCGTGCACGCGTATACCGGTTTGACGACCTCTACGCCGGCCAGGCCAAGGCGGGGACCTACGCCACGCACCGCATCCGGATGCAGCCCGGGCTGAACTTTGAAGACCGGGCCAAGTTCTTCATGATGTTCGACGCCCTGGACGACCAGGCCTGGGGCGACAACGCGTCGTTGGCGTCCACCTCGCTGTTCGCGGGAGATCCCTCGAACACCGACATGGAGGGCCGCGAGGGCTCAACCATCGAGCTGAAGCGCGCGTGGATGGAGTTCAAGATCCCCGTGGGCCTCTTCCGTATCGGCCGCCAAGGCAGCAATTGGGGCATGGGGCTCCTCGCGAACGAAGGGAACGGCTTCGACGACAACTTCGGCGAGAACCACGGCGGGTCGACCTACGACCGGCTCGTGTTCGCCACCCGACCGATCTCGGTCGTGGCCACGCTCGCCAAGAAGAAGGACCCGGGGATCCCCCTTATCTTTGCGGTGGGTGTCGATCGGCTCGTCGAAGATCCGCTCATTCAGTACTACGGCACCGACTGTGATCCGGACGATCCGGAAGACGGCTGCGAGCCCGACGAAGAGCACGGCTACACCGAGGACCGCGACGCCGAAAATCGGCCCGACACCTGGTGGGTCGACACGCGGGATGACGTGTACGAGATGGTCTACGTGCTCCGGTATGCCGGAGAGAACACCACGCTTCCGGGCGGGCGGGTCGGCGACCTCATCGGCGGCATCTACATAGTCAACCGGCTCCAGGACGAGAGCGACTCCAACGTGCTCATCCTCGACGGCTACCTCAAGGCCGAGATCGGGAAGTTGTACGCCGAAGGAGAGGTGGTCAACATCCGCGGCAAGACCCGGGCCATCGCGCTGCCCGGCGCTTACGATCCCTCGGGCGCGGTGGAGGACGCTCTCCTCAAAGAGGCGAACATCTGGGGTTATGTCGGTCGCCTCGGCTTCCAGAACAAGCCGCTGACCGCCTACCTGGAGACGGGCTACGCCTCAGGGGACAGCAAGATCGCCGACCAGGACTTCACGGGACGGCCGCTACATTCCGATTACAACGCTGGTTTGTTGATCTATGAAGAGATCCTGGCGCGCGTGACCGCCGACAAGTGGTCGGATGAAGCGCGCGGCTTGTGGAGCAACGGCGGCGTGTACAACAGCCGTTACATCTTCCCGACCATCAAATATCGCCCGCTGCCCAACTGGGAGATCATCGGCGGATTCCTGACCGCGTGGCCCGACAAGCCCGACGGCAGCATCATTCGGTGCGCCGAAGGCGACTACGGGCCGGAGGAGGCGGGCTGCTCCCAGAACACCGCCACCGCATCTACACTGGGCTGGGAGGCGGATCTGGCGCTCAAATACAAGTTCCATGAGCACATCCTATTCTCGCTCGAGTCGGGCTACGCTCACATCACCGACCGTGTGCCGCTCTCCAGCTCCGGTCTCGCATACAAAACGGACGATGAAGGGCGCGAATACGGCAACTTCTTCACGCTGCAGTCGCGTATAGCCTACGAGTTCTGATGCTGCTCCTGCTCGCCGGGCTCTGCCTCGCGGCGCTGAGCGACGATCTCGCGATCGCCGCCGACGCTGCCCAAGCCGTAGAGGTGCGCCAGGCGGCCTATGGCACCTTGAGCAAGTACGAGCCGGTCAACGAGCTCGTGACCGTAGCGCGGAACGCCAACACGCCGACCAGCATCCGCTGGGTGGCCGTGCGCGCGCTGGGTCCGCACCCGTCCGACGCCGCCCGGGACGCGCTGATCGGGCTCCTCGAGGACAACGACCCTCAGGTCCGCATGGCCGCGGTCGGAGCGCTCGGGGATCGTAAGGATCGGACGCTCGCGGGAAAGATGGCGGCCAAGCTCAACGACAAGGCCACGCTGGTCCGCGCCGCGGCCGCAGCGGCATTGGGAACGCTGGGAGACCCGACCGTGCTGCCGGACCTCGAGCGTGCCCTGGCGGATCCCAGCAACTATTACCGAGGAAGCTCGCTTTGGGTGCGGCGGAACTTCGTGGAGGCAATGGTCGCGATCGGTGGCCGCGACGCCGCGCCGTACCTGGGCCGGGCGCTGGGCGACAAGGACCCCACGGTCGCCGCGACCGCGCTCGCCGGACTCGAGAAGATCGCCGGGTTCAGCTACAAAGAGGGACGCACCCCCGAAGAGGAGCGTGAGGCCTGGCGACGCTGGGCGCGGTGAGCGCTCCCGGCCCCGCAGAAGCGACGTGCACGGGAACCGGTTAGCGGCCGCGGATGCTGAAACAACGCGGGATCCTGGTCGCGATCGAGGGCATCGACGGCGCCGGAAAGACGACGCAGGCGACCCTCCTCGAACGGCGGCTACGCGACGAAGGCGTCGCCGTGCTCCGCACCCGCGAGCCCACCGATCGGCCCTGGGGTCGGAGGCTCCGCGAGTCAGCCGCGACGGGCCGCCTGCCAGTTGAGCAGGAGTACCACTATTTCCTGGAGGATCGGAAACAGCACGTGACCGAGGAGATCCAGCCGGCGCTCGACGCGGGGACCGTCGTGATCATCGACCGCTACTACTTCTCATCGATGGCCTACCAGGGAGCGCGCGGCCTCGATCCGGCGATGATCCGAGAGACCAACGAGGCGATCGCGCCCCGACCGGACCTGTTCGTGCACCTCGACCTCGACGTAGCGACGGCGATGCCGCGGATCGCCGCCCGGGACGGGCGCGGAAACCTCTTCGAACAGGAGGAGGATCTCCGGCGCTCCGGGGACATCTTCCGAAAGATCGAGGGAGATTGGGTGCTTCGCCTGGATGCTACCGCCCCGACCGATGCCCTCGCCGAGGCGATCTACGCTCGGGTAGCCGCCGTCCGGAAAAACGCTTCGATCACTTGACACCGCTCCGGGCCAACAGTACAACAGTGGCAGGAGCGAAACGACGATGAACTGAGCCTGCTCATCTCGCCCGAGCGCAACGAACCGCGTTTCGGCACGAAGATTGACGTATTCTGGCCATGCTGGGCGTCGCAGGCTCATCGCTGCTCCCTTCCTCGTCTTCCCGACGAGGCGCGTGGGGACCTTGTGCCGGCGCCGCAGGCTTCCCTGACTCCAGGCCCTATTTTATAGGAGATACGCCCATGATCTGAGCTCGGCGCCCTCGTGGCGCCCCGGCGGGGGCCTTCGTGCCCGCCGGGAGTGCTGAACCCTGTCTGCACCACTGCACGGTGTATAGGCCCAACTCTGTCCTGAGGATCCCTGATGCCCAACTCTCTGATCGTCCCTCCGCGCCACGCTGTGGCACATCCACCCCCGAGTACACCGGGCCCCCGACGTCCCGAGCCTCCCCGCGCCGAGCATCGGCCGAAAAACCCCGTCAACCGCGGGCGATGAAACCGCTCTCTGCACGAAGCGGCCGACCGGGCGAGCGCCGGGCCGTCCTGGTGGATAACGCCGGCGGATGTACCTCCTCGCCGCCCTCGTCGCCCTGACACTGCCCGCCCTGGCCGAGACCGGGGCGGGTCTCCCCGTTGTGGACTGCCGCGCCACCTTCCCCAAGTTGTCCCTGACGCTCTCCGGCACCGACCCCGCCCTCGGGCTCAAACAGGCGACGTGCCTGCTCCAGATAGGGCGAGCCGACAAGGCCGCGGAGGCGCTGACGTCTCTGCTCGCAGCCTCGGTACCCGACCCCGAGGTCCACCATGACCTCCTCGTGCTTCAGGTAGTGGCAGAGGCAGCGCTCGGCCGATCCGAGGCGGCGGAGACCGCCTTGTCCGGTCTGAAGAGCCGCCACGGGGACACGGTCGGCAGCCTGCGGGCGCGGGCGAACCTCGACGCCCGCCGCGGTGAGCACAGCGCCGCCTGGGCGTCAGTCCAGAAGGCGATGAGCCGCTCCTCGGCCGCGCCACACACGCGCGCGGCCGCCGCCGAGGTCGCCGCCCTGGACGCCGCTCACGTGCCGGCACCGGTGCGGGAATTGTTAGGGGGAACCTTGTCGACCGCGCGGTACAACACCGGCGTCACCGCACGACAGGCCGGGCGCCCCGCCGACTGTGTAGCAGCGCTCAACCCGCCGAGGGACAGCGCCGAGGCCAAACTCCTCTACAACTGCACGGTTGAGGCGGGCGACCTCGTCAATGCCCCCACCGCGTTGGTCGCCGCCGGCGGTATTCCCGGCGTCGCCGCGGCGATGGTCGTCTCGCACGCCCGCGCGCTCCAGACCGCGGGGCGACCCGACGACGCGATCGCGCTACTCACCAGCGGCAACCTCGCCGATCCGACGGCGAGCCGGGACGCGGCCACCCTCCTGTTGAACCTCTACACGACCGCCGGTCGGCTCGACGACGGGATGGCCCTCGTCAAACAAGGGAAAAGCTCTGCCACCGCCCGTGCCAACTTCGCGGTGGCTCTGGTGAACGCCAAACGCCCCGCGGACGCCCGCGCCGTGCTGGGCACCGCCTGTCCCGAGATGACTGGGAACAACGCGGTTACCTGCTACCAGTACCTCAACGGCATTCCCGAGGCCGCTGGCGCTCCTTCGGCGCCCGCCGCCGCCCCAACCGACCCGGCCGCGGCGCCCGCAGCCCCAGCGGCGCCTGCAACACCAGCGGTGCCGGCAGCACCAGCGACGCCCGCATCCCCTGCATCGCCGCCCGGCTGAGCACCGACCGCGGGGGTGCCTTCAACGCTACGTTCGGTTACGGCGCTCGGCTTCCGAGGTGTTTGTGTCCCGCCGTCCGCAGCTCCGCACCGAACTCCCCGGCCCGCGGGCCCGCGCCCTGATCGAACGGAGCGACGCGACCGTGTCACCGTCCTACACGCGCGATCATCCGCTCGTGGTCGAGAGCGCCGACGGTCTCTGGCTGACCGACCCCGACGGGAACGAGTTCCTGGACATGTGCGCGGGCATCGCCACCACGAGCACCGGGCACTGCCATCCCCAGGTCGTGGCCGCGATCCGCGAACAAGCCGGAAAACTCATCCACATGAGCGGCACCGACTTCTACTACCCAGTGCAGGGGCGCCTCGCCTCCAGGCTGGCAGCGCTGCATCCGGTGCGCGGCGAACGCTCCAGGGTCTACTTCGGCAATTCGGGCACCGAGGCGAACGAGGCCGCGATGAAGCTCGCCCGGTACGTCACGGGCCGCCCCCACTTCATCGCCTTCTTCGACGCGTTCCACGGACGTACCGGCGGAGCCCTCTCACTCACGGCCTCCAAGAGTCGCCAACGCCAGGGTTTCGGCGCGCTACTCTCGGCCTTTCACACCCTTTATCCCGATCCTTATCGTCTGGGCCCCAACGCCACTGAGCTCGCGATGGAGCGCCTTCACGACCTGTTCCGCACCGTCGCTCCCCCGGAGGACGTCGCCGCGATCTTCGTGGAGCCGATCCAGGGTGAAGGCGGCTACATCATCCCGCCCGACGACTTCCTGCTCCGTCTGCGAGAGGTCTGTGACACACACGGCATCGTGCTTGTGTTCGACGAGGTCCAGTCTGGCATGGGTCGGACCGGCCGCATGTTTGCCTGGGAACATACCCAGGTCAAAGCAGATATACTCACGACGGCTAAGGGGATCGCCTCGGGGATGCCGATCTCCTGCACCTTCGCCTCGGACGATCTGATGCGGTGGAAGCCCGGGGCGCACGCCAGCACCTTCGGAGGCAACCCCATCTCCTGCGCCGCGGCGAACGCCACCCTCGATCTGCTGCTGGGCGGACTGATCGACAACGCAGCCCGCGTGGGTGCCTACCTCAAAGAGCGCCTAGAAGCCGCAATAGGCGACCATCCGAACGTCGGAGACATCCGCGGACGTGGCCTCATGGTCGGGGTGGAGCTCGTCACCGACCGGGCGACCAAACAGCGCGCTTCTACGATGCGCGACCAGCTCGTGATGGATTGCTTCTACCGCAGCGGGATGATCATCCTCGGCGCGGGTAGGAACACCGTGCGCTTCTCGCCCGCCCTCACGCTCTCCGAGGCCGAAGCCGACGTCGCCGTCGAGCTCTTTAGCCGTTCCCTGCATGTGCTGAGCGGCCACTGAGCGCGCCGCATCGGAGTTCCCATGAGCAAGTTTCAAGGCGTAGACCTCTATAATCTCGACTCCCTGCTTACCGACGACGAGAAGGCGGTTCGCCAGGTCGTACGGGACTGGGTCGACGATCGGGTGCTGCCGATCATCGAAACGGCATGCCGCCAGGGCGTTTTCCCCATGGAGCTCGTCGCCGAGATGGGGCAAATGGGGCTCCTCGGCGTCAACCTCGAGGGTTACGGCTGCCCGGGGCTCTCCAACGTCGCGTACGGGCTCGTCTGCCAGGAGCTGGAGCGCGGCGACTCGGGCATGCGCAGCTTTGCGAGCGTTCAAGGCTCCTTGTGTATGTTCCCCCTCTGGAAGTACGGGTCGGAGGCGCAGAAGCAGAAGTACCTGCCCAAGATGGCCCTGGGGGAGCTGATCGGCTGTTTCGGGCTTACTGAGCCCGACTTCGGCTCCAACCCCGGCGGCATGATCACCCGGGCGGTGGACGATGGTGACAGCTACGTGCTCAACGGTGCCAAGATGTGGATCACCAACGGCACGCTGGCGGATCTCGCGATCGTCTGGGCCAAACTCGATGGTGTGATCAATGGCTTTGTCGTCGAGAAGGGCGATCCCGGCTTCTCCGCCCCCGAGATGAAGGGAAAACACTCGCTCAAAGCGTCGGTCACCTCCGAGCTGGTGTTCCAGGACTGCCGCATCCCCAAGGACCGCCGCCTGAACGTCACCGGCCTCAAAGGGCCCTTCTCCTGCCTCAACAACGCCCGGTACGGCATCGCCTGGGGTGCGCTGGGCGCTGCTATGGCCTGTTTCCACTCGGCGACGGACTACTCGCTCTCGCGCATCCAGTTCGGCAAGCCGATCGCCTCGTTCCAGCTCGTCCAGAACAAGCTGGCGTGGATGTTGCGCGAGATCACCAAGGGCCAGCTCCTGGCATTGCAGCTTGGCCGCCTCAAAGACAGCGGGCAGCTCATCCCCGAGCAGGTCTCCCTTGCGAAGATGAACAACGTCGACATCGCGCTGGAGATCGCCCGCGTTGCGCGCGACATTCATGGTGCAAACGGTATTCTCGACGAGTACCCCGTGATGCGGCACATGGCCAACCTCGAGAGCGTAAAAACCTACGAGGGCACCCACGACATCCACAACCTGATCCTCGGCCGCTGGATCACGGGTATCGCGGCGTTTGAGTAGGACTCGGATCGGGACGCCCCAATGAGCGATCCGCTGGGGAACGCGCTCCGAGAGGATCTGCGGCGGCACCGGGAGCTCCTCGCTGGACGGGTACCGGCGTTTGAGGCGCTCTACCGCCCACTGATCGCCCGGACCGACGACGTCCGCTTCGCCGCCGCCTGGGCGCACCGGAGCTTCTCCGCTTTTTATGACCGTCCGCTCCTGATCTTTGCGTCGCTCCGCGAGCGCGCCCTGCGCGACCCCCACCATCCGCTCGCGGCGCTGCTCGCCGACCAGCCGGCCGCCGACACTGCGGAGCGGGTGGATGACGCGGGACTGGAGATCGCGATGGAGGACGCCGGCTTCTGGGACAACCTGGGCGCCCGCCACGTCCAGACCAACGAGACCGGCCGGGCCGTGGTGTGGTTGTGGCCGGCGAGCGCGCTGGGCCTTCGGGCGTATACGCTGGTTGACCTGGGCTCTTCCGCCGGGCTCAACCTCGTGGCCGACCGCCTGGAGCACCCCTGGCGAGATGAGGATGATCAACCTTTCTTCGACGAGGTGTCGCCGCCCACGCGCCGCGTCGGCCTCGATCTGCGCCCCCTCGATCCCCACGCTGAAGCTGACCGCCGGTGGCTGCGAGCCTGCGTCTGGCCGGGGGAGCACGCCCGACTCCAACGGCTGAACGACGCCTTTGGCGCTATGGAATCGGAGTCGACGGAGCAGGTGGCCCTCGACCTCGCGGACGCCCCCGCATGGCTGGACGAAATCGCCGGTCCGGTCCTGGCGTATCAGTCGATCGTGCGCGACTACTTGCCGGAGCGCGAACGGAAGCGGTACGAAGCTGCGATGTCCCGATGGGCCTCCGAGCGCGCCGGCCGGGTGTGGGCGGAGCTTGAGTACGTGGAGGGCGGCGCACCTTGCGGCATCGTGGTGCATGACGTCGCGGGGAGTCGGCTCTGGGGCACATGCAGCTATCATCCGACCGTGGTGCGGCGCACCGAGGGGGCACCGTGCGTCGGGCGTTGATCCTTGTAGTTCTCATAGGCGCGGCGGTGGCGGGCGCTATGGTCTGGCGCGCATCCGAGGCCCTGCCGGAGGACTGGCGGACCAGCCGCCTCGGTCGGTACTTCCAGCCGATGGAGACCACCTGGGAGCGCGCCACCCAGTTCGACAAGTGGCCAGAGTGGAGTTCTGAACTTGTCAAAGTCGAGCGACTGGACGACGTGCGCGGCCACCCGGTGTGGCGCGAGACGTGGCGCGACGGCGAGGTCCGCACCTTGGAGGTCGTGGAGCACCTGCCGAGCCGGCGGCTGATCCGCTGCGTGATTGACCCTGACGGCCCCTACGGCGGGTGCGTGACCATGCAGGTCACCCGCCGTGATGACGGTTCGGTGCTCGAGATCACCGAGGCGCTACGAATGAAGAGCTGGGCGTTCCGGCTTGGCTGGACAGCGAGCGGACGTACGGGCCGGCTCGACCAGATCCTCAAGGATTTGGGCCGGTCTTTCGGTGAGGAGTCGGTTCGGCTCGGGAGCAGTCCGAGGGAGGTCAACGACCCCCGTCCTGCCCCGGAGGCTGAGCCCGCCGAGGCCCCGGAGACCACCGCAGCGCCGGCCGCGACCGAGGTCGCGCCGTCGAGCCCCCCGACGGTGCCGGCCGCCGACCCGACCGACCTCGCCCCGCCCGCGCCGCCCAAGACCCCAGCGACCCCGGGCGGCTGATCACGCCCGACACGGTAGTTTTATAACTTCAACGCCCGCTCGAGGTGGTCCGCGAGCCCGTCGTACACGGCCTCGCGCGCGGCGTCGGGCGCCACGGTAGGCGGAGAGAGCCCCCGCCGCGCCCACAGGGCCCCGAGCAGCGCCTCGCGCAGCGGCGCTTCGTCAAACAAACCATGAAGGTAGGTTCCCGCCACCAGCCCCCTGACGCTCCCATCTCCCTCGAAGAGCCGCCGCCCACCGGGCGCGGCGGTGTGGCCCTGGTGGATCTCGAAGCCCGTCACGTGCAGTCCCGCGGGCAGGAGCCAGCTCCCGACGGTGCGCCGATGCATCGGCGTGACCACCTTCCGATCACGCATCTCCGTCCGGCCCCCGAGCAGGCCAAGACCGCGGTACTTCTCGCCTCGTTCCTCAATTTCATGGCAGAGCAGCTGGTAGCCGCCACAGATACCCAGCATCGGCACTCCCCGCGCTGCCGCCGCGATGATGACCCGGTCGAGGCCGACCCGGCGCAGCCACGCGAGATCCGCAACCGTGTCCTTTGCCCCCGGGATCAGCAAGAGATCCGGATTCCCCAGCTTCTCCGGCACCGCGACCCAGCGCACGCCGACCCCGGGTGCACGGGCCAGCGGAGCGAGGTCGGTCGTGTTGGACACCGTCGGGAGCAGGATCACCGCGATGTCCAGGGCGCCTACCGAATGATCGAGGCTCACCGCATCTTCTTCGTCGGGACGCAGGGATTCCGCCCAGGGCACGACGCCTCGCACGGGCACGCCGGTGAGCGCTTCGAGAGGAGCCAGACCCGGCAAGAGACGCGCAGGATCGCCGCGGAAACGATTGATGACCAGCCCGGTCACTCGCGCGCGCTCGGCCGCCGTCAGGAGCGCCATCGTGCCGTAGAGGCTCGCGAAGACGCCGCCGCAATCAATGTCGCCGACCAGCCACACCTCCGCGTCCGCGTAGGCGGCGATCCGCATGTTGGCGAGGTCGTGGTCCCGGAGGTTGATCTCGGCGGGGCTGCCAGCGCCCTCGAGGATCACCAGGTCAGCGTTCGCCGCGACCCGGTGCCAGGCCTCCGTGATCACCCCCCAGGGATCCTTCCCGCCCGCCCCGAGCGCCCCGGCCGGGTGCCCGCCGAGCACCACCTGGGCGCGGCCGCCCCCCTCGGGTTTGATCAGCATCGGGTTGAAGTCCACCTCCGCCGGTCTACGACACGCCTCCGCCTGTACGGCCTGGGCACGTCCGATCTCGCCGACCCCAGCCGGACAACAACTGCAGCGCGCCGGCGCGGCGTTGTTGCTCATGTTGACCGCCTTGAACGGCGCCACGCGCAGGCCGCGGCGGGTGTAGAGGCGGCACAGGCCGGCGACAAGAAAACTTTTACCCACCCCCGACGCCGTTCCCTGGATCATCAAGGGCCGACGCGGCTCACAGGGCAAGGTCGCGAAGCTCCCTCACTACGCTCTTGACCACGCTCACGACCGGGTTGTACCAGTAATTCCGGAAGCCGATGCCCGCTGGGGCCTCACAGATCTGGCGGGTAGACATGACCTCACGGCTGGCTACGTCCAGCAGCGTGGGCCACACGCAGGCGCGCGACTCGGTGCGCGAAAACCGTTCGGCGATCACCACAAATGCCACGCCCGTAGTGGACTTGAAGCGATAGTCCTTGACCATCTTGCCCACGTGCGTGGCGTCCATCGTCACGGGATGACGCTCCGCCTCATAGTCCGGGTAGAACCATGGATCTCGCTTGGCGGTCGCGCACGTAGCCGGGACGTCCACGATCACGGGGGACTTGAGGTCCTTCTCCATCCGCTTCAGCACGTCGTGCTGAATCATGGTGTTCCAATCTTTACAAAGGGCCATCCACGCGTCTTTCGGCTTGGCGAAGTGTCCAGTAAAGTCAAAGAGGCCGCCGCCCGGATCCCAGTGGATCAGCTCCTGTGGGTCGGCAAAGGTCTCCGGGACGAACATCTCTACCGAACGGTAGTCGATGCCCGCCCAAATCATACGATGATCCGCCTGTATCCGGTCGCTTACCGGACCGGCCAGCGCCACGCTGCCCCAGATGCTCGCCAGACCTAGCCACATCGGGTGCGTCTACCGGCCCCGTCGCCCCGTGTCGAGGCCGCCCGAGCGCGTGATGTGAAGACGCGACGCCAAAGCCCTTGATCGTTTCGGGGTGTCCCAATATACGCGCGCGGGCCTGAACGGAGGTTTCGGATGATTGTGCTTCCACACGAGATGCGCGACACGCTCGTAGAACAAGTCAATGAGTACATCGACTCGCTGAACGGGGTTCCGGACGCGGAAGATGTCGCCAATCGCATGGTGGAGATCATCGAAGCGGTGGCGGACGAGATGAAGCTCGACGGCGCCGACGAGATCATCCTCAAGCTCGAGAGCTCTGGCCAGCTCGACGCGAGCCTGCAGGAGATGCTCGAAGATGAGTTCGAACGCGACGAAGAGTTCGAATTCACCGGCGAGGACCTGGTCGGACTGATCGAGAAGGTCTGCGAGTTGGAGTGGTCGTCCAAAGAAGAGACCGACGACGACGACGACGAGGCCGAGGACGAAGAAGACGAAGACGATCCGGACGGTTTCTTTGACGAAATCGGTGGCGACGACGACGAAGATATGTGACGGAGCCGGGGTGTCCGCGCCCGAGCCCCCCGTCACCGCCACTCCCCGGCCGCCCCGCCTCACCTACGTGCTGCTTCCCATCGCGTTGGCGGGGCTCGGAATCGCCAGCCTTCCCGGTCGCGCGGCCACCGAGGGGGCCGATCCAACGCTGGCGGCGCTGACCGAGGGGCTCGACGGCACGCGCGCGGCCTTGAAGTCCGCCAACTTGGAGCTCCCTTACTATCAGCAGCTGGTCGTGTGGGAGCTTGAGGGTGTGTCGATCCAAGCCACCTCGGGGGTAGACGCCGCGCTGGACCATCGGCTCGGGCGCAGCCTCGACGTGGACCTCCGGCTCGGGTCGATGCAGCTCGACAATACCCACAAGATCCGAGATGCAAGCTGGTTTTCGACGCCGGAGCGGCCCCAGTTCAACGCGCCGCTCGCCGCGGGGCCCGCGCTGGTAGAGCTGGTCTGGCGCGCGACCGACGAGGTCTACCGGAGCGCGCGCCGACAGCTCACCAAGGTCCGCGCGAACGACAGCGTCAAGGTGAAGCGCGACGATTTGAGCGACGATTTCTCGCTGGCGCCGGTCGTGGCCTACCAGGCCCCGCCCGCCAGACTCGTGGTCGACGAGGCGGCGTGGCAGAGCACGCTGCGTGATGTATCAGCCTTATACCTGAACTATCCTACGATCTACGACAGCTCCGCCCTGCTCAACGTCGAGCGCCATGAACGCTGGCTGGTCAACAACGAGGGCTCGCGGGTACACGACGGGCGACTTCGTTACCGCGCCGCCACGTGGGCCGAGACCGTCGCGGAAGACGGCATGCGGCTGTCGGTCTACGACTACGTCGACGCAGCCACCGCCGACCACTTGCCCAGCCGCGAGGACTTCCTGAGCATGGCGCGTCGGGTGGCCAACACCGTGCTCGCCCTCAGGAACGCTCCGGTCATTGAGCCTCATACCGGACCCGCTATCCTCCGCGGGCGAGCCGCCGGTGTGTTCTTCCACGAGATCTTCGGGCACCGTATCGAGGGAATGCGCCAGAAAGATGAGGACGAAGGCCAGACCTTCACAGATCGTGTCGGAGAGCTCGTCTTACCCGCCATTTTGTCGGTCCACGACGACCCCACCCAGGCTCGCTACGGCGACACCGACCTCAACGGCGCCTACCTCGTCGACGACGAGGGCGTGAGCTCCGAGCCGGTGACCCTCGTAGAACGCGGAATTTTGCGCAACTTTCTGATGAGTCGCGCGCCCGTCGAGGGCTTCAGCCGGTCCAACGGGCACGGCCGACGGCAGCCGGGAAACGACGTGGTCGCCCGCCAGGGCAACCTCCGCGTCGAGGCCCACCAGACGGTGAGCGAAGCGCGCCTGCGTGAGCTGCTCATCGCCGAGATCAAGCGTCAAAACAAGCCCTTTGGGCTGATGTTCGACGACATCAGCGGCGGCTTCACCTTCACCGGGCGCTCGACGCCCAACGCATTCTCGGTGCAGCCCGTCACGGTCTGGCGCGTCTATCCCGACGGGCGGCCCGATGAGCTGGTCCGCGGCGTCGACCTCATCGGCACCCCGCTCACGACCTTCTCCAGGATCCTGGCGGCGTCCGATCAGGTCGACGTGTTCAACGGCGTCTGCGGCGCAGAGAGCGGCTGGGTGCCAGTGTCCGCGATCGCGCCGAGCCTGCTGATCGGTGAAGTTGAAGTACAACGTCGTGAAAAAGAGAACGATCGGCCGCCGCTCCTGCCCCCACCGACGCTCGTTCCCGGGCCCGGGGGGCCCGTATGAGCGGCGCGGTGTTGGGCGTCGGGCTGGCCTGGGCCGGATCCGCGATTCTGACGGCCCTCACGGAGGAGCTGGATCGGAGTCGTACGCTCAGCCTGCCGGATGCGGCGCCTCCTTACTTCGTGGCCTATGACGTGCTCGACGGCGAGATGTGCACGGCCTTCGCCGAGCTCGGCGCCCTGGTGTCGCTCCGGAACGAGCGCTACCGCACGTTGCGCGCGGAGGTCCGCACGGGCGACTACAGCTTCGACTCCTCCAATTTCTCCGCCTTCGGCGAGCGGGAGGGCGTCGAACAGGTCCGGCTGCCGATCGCCGACGACCTCCTGGCGCTGCGGCGCGAAATCTGGCTCGCTACCGACAGGGCCTACAAGGGCGCCGTCGAGCAGCTCTCGCGGAAACAAGCGGCACGACACGGAAATGGCGACGCGCGACCTGCTGACTTCGAGAAGCGCGCGCCAGTCGTGAGCCACAGGCTTCACGAGGCGGTGCCGCTGCAGGACCAGGCGCTGGCTGCGCTCGTCACCTCCCTGACCGCCACCCTCACCGAGACGCCGGCGATCGAGGTGGGTCAGGCGGTGGTCCGCCAGTGGGAGGGCCAGCGGTACGTGGTGACCTCCGAGGGCACGCAGCTTGAGATGCCCACCGGCTACACCGTGCTGCGGGTAGAGGCGGTAACGCGGCTCGCGGACGGCTCGCGCGAGCGGGATGCGCGCTCGTGGGTGGTGCGGAGCCCCGAGGATCTGCCTCCGGAAGCAGAGCTCCGGGCCGAGGTGGCAGAGATGGCCGCATGGCTCGACGCGCTCCATGATGCGCCCGCCGAGCCCGACTACCTGGGACCGGTGATCTTCGAAGGTCAGGCCGCAATTGAGCTCTTTTCGCAGCTTCTAGCCGGGGAGATCACCGGCACGCCGGCGGTCGAAGAGGAGCTCCAAAACGGCGAGCTGCCTTCTTCGGGCCCGGTGCAGGCACGTCTCGGCCGCCGACTCCTGCCGCGCGGCTGGACGGTGACAGACGAAGTCTCCGCGCACCCCGAGACTCCCGCCTGGTACGCCTACGACCACGAAGGTGTCCCGCCTGCCTCCGTGGAGCTCGTGCGCGATGGGGTGCTCGTGGACGTGTTGATGTCGCGGATTCCCAGGGAAGACCGGGCGTCCTCAACCGGCCACGCGCGTGCCGTCCGCGCGGCGCGGCGGGCCGCCTTGCCGGGCGCGGTGGAGGTCAGGCCCGCGCGACAGAGCAGCGCCCGCCGGATCCGTCGCCTCGCGCTGGACGCGAGCGCGCTCGCGGGCCACGACTACGTGCTGGTGGTCAAGCAGATCGAGCCGCCGGCGATCCATGAACAGTTCGACGTCACCTACTCGGGGGAAGGGCCGCCCGCGGGGCTCACCCAGCCCTTCGAAGTGGAGCGTCTCTACCGTGACGGCCGGCGGGAGCCCGTACGCTCCTTGAGCTTTCTCGGTGTTGATCGTGGCGCCCTTCGGGACATCGAAGCCGCGGGCCCGATGGTGCCGGCCGCCACTCTGTTGGACGGGCCGGCGGGCACCGGTCGATTTGCGATTGGTCCTACGGGCGGAATCCCCGTGTGGTGGTCCGTGCCTACCGTGCTCGTCGCCGAGGTTGAGCTACGTAGCCGCGCCGGCGGCGAGCACCGGGTGATCGCGGCGCCCCGGGTAGGGAGCGTAGATTGAATGCGGAGTTACGCCGCACCCTGACGGCCGCCGGTGCGTTTCTCGCGCTCGCCCTGGTGCTCACCTGGCCGCTGTGCACCGCCCCGGCGAGCTTCATCCCAGGCGGCGCACGCACCGACGCGCCCAACGCGGTGTGGTCGCTGTGGCTCGTCCACGACGCGCTCTCTCGCGGCGTTTTTCCGCTTCAAACCAACCTTCTCGACTTCCCCGACGGGGGCCGGCTCGTGGTGGCCGACCCGCTCAACGCGCTCCTCGGATATCCGCTCGTCGCCCTATTTGGTCCGGTGGCGGCGTACAGTCTGCTGGTCATCGGGCACCTCTGGGCGGCGGGCTTGTTCGCCTGGCGTCTCGGTCGCGAGCTCGGCGGCTCGGGCTGGGTCGCGGGGGTCGGGTACATGAGCGCGCCGCTGTTGCTGTCCCACGTTCAGAACGGGAGCTCCGAGGCCGTCGCGGCGGGCTGGCTGCCGTTGGCGGCCTGGCTGCTCATACGGGCGATCGAACGGGGTGGGGCCGGCCGGGTTCTGCTCGCGGCGCTCGGCCTCTTTTTCGCCGCTCTGGGCGGGAGCTGGTACGGGGGCGTGGGCGTCTTCGTCTTTGCGTCGATGATCCTGGTTTGGGGCTGGCCCGGACTGCCTCGCCTCATCCTGACCCGGCGGCTCCTCCCCGCGATGGTGCTCGGTGCGCTCCTCGCGGCGCCCGTAGCGGTCGCGATCAAGTCGGTGGCCGTCGCGGAAGACGGCCTCGTAGACATCAAGAACCCGGAAGATCTCTCGCGCATTCGGCGGACGATCGGCGCCGCTGACCCTCGGGTCTGGCTCGCGCCCCTTGACTTCCGCTCCCCGGACTTCCTGCACCTGGAGGGCAACCCGAGCGACCGGGTCCACACCGCCTACCTGGGTTTTGTGCTCCTCGCCCTGGCGCTATGGCCGGGGAACCGGATCCGCGGTCGCGCGGCGTGGTGGTGGGGCATCGCGGCCAGCCTCGTGCTGGCGATGGGTCCCGTGCTGGTCATCAACGGCTTCCCGTTCGCGCTCGGTGGACGGGCGATACCGCTACCCTACGCCGCGCTCGAGGGACTCCCGGGTTTCTCTTCCTTGTCATTGCTTTATCGCCTCGCCGCGCTGGGGGTGTTGGGCGTGGCGGTACTCGCCGACCGGGGGAAACCGGCCTTCGCCCTGCTCGTACTGGCGGAGGTCTACCTTCTCTCACCCGCCCGTCACCTGCCCGAGCTCACCCCGATCCCCGAGCTGCCGGCCGCGCTCGTGCTCGCCACCGAGCCCGAAGGCGCAGTCGTCAACGTGCCGGTCGTGCCCGGTCGAAACTTCCTATATGAGCAGGTACTCCATCACAAACCGGTGACCGGGTCGCTCAATACGAGCGTCAACCGATCGGGTCTCCAGGTCCTCGCGGCGGCACGGAAGATGCGCTCGGGTGAGCTGACCTTGTCGGGATTTGTGGCGGTCGCACAAGGGCTGGGCGTCCGCTACGTGGTGCAACACAAGAACGTCATGGCTCCCGAGGCCTTCTTGTCCGCGATCCTGGCGATCACGCGGAACTTCGAGCCGATCGCCCAGGACGACAAGATCGCGGTCTACCGCCTCTGGTGAGGCCCTTGACCCGAGGGTCTCTCCGCATTGAGGGGCTCCGACCACCGGGGCGGTCCGCCCTCATCAACCACGAATGCCGCGTATCGCCCGCTCCACCGTGACGCAGAGGTCGCGTGCCCGATAAGGTTTGGGCAAGCGCAGCACCACCCCACCGTTCCGGTCGTCGGTCAGCCCTACCTCGGAGTAGCCCGACGAGATCACGACGGCGAGGTCCGGACGGACCGCGCGCATCTTCTCAAAAGCCTCCGCCCCACTCATCCGCGGCATCGTCAGGTCGAGGACCACCACCGCCCAGGTCTGCGGCGCCGCCAGGAAGCGGTCCAGGCCATCCTGACCGTCCACGGCGGCGACGACCTCATAACCGTCACGCTCCAGCACCGACGTCGCGAGGTCCCGAATGGCCTCGTCGTCGTCCACCACCAACACCTTGGCGCCCAAGGTCGGCTCCAAGCTCGCCCGCGGCGCCTCATGGATCGCCGGGATCCAGACCTCGATGGTGGTCCCGTGCCCCGGCCGCGACACCACGCGAATCGCCCCCTCGTGCCGTTGTACTGTGCCCAACGTAGCGGCGAGCCCGAGGCCGTTTCCGCCCCGTTTGGTCGAAAAGAAGGGTTCAAACATGCGCCGACGCGTGTCGGTGTCCATCCCGACGCCGGTGTCCCTGACGATCACCCGCACGTAGGCCCGCGCGCCCGGCGGATGGGTCACCCAGCCCTCCTGGTCCGGCGGCGCCGGGCCACGATAACGATCCAGCGTCAGGGTGACCTCGCCCCCTGGCGTAGCATCCGCGGCGTTCGTGACCAGGTTCAGCAGCACCTGGCGGAGCTGGGACGGATCGCAGACCGTCATCAGCGGGCCGTTGGGCAGCCGGGCACGAAGCGTACACCGTCGTCCGAGCGAGGCGTCGAGGAGCAGCAACAGCTCGCGCGCGAGCGCGGTCAGATCCGTAGGCTCTCGCTGTTCCGGCCCACGACCGGCATAATGTAGCAAACCCCTCGTCAATTCTGCGGCTCTCACCGCAGCCACTTCGATGCGCCGGAGGTAGCTCTCCAGCTCGGGGCGCGTCTGGCGCAGCTCCAGCGCGAGGCTCGTGTTGCCGATGATCGCGGCGAGCAGATTGTTGAAGTCATGGGCGATGCCGCCCGCGAGCATACCGAGGCTCTCCATGCGTTGTGCAGCCTGAAGCCTCGCTTCCAGCCGCTCTGCCTCCAACCGTCGCCGCGAGGTCACATCGAGGGCGACCGTCACCACTGCGGCGCCCTCGTGGCCGGCCGGCGGGCGAACATCCAACTCAAATGTACGTTCTCCGACCGTAACCTCGCAGGTCACGGTCGCCCCAGCCACCGCCTGCTCGTGGGCCTGGACGATCACGTCGGCCACCGACGGTGCCAACACCCGGCAGAGGTCCCGCGACAGCAAGCGGCCCCCTCCCGGGCCGGGAGTCTGGAGCGCGTCATCGGAGTGGCCCGTCCGGGTAGGTACCAGGTCCTCCAGCCGCGCCCCCGAGGCAAACGCGACTCTCAAGTTACGATCTACCGACCACACGGCTCCCGGGAAATGTTCGAGCAGCAGTCGGAGCCACGCATCGCGGTCCGTCAAACGTACGTTCGCCTTCGTGAGCTCCTCGGTCCGTGACGCAACCCGGCGCTCCAGCTCACGATTGAGCTTGTCAAGCTGAGCCTGCGCGCGAGCACGCTGCTTGATCTCCACCGCCAAGGCGTCGTTCGCCCAGGCGGCCGTTCGCGCGGCCTCGCGCAGGTCGGCCTCCTGGCGTCGGGCGCGCCAGGTGGACACTCCCGCGAGCGCGGACACCAACAGGCCCGCGAAGCCCAAGGTCAAGGAGGTGGGGAGCTCCGCCGCCGACGGCGACGGGCTGGCATAACGGGTCACCAGCGGCACCCCGCCAAAGCTCCATGGTTGATCCCAGGTATATTCCCCCTCGCCCTCCACTGCAGGGGAGTCACCCGCGAGCCAGCGCCCGTCGGCGGTCAGCAGACTCGCGCGCAGGCCGTGCAAGAGGGCGCTTCCCGGATGGAGCCGGCCTGCCTCGACCACGCCGAGCACCACACCCACCACGGCGTCCCGCCGCTCCTCAACCGTGTTCCTGGGCTTGGTCGAATCGTAGACGGCCTCAAACAGTAGGAATCCGGCCTTCGCCTCCTGCGCCAGCTCCACCGCCTCTGAGGGCACCTGCGCACCGGCGTCAATAGCGCGTTGAATGGCGTGCGCCCCGAGCTTTTCAGCGCCCAGATCGAGACCGACCGCGGCCTCGTTCTCGCGTAGAGGGTGCACCAACTCCACCAGAAAACGAAGTTCGAAGCTGGATGGCTCCCCCGGAGGCCGTCGTAGGCTGTCGGCACCGCCGGCGGCGGGACGAAGCGGCGCCCACTCGAGCGCGCGCACCTCCGGGTGGTGGGCCAACAGCACAGAACAGAAGTTGTCGAATTCCTCCGGACTGACCTCCGTTGACGAGGCGTACAGCGCACCCAGGGCCGCGACGGCGCCAAACGCCGACTCTCCGCCGTGCTCGGCCGCGAGACGGTGACCCGCCGCGTGCGCGCGAATGTCCACGTCGCGGAAGAGCCGCTCCGCGCGTTGAACCGTGATCGCCAACAGAAGCGACAGAATGGCGCCGAGCGCCACGACCAGCACCGCGGCGGTCGAGGGTCGAAGGGTTACCGTCAGCGGGCTCACACCGTCAAGGTAGCGCGTGCCCGACAGGCCCGCTCGCGCAGGCGTCGGGCGGCAGACCGGCGAGTCGCGCCACCGCCGCCCAGCCTTCCGCGACCCCGGGGCGTCGGGCCCCCAGCCCGACCGCCGAGACGTGGCGCGCCTCCTCGCCGAGCCGACGATAAGCACGGGGGGAGGCCCCGATGTGGAGGTCGGCCCCCACCAACGCGCCCGCGGGGTGCGGCATCACCGCGACCCCAGCGACAAAACGAACGTCGACCTTGACCCCGCCATAGGCCCCTGGTTCCCCGAGCGCGATCGCGATGATGGGGGGTTGAAGCTCCGCGAACCACGCCACGATCCGCTCCTCGACGTCCAGGAGCGGATCGGGCTTCGGCTCGAACCACGCGAGGTAGAGGTTGCCCCGCGGCGTCGGCCAGTCCCCCGAAGCGCTGTGCGGGGAGACAGGTCGTTGGAGTATCACAATCGGCGTGGTCGCCGCGTCGACCGCCTCTTCGGAAAGCTCCGCCGCCAGGAGATCGAGCGCAGAGCTCGCCTGCCGTACCACGACCACCGGATGCGCACCGCACACCATAGCGAACGACACCGTGATCAGCCCGAGGAGCACGGGATCACGGCGCCAGGAAAGGGTAGCGCCACTCGGTCGGCGGGACCAACGTCTCCTTGATCGACCGTGGGCTGATCCACCGTAAAAGATTGCCGGGAGCTCCTGCCTTGTCGTTGGTGCCCGAAGCGCGCGAGCCTCCGAATGGCTGCTGCCCGACCACGGCGCCGGTCGGCTTGTCGTTGATGTAGAAATTCCCGGCCGCGTGCCGCAGCCCGTCCAGCGCCTGCTGCACTGCCACGCGGTCGCGCGAGAACACCGCGCCGGTCAGCGCATAGGGACCGGTGCGGTCAACCTGCTGAATCGCCTCGGTGAAGCCGGCCTCCGGGTAGACCCACGCGGTCACGATCGGGCCAAAGATCTCCTCCTGCATCAGCCGGTGTTGAGGCTCCTGCACCTCCACCAGCGTCGGTTCGATGAACCATCCCACCCGCCCGTCCGCGCCACCGCCCGCGTGAACACGGCCCGTCTCGCGCGCAAGCTGCAGGTAGGTCGTATGTTTTTCGAACGCGCGCTGATCGATCACCGCCCCGACGAAGTTCCGCGGGTCGCGTACGTCCCCCTGACGCAGCTCCGCCATGATCGCCACGACTCGGTCCCGCACCTCGGGCCACAGGTTATCGGGCATATAAAGCCGGCTGGCCGCCGAGCACTTCTGGCCCTGGTACTCAAACGCTCCGCGGACGATAGCCACGGCGAGCGAGGCCGCGTCGGCGCTGGGATGGGCAAGAATGAAGTCCTTACCTCCCGTTTCCCCAACGATACGCGGGTACGCCCGGTAACGCGCCACCCCCTCACCTACGGTGCGCCAGATATGCTGGAAGACCGCGGTTGAACCTGTGAAATGTACCCCCGCGAGCTCCGGCCGGGCCAACAGTGGCGTGCCCACATCCGCGCCTTCGCCATGCACCACGTTGATCACGCCCTCGGGCAGGCCGGCCGCCGCCAAAAGGCGCTGAAGATGGTGACACGCGAGCGCTGACGTAAGGGCGGGCTTCCAAAGCACGGTATTACCCACCAAGGCCGGCGCCGTCGGTAGGTTCGCCGCGATCGACGTGAAGTTGAACGGCGAGATCGCAAACACAAAACCATCCAGTGGACGGTGATCGGTGCGGTTCCAGGTGCCGGGCGCGTCAACTGGCGGCTGTTCCTGCAGGATCTGGCGATAGTAGTGAATGTTGAACCGCCAGAAATCAATCAACTCACACGCCGCGTCGATCTCCGCCTGGTGGACGGTCTTGGATTGGCCCAGCATGGTGGCCGCGTTGATTCGATCGCGCCAGGGTCCCGCGAGCAGCTCCGAGGCGCGGAGCAGCACCGCCGCACGTTGTTCCCAGGGCAGCCCCGCCCAGCTCTCCCTCGCGCTTTCGGCGGCCGTTACGGCACGTTCGACTTCACGAGGTCCAGCAAGGTGAACCCGCGCCAGCACGTGCCCGTGCGCGCAGGGCATCGTGACCTCACGGATCACGCCGGTGTAGACGTCGACGCCGCCGATGACGTTGGGGATCTCGACGATGGTAGCTGCCTGACGGTCCAGCTCGGCGGCGACACGGAGCTGCTCGGCCGAACCGGGGACATAAGCGCGTACCGGCTCATTGAGCGGGACGGGGCTGCGGCTGATTCCTGCGTACATCGGGGCTCCATAGCGGGCCCCCAGAGGTAGCCCGTCAGCCGCCGCGAGGCACCACACCGCAGAGCCCACCGGGATAACCCACCACGATGAACCTTCAGATCGACATTCCGGCGGCCTTTCGCTGGGCGTCAAGCCGCGAGGACTGGTGGCGCCCCTACCTGATCCTGGGCGCGTGCACCTTCATCCCGCTCGTCGGCCCGTTCGTTCACTTCGGATGGCAACGCCGCGCGTTTGACGCCGCCCGCGCCGGGGACCCCGTCCCCGATCCGGAGCCCCTCACCGACCTCGGCGCGGGCTTCAAGCTCCTGGTGGGCCTTGCCATCTCACAGATGATCCTTATTGTACCTTTTTTTTTGCTGCTGACGCTTCCCGTGGTCGCGTTGTTGATCGCCGCGCAGCAGGCCGACCCCGACGTTCAACCCTTCTACGTCCTCGCCGCCGGCCTGCTCAACCTGATGATGTTCCTACCCCTGATCCCGGTCATCGTGATCCAGCAGGAGCTGATGCGGCGTGAGCTCAAAGGCCAGTTTATCGCTGCTCTTCGTCTGGGTGCCGTGTTCTCGACCATTCGCCGGCACGCCGTCGAATACGTGACCATCATGTTAGGCGCCTGGCTGGGTCAACTCGTGGCCGGCTTTGGCTGGTTCCTCTGTTTCGTCGGGATGTTCTTTACGCTGCCCTTCAGCTTCGCGGTAAACTGCCACCTGTTGGCGCAGTTCGACAAAAGGGTCGGCGAGGAGGCGTAGATGGCGGAAAAGCTCCTTTATGTGCCGATCGACCGAATCAGGCCCAATCCCGAGCAGCCGCGCCATCACTTCGCGACGACGGCGCTCGACGAGCTCACGGCGTCGATCCGTGCCCACGGCATCATGTCGCCGCTGGTCGCGCGACGCGATCTTCGAGGCGAAATCGTCCTGATCGCGGGCGAACGCCGGCTCCGGGCTGCGGCACAGGCGGGTCTGCGAGAGGTGCCCGTGGTGTTTTACGACGCGCCCGGCGAGGTAGACACCCTCGAGCTCGCCCTGGTTGAAAACCTGCAGCGGGCTGACCTCGACGCCCTGGACGCCGCTGAGGGATACCAAAGGTTGATTCGACACTATGGACATACGCAGGAGCAGGTCGCGGTGCGGGTCGGGAAGGACCGCGCGACCGTTGCCAATACACTGCGCCTGCTCAAGTTGCCGGCGGCCGGGCGCGACGCGCTGAGAAAAGAACAGATCTCTGCCGGACATGCGCGCGCGCTCCTCGCCCTGGAAGACGATGGGCGCTTTGACGAGGTGTTGCGCACCGTGATCAGCCGCGCGCTCAACGTGCGCGCTACGGAGGCGCTGATTCGGAGTATCTCCCGCCAAAAAGGTGCGAAGCCCTCTCCCGATCGCAGCTTGGTGCGCGCCTCGGATCGCCTGTCACGGCGGTTTGACACACGGGTCGAGCTCAAGTCCCGTAAGGACGGCGGCGGTAAGGTGGTGCTGCATTTTTCGAACCCCGAGGACCTCGATCGTCTGCTCGCTCGGTTGGAGAACGATTGAAAGCCGATCCTGAAATCCCTCTTTCGGCGCTGCTGGGCCGCGGCGCCACGTGGACGGGTGACCTTGCTTTCGAAGGGCGCGTCAGGATCGATGGCATCTACCGGGGCCGCATTTACACCGAAGATGTTCTGGAGATCGGCGAAGGCGGTCTGGTGGAGGGCGAGATTGACGCGGCCACGCTGGTCGTGTCGGGAACCGCGTCCGGGGGCGTGCGGGCGAGGCGGCGCGTCCTGCTCACCTCTACGGGATTGATCAAGGGGAAGCTTGAGACACCGCGCGTGGAAGTGGCGCCAGGAGGGCGAATCGACGCGGTTGTACGGATCGGCTAGTCCGCCCGTCCGGCGGGCGCCGCGGGGCCGCGACTGCCCCAAGACAGAGGCACAAACGGGTAAAGAGGCAAAGTCAATGTCATTCTTCTCTCAGAAGCGGGTGTTCATCTCGGGTGGCTCCAAAGGTATCGGTCGGGAAGCCGCTCTCCTGCTGGCGGCGGAAGGAGCCCACGTCGGGATCGGCGCCCGCGGGGAGGCGGCGCTGGCGGACACGCTCGCAGCGATGCGCAGCCGTGCCCGCCCCGAGCAGCGACTGATCACCGTGAACATGGACGTCCACCAGACCGAATCGGTCAACGCGGCCGCCGTCCAGTGTGTCGCCCAGCTCGGCGGACTTGACGTACTGGTATGCAACGCCGGCGCCGCTGAGGCCGGGCCCGTGCTCGAGGTGGATGACGGCATGTTTCTACGGATGATGGAGCTCAACTATCTAGGACACGTACGCTGTGTTCGGGCCTTCGCTCCTCACCTGGTCGCGGCGGGGCGCGGCGATGTCTGCCTGGTGACCTCCCTCGCCGCCGTGACCGGCTTCTGGGGCTATGGCGCTTATGGAGCCAGCAAAGCGGCGATTGTGCAGATGGCGGAGGCGCTGCGGATGGAGCTGAAGCCCGCTGGCGTGCGGGTGGAGGTGTTCTACCCACCGACAACCGAGACGCCGGGGTTCGCCCACGAGACCCTCACCAAGCCCGAGCTCCTGCACGTCGTCGAGTCTGAGTCGGCGTTCAACGCAGCGCACTCCGCGGAGGAGGTGGGGCGTGCGCTCCTACGCGCCATCGCAGGAGGCAGGTTCTACAACCTGCCGACCTGGGACTGTAAGCTTCAGAGCTTCATCGTTCGGCACGCCCCCGGCCTGTATCACTACCTCGCCGACGACGAGCTGCGGAAGGGTGCAGCCCGGGTCACGGCGCTCAAAGCCCAAGGCATCGACCCCAAGGCCCCGAAAAAGCCCCGCTAAGGGGCGGGTGATGCCGCCCCGATCTTCTGACTCTAGTCCACATCTGACGGATCAGCCGCCGCAACGACGTCGACGCTCGAAGCGGCCACGCGCCCCTCTCCGTCTGTGGCGCTGAGCGTGAGCCGCAGCTCGCGCCCTACCAGCACCTCCGGCGTGTCCGCTTCACCCACGGCGAGGGCGCTGACGTCGAGTATCCCGAGCAGGTTCCAGTAACTCCCCTGACAATCCGACCAATTGGCCAGCATCACGTTGAGGAGGCTGGTGGAGACCCGGGTCAGGTCAGGTAAGACGTCTATCGTGTAGTCCAATCGAACAATCGTGTCCGTGTTGTGGACGACGGCGCTCGCCAACACATGCCACCCGCCCTGCGGTCCGTGGACCAACACCACCTCCTGGCCCGGATTGAGAGGCACGAAGAGCTCATTGCCATCGCCAATGTCCAGAGAAGGCGCCTCACAATCACAGACGGGGGTAGCCGTGGGATCACAGACCGCCGCGGGATCGGAGTCCTTGCCGGACCCCGGGCCGATACACCCCATCACCAGGACAAGCGCTACCATGAGCCTCATATACATCGGCTCCGCGCTCCCCGCCGGCCGGTGTTGGCCTTCCGGCGACGCCTCACGCCACCGAGTAGACGTCCACCTCCTGCACCCGTCCCTTCACGCGATGCTCCCCGCGCGGGACCAGCAGCGCCCGGAGCTCGGCGGGCAGCTCTCGAAGGCAGCTTCCCGACACGAGGATAGAGGTTCCAAGTTCTTTGTTCAGCGTTTCGAGTCGCGCCGCGACGTTCACGGTGTCGCCGATCACCCCGTATTTCATCCGGTCGCGCGCCCCGACGGTCCCCGCCACCACGAGACCGGTATGTAGCCCGATGCGGGCGCGGAGGGTCTCGACACCCCGCGACTTCCAGGCCTCTGCCCTGCCTGATCTCTCCCATTCGTCGTTGAGCGCCCGTAGACGGCTCTGCATCCCCAGGGCCGCGCGCATCGCCGCTCCCGCGTGACCCGGGAGCGTCGCGGGGGCGCCAAACACCGCGAGGATGCCGTCACCCGTGTACTCCAGCACGCAGCCATGCTCCGCCTCCACGCAGCCGTGCATCGCCTCGAGATACTCGTTCAGCAACGCGACGATCTGCTGCGGAGGCAAGGTCTCCGAGACCGTGGAGTAGGACACCAGGTCGGAGAACAGTACCGTCACGTCCCGCTGCTCGGGCGGGATCTCCCCGCGTTGCTCCAATAGTTTCCTCGCAACGTCCCGGCTCACGAAACGCCCGAACAGGGCGCGGATCTTCTCACGGTCTTCCAGGCCGGCGGCCATCTCGTCAAAATGCCGGCTCAACACCCCGAGCTCGTCCAGCCGCTCGCTACGCACCCGCGCCGCAAACCGACCCGCCGCGACCTCGCCGGCTGCCCGAACCACGGCCGCCAAAGGGCCACGAAGCGCGCGCCCCAAGACCACCGTCAACAGCCCGAGCAGCGCAAGACCGCCTCCGAACGCAACGAGCGCAAAGCGCAGCACCTCGTCCTGGATCGCGGCCACCCGCGCGGCGCTCACGTCGACCCCGACCAGACCCACGTTCGTTCCGGCGGCCGACCGGATCGGCGCGTAACCCGAGAGGGTCAGTCCGCTGGTATCGGCATAGAGCCGGCTCTCTACCGCCGGTTGTTCCAGGCCCATCAGCAGCACGGGCAACGCCCGCGCATCATAGCGGGTGCCCGCGGGGTCACTTCCACCGGGGGAGTGTTCCGCGGCGATGATCAGGAACCCGGGTTCCGGGTCCCGAAGCATGATGTAGATACTTACGATTTCGGGATCCCCATCGACGCTGCGCTCCAAGAGCGACACGAGCTCAGGATCCCCGACGGTGACCGGTTGGTGGGACAGCGCCGCCGCCAGGCTTACCGTTCGTGCGAGGAGCCGCGCCTGAAGCCCCTCCAGCGCCTGTTCCGCTCCCCGCTGGTAGAACACCATTGAAAGCAGAAGGAGAACCACGAAGAACACAACTCCGTAGAGCAGCGAGACCCGTACATGGACACGCCGCCACACGGGCACCCGGACGAGCGGCTCGCCCGCCGCCTCGACAGACCGAGGCTCTTCGCTCACTCTCGCCGAGGCAACGCCGCAGGGTCAGGCGGGGCGGGCGGGTCAAGGAACATGCTCGGGAAGGGCATCTCGGTCACGGTGCGCTCGAGGTCTTCCGGAAGATCGGTAGGATCGGGCGGTCGAAATTGGCCCTTCTCGGAATCCGCGAGGCGCTCGGTGAGATCCCGGAGGCGGTCGCCGATCTGGTCGAGCAGGAGCATCGCCAGCCGCACCCCAAGATCAGGCCGAGACCGGATGAATTCGTGAAATCTGCGTCGCGACAGGCTGTAGAACGTAGCCGGCTCCACGACGGTCACGGTTGCCGAGCGTCGGGTCGGTCGCGCCAGACCCAGCTCGCCGAAATGTCCACCGCCGGTGATGTCGAGCAGGTGGAGGTGCTCGTGGGTGACCCGCACCCGCCCCTCGATGATGAGGAAGAGCTCGTCTGCGTCGTCGTCCTCGCTGGCCATCACGGCACCTGCCGCGTAGCTACGCCGCTCCAGATAGGGGGCGATGAGCGAACGTTCGGCGTCTGAGAAGCCCTTCATCAGGAAGGTCTCCTTGAGGACCTGCGCGACCTGCCGCACCTCCTGGGGATCCAGCTCCACCCCCACCCGCAGCAGCACGAGGCTGACGTTGTCAGGGCCTTTCGCGTCACGCGCGGCGTGGATGAGCGAATCTGCAGCCAGCTCCAGCGGATTCTCCACGAGGATCTTCTGGATCTGCTCCTCGCTCAACGCGCGCGGCAAGCCGTCCGAGCACAAGAGGAGGATATCGTCGTCGGCCAGGGACACCTCGGCGATGTCCACCTCCGGCTGGGAGCCCACCCCGATCACCTGATACAGCTTGTCGCGATTCCCTTTCTGACGGAGGGCGTCGCTGGAGATCCGCCCGCGGCGATACTGGTACATCGCGACCGTGTGGTCGTCGGTGAGGAGCAGGAGCTCGTCGTCCCGGAAGAGGTACGCCCGGCAGTTGCCGACATGGGCGATGTAGGCCAGGTTTCCGACGACGGTCGCGGCGAGGAGCGTTGTCGCCATGCGGGGCTGTTTCTGGGCCTGCGCCGCGGCCTGAACCGCGTCATTACAGCGTTCAAAGACCGTCTCCATCGCGCGCGAGAGGGCCAGGCGATTCCGGCTGGATGGGTCCTGCTCCACCGCGTCAGCCAGCACGCGCAGCTCCGGAGCGATCGCAGACAAGTGTTCGGTGGCGATCTTCGCCGCGGCGTCGCCGATGCCCGCCCCACCCATGCCGTCTGCCACCGCGAACAGCGGCACTTCCGCACGTTCAAGCACCACGTCTTCGTTCACAGCACGCGGCCCGGCGTCCGTACGGGTAAAGACCTGCTTGATCTCCATCGGGTTCCCCTACAAAGCCCTTATCCGACGGTCTACGCTCCCGCCTGTCCCAACCCTCCGCGGCGGCGGGTTTCGCCGACACACCCGTTGCAGCGCGTCCTCCGTCCCCTCGGCTCACACTCCGCCGGCATCCACGTTGGGCCGCCAGCGGGCAAAGGTGGCGTAGACCAGGGGCACCACGACCAGCGTCAGGAAGGTGGAGCTCGCAAGGCCAAAAATCACGGTGATCGCCAGAGGTCGCTGGATCTCCTGGCCCTCGCCGAAGCCGAGCGCGAGCGGAGCCAGGCCGAGCACTGAGTTGAGCGCGGTGATCAGGATAGGCCGGAGTCGCTCAGCGGACGCCGCCCGCAACGCCTCGTCGAGCCCGAGCCCCTCCTCCCGGAGTCGGCCGATCGCGTCCACCAGCACGATCGCGTTGGCGACAACGACGCCGGCGAGCACGATCATCCCCAAAAACACCATCGCGTTGACCGCGCTGCCCGTGAACCAGAGACCGCCGCTCACGCCTACCAGCGCCAGCGGCACCGAGAACATGATGACCAGGGGATCCCTCAGACTCTCAAAGGTGCTGGCCATGATGACGTACACCAGGAAAATGGCCAGGCCAAGCGCCATCCACAGCGAGGACGTGGACCGCCGAACTTCGCGCTCCTGACCGGCCAGCTCCCATACGCTCTCAGGCGGCAGAACGCTCCGCTCCAGCACCTGCCGCGCGGCGTCGGCCGCCGCGCCGAGGTTGAACCCCGCGAGGTTCGCCGAGATCACCACGGCACGCCGCTGGTCCACCCGCCGGATCTCGCTCGGGCCCTCGGACTCCACGAGGGTCGCGACGCTGTCGAGCCTCACCGGAGGCTGGAGCCGAGGATTCACGTTGATCGCACCAACTTCCCCGACCGACGCGCGGTCCTCGCCCGCGAGGCGAACGACTACGTCGATGCGCTCCTCCCCCTCCGCCATTCGGGTCGCCTCGCGCCCCTGCACCTTGTCCCGCACGGAGCGAGCCACCTCACCCACCGAGAGCCCGAGCCGGTGGATACGGTCACGGTCATAATGTATTTGAACCTCCGGATACCCAGAGGTGAGCGAGGAGCGCACATCCGACAGACCCGGGACGCTGCCGAGCGCCCGCTGCACCTCGCCGCCGGCGGCGCTCAACGCGGGGAGCTCCTGGGCAAACACGACCACTTCGAGCGGCGTGTGAAAAGAGAAGAGGGCTGGCAACCTGAAGTTCAGCTTCAGGCCAGCGAATCCAGTCACCTGATCACGGATGTCCTCCATCAGCGCCGCTTCGCGTGCCGCCAAATCGCCCCCCGGCGTCAGCTCCACCGACAGCCTCGCGGTGTTCTCGCCCTCGTCGGCCCGCGCGTCGCTCCCACGCTCGCTGCCCACCACCGAGTAGACTCTCGCCACCTCCGGGAGCGCGGCGATCTCAATCTCCACCTGCCGCAACACGGCGTCGGTCTTCTCGAGCGGGGTCCCGACCGGCAAGGCGGCGTCAACCATGAACCGGCCCTGATGCACCTCGGGCAACAGCTCCGCCCCAAGGGTGGAGAACAGGAGCGCCGAGGCAACCAGGAGCAGGCTCGCCGAGCCCAACACCCAACGCGGCCGCCGTAACGAGGTGAGGAGCGTGCGGGCGAACACCGCCTCAAAACGAGCGTAGACAATGACGAACCGGTCCGCCAGGCCCACCGAGATCCGGTCGACGAACCGGAGGCCTACCCAAGATAGTCCCAACACCCCGCGCACAAACAGGGCGGAGAGCGCGCCGCCGATACGGGCGACAGCCACCAGGAAGAGGTGGGCGCCGAAACGGAGAACCGCGTAGGGCCAAAGGTAAAACCGCCGTTTCTGGCGGAGCTCGACGAGGGCGTCCCCGAACCGAGCAGCGACCACGTCACCAAGAGCCGGCGCGTCGCCCAACTGAAGTTCTCGCGCCGCGAGCATCGGGATGAACACCAGCGCCACAAGCAGCGAGGTCAAGAGCGAAAAAACAACAGTGATGGCAAGATCCCTGAAGATCTGCCCGGCGATGCCCTCCACGAAGACGATCGGGAAGAACACCGCGACCCCGGTGAGGACGGAGGCGAACACTGCGGTCGCCACCTCCGATGTACCCAGGATTGCCGCCTCACTTCGGCTCTTGCCGGCGTCGACGTGCCGCTGCACGTTCTCCAATACCACCGTGCCCGAGTCCACCACCATTGAAACGCCAAGCGCCAGACCGCCGAGGGACATGAGGTTGAGCGACACCCCGGTGACGCTCATCACGGCAAAGGTGAGCACGAGGCAGATGGGAATCGCCGTGGAGATCAGAAGTGTATTTCTCCAATCCCTCAAAAACGCGAAGGTGACCAGCACACACAGCACCCCACCCAGCACCGCATCCGACACCAGGTTGTCAAGCGCGGCCTCCACAAAACGGGCCTGGTCGTCGAGCACCGTCGCCTCGACCCCATCGGGGAGGCTCCAGGCGTCGAGCGCAGCCTTCACCCGCGAGGCCACCTGCACGATGTTGGCGTCCGCTTCTTTGAAGATGCGCAGCTCTACCGCCGACTCTCCGTTGAGCCGTGTGCTCACCTCGCGATCCGCCGTAGTCTCCCGCACGGTCGCGACGTCCCCCAAACGCACCTGCTGCCCATCCGGGCGGCGGATCCCGAGCGCCTGGATCTCCCCAATGGAGCGCAACTCCGACAAGGTCCGGATCAAATACTCGTTCTCACCCTCACGCACAACGCCGCCCGCGAGGTTGACGTTCTCCCCCGCCAGGGTGTCGGCGAGCTGAGTCAGCGTGACCCCGCGCGCCTCCAACCAGTCTTCCTTAGGTTCAACAACAACTCTTCTCTCGAGACCTCCTCGGACGGTCACGGCCGCGACCCCATCCACCGTCTCCAAGCCGCGTTTCACCTCTTTTTCGGCCAGCCGCCGTAGCTCCACCTCGGAGAGCGATCCCGACAGGGCGATCCTCAAGATCGGATCCAATGAAGGGTCGTACCGAAGCAAGAGCGGGCGCTCCGGTCCATCGTCAAAATAGACAAGTTGTACCTGCTCCCGCACCGACTGGCACGCCTCACCCATGTCGGTGTCCCAGGCGAACTCCAACACAACGTCGGAAACACCCGCCCGACTCCGGCTCTCGATCGCCACCAGGCCCTCAACCGTCGCGAGGACCTCTTCGAGAACGCGGCTCACCTGTGCCTCAACCTCTTCGGGCGCCGCACCAGGGTACACCGTCCGGACCGTGAGCGTCGGATAGGAGATGTCCGGCATCAAATCCAGGGGCAACCTTGCATAGCTCACAAGGCCGAAGACCATCGCCGCCAGCGTGATCATCGTCACCGCTACCGGATGCCCCACGATCCACCGATAGAAGCTCATCCCGGCGTGCCCTGCCGGCGCGCGGCCTGAGGCCCCATGACGCTCGTTCGGGCAGGACGCGGGAACAACAGGACCTCCAAGAACCGCGCGTCTAACCGGCCTGCGTATCGGCAGGATAGAGGTGTGTAGGAGAATCGATGCGACTCCACGAACGTCCGTTTCTTTTTATCGGGATGGTCCACCTCGCCGCGCTGCCGAACGGGCCGCGGCCCTCGGCCGGCTTTCACACCGTGGCGGACGCCGCGATGCGCGACGCCATGACCCTGATGGAGAACGGCGCCGACGGGGTGATCCTGGAGAACTTCGGCGACGCCCCGTTCACCGGCGGTCCGGTAGCGCCCCACGTTTTGGCCTTCGTCGCCGTGCTGGCGGCGAAGATCCGCGACGAGCACCCGGCAGCGATGATCGGCATCAACCTCCTCCGAAACGACGCCCGCGGAGCTATGGGTGCCGCGGCGGCGGCAAATGCCGACTTTATAAGGGTAAATGTGCATTGTGGCGCGATGCTCACCGATCAGGGGTTGCTCACCGGAGAGGCGCATGCCACCCTGAGCTACCGCCAGAACCTCGGCGCGCCCATCGGGATCGCGGCAGACATCCTCGTTAAACACGCGGTCCCGCTGGCTCCCCAGCCGATCGCCGAACTCGCGGCGGATACCTGGCGACGCGGCGGTGCCGACGTCCTGATCGTGACCGGGAGCGGCACCGGGAAAGAGGCTGATGCAAACCGAGTTGACGCGGTTCGGGACGCGGTGCCCGAGGCGCGCATCTGGGTGGGCAGCGGCGTGCAACCCCACAATGCCGCGATGTGGCGGCGAAAGGTGGACGGCATGATCGTCGGCACCAGTCTCCATCAGCACGGCCACATCCACGCCCCGATCGACCCGGCGCGCGTGCGCCAGCTCACCAGTGCGCTCGCCGGCTGAGGCGGCCCCGATCCACGAGGGAGCGCCTCAGGCGACCAGCGGGTCGGAGCCCGTCACGACCTCGGTGTAGTCGTCGATCCCGTCCCCATCGGTGTCTGCAACGTTGGGGTCGGTGCCGTAGATGGCCTCGTACACGTAGTACAGGCCGTCCCCGTCGTCGTCGACGCCCTGGCTCGCATCGGCGGGATCGCTCCCGTACACCGCCTCACTGTAATCGTCCCAACCGTCACCGTCGGTGTCGTAGATATCGGGATCGCTCCCGTACATCCCTTCGTATACGTAGTACAGGCCGTCACCGTCGTCGTCCGGCGTGAACGAGCGCCATCCCGGATTGCTGCCGTAGACGACCTCGTCATAGTCAGTCCAGCCGTCACCGTCGCTGTCGGGATCGTTCGGGTCGGTCCCGTAATACTCTTCGTAGATCAGGTAAAGGCCGTCCCCGTCGTCGTCGCAGCCTTCGCTCGCATCCGCGGGATCGCTCCCGTACACGGCCTCGCTGTAATCATCCCAACCGTCGCCGTCGGTGTCGTAAAGATCAGGATCGCTGCCGTACATCCCCTCGTAGACGTAGTACAGACCGTCGCCGTCGTCGTCGCAGCCTTGGCTCGGATCCGCGGGATCGCTCCCGTACACGGCCTCGTCGTAATCGTTCCAACCGTCGCCGTCGGTGTCGTACAGAGCGGGGTCGCTGCCGTACATGCCCTCGTAGATGTAGTATAGGCCGTCACCGTCGTCGTCAACGCCCTGCGCGGCGTCCAAGGGGTCGCTCCCGTACACAACCTCGTCGTAGTCGTTCCAGCCATCCCTATCGGTGTCGGCGACGTTGGGGCGCGTGCCGTAGCTCAGCTCGTAGACACGGTAGAGGCCGTCCCCGTCGTCGTCCGGGGTCCGTCGGGGATTCCGAGGGAAACCTGCGTAGACGACCTCATCATAGTCACTCCAACCGTCACGGTCCGTGTCCGCGCGGTTGGGGTCGGTGCGGATGGCGATCTCCTGGGCGTTGGTCAGGCCATCGCCGTCATTGTCATCAGCCGGGCCCGCCCAGGCCACACCGGGCACCCACAACGCCAAAAACCAGAACCGGCTCATCTTCGCTCCGGAGATCTCCGACATCCTAACAGAAGCCCACGCGCTATGGGCGCCGCTCCCAACGCCGTGCGATTTGCCACACTCGGGTGGGTTTGTTCGCCCACATCAATCGCCGGGAGACCTCGCCAGCGAGAAGTCCTGGGAATCGCCCAAGCGCCCTCGACACGGCTTGTGGTGGATAGCGGGCGCCTGATCGGCGCCGCCTCCCGAAGCCGGCCCGCCAGGCCGCGGCCCGTGCCCACCCGACCGAACCGGGCGCTCAGACACTCCGACGCCGTGTTAGCCACCGGGCGCGCCGCCGGTGGAGGTCCACCGTCAATCCCGGAGCTCACGATGTTAGAAGTATACCGCGCCCACGTGGCCGAACGCGCCAGCCTGGGTATCCCTCCCCTCCCGCTCGATGCGAAGCAGGTCGCGTCGCTCATCGAGCTCATCAAGGCACCACCCTCGGGCGAAGCTGACTTTCTCCTCGACCTCCTCACCTCTCGGGTGCCCCCCGGTGTCGACGACGCCGCCAAGGTGAAGGCCTCCTTCCTGGCGGCCGTCGCCTTCGGCGACCTCGATGTCGAGATCCTCAGCGCCGCGCGCGCCACCGAGCTCCTCGGCACGATGGTCGGCGGCTACAACGTGAAGCCGCTCATCGACCTCCTCGATCACCCCGAGGTCGCCCACCTCGCCGTGCACGCCCTCCAGCACACCCTGTTGATGTTCGACTACTTCCACGATGTGGCTGAAAAGTCTCGTGCAGGAAACACGAACGCCACGGAGGTGCTGCGCAGCTGGGCCGCCGCCGAGTGGTTCACGTCGCGTCCGGAGGTGCCGCAGACCATCACCGTCACCGTGTTCAAGGTTCCTGGTGAGACCAACACCGACGACCTGAGCCCCGCGCCGGACGCGTGGAGTCGCCCCGACATCCCGCTGCACTACCTGGCCATGCTCAAGAATACCCGGGAAGGCGCCGCGTTTGTGCCGGAGGAGGACGGCCGCCGGGGACCTATCGCCTTCATCGACGGGCTCAAGCAGCAGGGGCACCTGGTCGCCTACGTCGGCGATGTGGTCGGTACCGGCTCCAGCCGCAAGAGCGCCACCAACAGCGTGATCTGGGCCACGGGGCAGGACATTCCGTTCGTTCCCAACAAACGGTTCGGCGGCGTCACCCTCGGTGGCAAGATCGCTCCGATTTTCTTCAACACGCAGGAAGACTCGGGCGCTTTGCCGATCGAGGTCGAAGTCTCGGCGCTGTCGATGGGCGACGTCGTGGACATCCTGCCGTACGCGGGCGAGCTCCGGCGACACGACGACGGCACCCTGATCTCACGTTTTTCGCTGCGGAGCGAGGTGCTGCTCGACGAGGTGCGGGCGGGCGGCCGGATCAACCTCATCATCGGCCGCGGCCTCACCGGCCGGGCGCGGGCCTTCCTGGGCCTGGAGCCGAGCACGACCTTCCGGCTACCTCAGACTCCCACGGCCTCAACCGCCGGCTTCACCCTGGCTCAGAAGATGGTGGGCCGCGCGGTTGGCCTGCCAGAAGACCAGGGAGTACGCCCGGGAACCTACTGCGAGCCGCGGATGACCACGGTCGGGAGCCAGGACACGACCGGGCCCATGACCCGGGACGAGCTCAAGGACCTGGCTTGTCTCGGCTTCAGCGCCGACCTCGTGATGCAGAGTTTCTGCCACACGAGCGCGTACCCCAAGCCGGTGGATGTCAAGACTCACCGGGAGCTACCTGCCTTTATCAGTAGCCGCGGCGGCGTCAGCCTCCGCCCGGGCGACGGCGTCATCCACAGCTGGCTCAACCGCCTGTTGCTCCCCGACACCGTCGGCACCGGCGGTGACAGCCACACCCGGTTCCCGATCGGCATCAGTTTTCCGGCGGGGAGCGGGCTCGTCGCCTTCGCCGCGGCGACGGGTGTGATGCCCCTCGACATGCCCGAGAGCGTGTTGGTCCGCTTTCATGGCCAGATGGTGCCCGGAGTGACGCTTCGAGACCTGGTGCACGCGATCCCGCTCTACGCGATCAAGGCCGGGCTCCTGACCGTGGCGAAGGCCGGAAAGAAGAACATCTTCTCCGGGCGGATCCTGGAGATCGAGGGGTTGCCGGACCTCAAGGTCGAGCAGGCTTTCGAGCTTAGCGACGCGAGCGCGGAACGCTCCGCCGCGGGCTGCACCATCCAGCTCAATCCCGGCCCGATTCGCGAATACCTCACCAGCAACGTGGTGTTGATGAAGAACATGATCGCGCAGGGCTACGTGGATCGTCGCACCCTGGAGCGCCGTATCGCCGCGGTCGAAGCCTGGCTGGCCGAGCCGAAGCTCCTTCGTGCCGACACCAACGCCGAATACGCCGCCCGTATCGACATCGATCTGGCGGAGATCCGTGAGCCGATCCTCTGCTGCCCCAACGATCCCGATGACGCGCGGTTTTTGAGCGAGGTGGCCGGTACACCCATCGATGAGGCCTTCATCGGCAGTTGTATGACCAATATCGGGCATTTTCGGGCGGCGGCGAAGCTCCTCGGCGGGCAGCGGGACCTCCCGGTCAAGCTGTGGGTCGCGCCCCCAACCCGGATGGATCAGGCGGAGCTGATCAAGGAGGGCCACTACGCGGCCTTCGGTACCGCGGGGGCCCGCACTGAACAGCCCGGTTGTAGCTTGTGTATGGGTAATCAGGCTCAGGTGCGCCAGGGGGCCACCGTCGTGAGCACGAGCACCCGCAACTTCCCCAACCGGCTCGGTAAAAACACCCAGGTGTTCCTGGCCTCTGCTGAGCTCGCAGCGGTCGCCTCCCGCCTCGGTCGGATCCCGACGGTCGCCGAGTACCACGCAGCGATGGGCATCATCAACGCCGACGCGTCGAGCGTCTATCGGTACCTGAACTTCGACCAGATCGAAGAGTACGTCGAAGCCGCCGAGACGGTCGCGGGCACCTGATCAGGCCGTCGCCGGTTGGACCGGTTAGACGCAGGCCCTTCAGGAGCAAGAGGCGATGAAGTACCGCGTCACCCTCATCCCCGGCGACGGCATCGGGCCCGAGGTCACAGGGGCCACCTGCCAGATCCTCGCGGCTGCGGGCGCCCCGATCGAGTGGGAAGAGGCCCCCGCCGGCGGTGTCGCGATGGAGCAGTACGGCGTGCCGATGCCCGAGGTGACCCTCGCCGCAATCCGCCGCAACCGCCTCGGCCTGAAAGGGCCGCTGATGACCCCCAAGGGCGGTGGTTTCAGGTCGGCCAACGTCGCCTTACGCCAGGAGCTCGACCTCTTCGTCGGCCTCCGCCCTGCGCGCACCTTGCCCAACGTACCCGGGGCCTTCCCGGGAGTCGACCTGGTGCTGTTCCGTGAGAACACCGAGGATCTCTACGCGGGTATCGAGCACGCGGTCACGCCCGACACCGTGGTCTCGCTCAAGACGTCCACGGTGCGCGCGGCCGAGCGGATCTCTCGGTGGGCTTTTGAGTATATGCGCTACCGGGGCCGGCGGAGCGTTCATTGCTGCCACAAGGCGGCGGTCAACCCGCTGGGCGACGGCGCCTTCCTCGACACCTTCCGCAAGGTGGCGGCGGAGTATCCCTTCATCCAGAACGGCGACATCGGGGTGGACTCGTTGTCACTGACCCTTCCCTTGGATCCATCACGCTACGATGTGCTGATCCTCCAGAACCTCTACGGGGACATCATCTCGGACCTCTGCGCCGGCCTCGTCGGCGGGCTGGGTGTGGTGCCGGGCGCGAACATCGGCGGGCATGCTGCGGTGTTTGAGGCGGTCCACGGTACGGCGCCTGACATCGCGGGCAAGGGCCTGGCCAACCCGCTCGCAGTCCTCCTGTCTGCCAACATGATGCTCGAATACGTCGGGGAGTGGAAGGTAGCCGAACGTATCGAGCGTGCCATCTGGGACGTGCTCGAAGCGCGCACCCACGTCACGCGGGATCTAGGCGGCACCGGCGGCACCGAGACCTTCACCCAAGCTATCATCGACCGGCTATAGGAGGTCCAATGGCTCATGAAGTGACCTTGATCCCGGGCTCTGGCGTAGGCCCGCAGGTCGCCGAGGTGGTTCGCGCCTGTGTCGCGGCGACCGGAGTGGCGATCGTTTGGGACGAACTCGATGGTTTGGACATCGCCGCGGTACGAACGTCGCTCGACCGCACTCACGTCGGGCTCAAGGGGAAACTCATCCAGCCAGCGCCGATCGGAAAAACCCCCTATACGATTGCATTTCGTAAGGCGCTGGGTATCCACACCATCGTGCGCCACGTCGAGAACATCGCGGGGCTGCCCGCGCGCGCCACTGGGGTGGACCTCTACGTGGTGCGTGAGGCAAGTGAGGATATCTACGCGGGTTTTGAGCATGAGAGCACGCGGGGGGTCTTCGAGACCGTCAAGGTGACCACCCGCCAGGCCTGCGAGCGTGTCGCGACGACCGCCTTCGAGCTCGCCCGCGCCAAGGGCCGGAAGAAGGTCACCACCGTACACAAGAGCAACATCCTGAAAAAGTCAGATGGGATGTTCCTGAAGGTGAGCGAGGATGTGGCGAGCCGCTACCCGGAGATCGAACACGACGAGGTGATCGTCGATGCGCTGTGTATGAAGCTCGTACGTTGGCCCCAGAGCTATGACGTGCTCTTGTGTGGGAATCTGTTTGGGGACATCGTGTCGGACTGCGCGGCGGGCATGGCGGGCGGCCTGATGGTGGCAGTCGGCGAAAACCACGGCGACAACTTGGTTCTCTTCGAGAACCCCCACGGCGGCACCATCGCGCAGATCGGCGACGACTACGGCAACCCGTACCCCATGCTGCGCCTTGCGAGCGGCCTGCTACGCCACCTCGGCGAGACCGACGCCGCTCGTGGCCTCGAGGACGCCGTCCGCGCCAGCCTTCAAGGCGGACTCCTCACGCGCGACCAGGGGGGGGACGCACAATGTACGGAGGTCGGCGCCGCGGTCGAGCGCCACCTGGGGAAGGCTTCGATAGCGGGTTGACCGGTGCTGGTGTAAAAGTGGCGGGCGAGGATCTGTGATGCGCCTGTTGTCATTGTGTAGCTTGCTCGTTGTGTGTACGGCGCTCCCGTGGACGTCGGGGTGCACCACCCTCGGGGCGCTGTTCGACAAAGAAGAAGACGAAGAAGACGAAGAAGACGACGAGGACGACGACGAAGACGAGGGGAAGGAGGACTCCGACGCCGACACCGACACGGACGCCGACGCGGACGCAGACACGGACGCGGACTCCGACGCGGATGCGGACGTCGACCCCCGTGACGTCGACAACGACGGCGACGGCATCACTGAGAACGGCGGAGATTGTGATGATCGCGCCGCGACCGTCTACCCCGGCGCGGAGGAGCGTTGCGACAACGGCGCCGACGACAACTGTGACGGCGACGTGGACGAAGACTGCGGCTCCAGCGCACCGCTCGGCATCAATGGCAACACCTACGAGCTCGACCTCACCACCGCCACGTGGATCGAGCCGGCGGGCGCCCCGGTGGGCTCGATGATCGAGAACACCGCGCTCTTTTCGGTCACCGCTGAGCGGGCCGACAGCGTCACCACCTTGTGGGCGCTGGGCGAGTCGGGCGACCAGGACTACTGTCAGCCCCACCTTGGCGAGGCTACCCTCTCGGTGTCGGGCAGGCGGCTCGAGGGGGGCCCCGCGGACGTCCCGGTCACTAGCGCCGGCGTCACCCTCACATTGTACGACGCCCGGCTCGGCATCAACGTGTCCGCCGACGGCCGAAGCTTGTCAGGCGGGACTCTCAGCGCGCGCGTCGACGCCCGCGAGTTTTCGTCCCTGGTGGGCGACACCCCGGAGGCCATCTGCGACCTCGTCCGCTCGTTGGGGATCAGCTGTGTTCGGTGCGACGACGGTGCGGAGCTCTGCCTCGAAGTTGCCATAGAGGACCTCGAAGGCCGCGAGATCGGTGGGACCGTGGCGGAGGTGGCAGGGTCGGACTGCGACAGTTGCGAATTGGGGCCGCCCCGAGCGGGCGCGGCGTGCGACGACTACTCGACCGGCGCCGTGTGTACCAGCGCCAACGTGCTTCCGGGCTGGTTGTTGGTCGCCGCCGGGCTGCGGGGCCTACGTCGCCGTCGGGCCGCCCGAACCGGGAGCTGAACGGCAGGGGCTGGCGCGAATCTCGGCGTCAGCCGCCATAAGCACCGATGTCGCTCCGCGAGCCGTCCTCGTCCTGACGGCTCGGGTCGCCCGCGTCGATCAAGGGAGAGCCGGTGGAAAGGTGCAGATCCCAGGACTCCCAGGGATCCTCTGGGCTCCAGCTCAAGAACTGCGGATCGACCTGCAGCATCCCGTCACCGGCGGCGAGCCCCGAGCTCGGATTGGCCCAGAGATCCGACCACGACAGCCGGGCGCCCCCGTTGGAGTAGTCCCACACGCCAGGAACCTGGCTGGCGGTGTTGCCCACGACCACGACGTTGACCATCTCGGGCGCGGCCTCGGCGTCCCGTACGAAGATCGCTCCTCCATAACCCGCCTCATTCCCGACCAACGTCGCGTTCTCGATACGAGGCCGGGCGGGTCCGTCGTCAGCGACGAAAGAAGAGGCCCCGCCGCGGCCGCGAGCTTCATTCGCCAGCACCCGGACCCGACGGAAGCTGGCGTCCGAGGACCGCAGAAAGATGGCCCCCGCCCCTGTGGGCTCGTCACCGCCAGAGTTGCCGGCTACGAGGAGGTCCTCCATCGTCACCGTGCTTCGGAGGAGGAACAGCGCCGCGCCCCAGCCCCTCCACGTGTTCGAGGTCACCTCCACGTTGGACCAGGTCCCACCGGCATCCACCAGCAGCGCCGCAGCCCCGCTGTCCCCCGCCTCATTCCTGCTGAACTTCACCCGCCGTAAGGTAGGCGAGCCGTTCTCGACGTACATTCCGCCACCATTGAGCACGCTGGTATTGGCGACAATTCGGAGGTCCTCGAGGGTCGGCGAGCTGTCTTCGACACGTATTCCTCCGCCGTGCTCCGATAGCCCACCGCGGACAGTAAAGCCACGAAGCACCGAATCGGACTTTTCACCGCTTCGGAAGCTCACGACGCTGCCCCCGATCCCGACAAGCTGGGTCCGCGCCGGCCCGTCTACGCCCACGACCGAGAGCGGCCGGCCGTTGAAGTCGATGCCGCCCTCCCAGGTTCCTGCCGAAACACAGAGCGTGCCCGACGCGAGGTCGTCTAGGCCCTCCTGGATGGAGCCATAGTCGCCGGGCACCCATGCGGCGCAGTCGAGCGCACCGCTGTCGCCGCTGTCGCCGCTGTCGCCACCGTCCGGCGACCCATCGTCATCGTTCGAATCGGTCTCGCTTGTCTCGGAGGTGTACCGTGTAGACGCAGCCGCTGACCCGCCCGTTTCCGCCGACAACCGCGCCTGACGATCGCCGGCCCCGTCGCCCTCGTGCGGTTGTCGGCGGGGTGGACCGAGCGGCACGCCGGGCCCCGGACCGGGCGCGCAGGGGGGATCCCCGGGGCGCTCGGCGGTGCGGACGGCGGCGAGGGCGTAGCCCGAGTCGACGACCGGTGTGCTTGGCATGTTCAAACAACAGGAGGTGAAAGTCCGCTACGGGGCCCTTGTGGAGGGAACCCGCCACCGACGAGGCAAGGGCCCGAGGGCGACCGAGGGTCTGGTAGAAGCCATAGGTGC
>CANKTH010000017.1 GCA_947486185.1 Deltaproteobacteria bacterium
AGGTCGGCCTCGAGGCTCATGTCGAGGGTCAACATCTCGGCGGGGTAGCCGGTGCTCTCGGCGACGACGGCGAGCAGGATCGGGGTGAGGTCCACCGCGGCGGCGCGGGCCGTCGGGGCAAGCGGCGCGCGGGCCGGCGTCGGGGTGCCGGCGGGCGCGGCTCCGTTGGCGGCGGCGCCGGTGGGGAGGGCGGCGACGATCTCGCGGAGTGTACGCAGCTTTCCGAGGGTCTCGGCGTCGACTTCGGGGAGACCGGGGTGGCGCTCCCGTAACGTCGAGAGGATCTCGACCCGCTTGATCGAGTCGATGCCGAGGTCGGCTTCGAGGCTCATGTCGAGGGTCAACATCTCGGCGGGGTAGCCGGTGCTCTCGGCGACGACGGCGAGCAGGATCGGGGTGAGGTCCACCGCGGCGGCGCGGGGCGTCGGGGCAAGCGGTGCGCGGGCCGGCGTCGGGGTGCCGGCGGGCGCGGCTCCGTTGGCGGCAGCGCCGGTGGGGAGGGCGGCGACGATCTCACGGAGCGTACGCAGCTTTCCGAGGGTCTCGGCGTCGACTTCTGGCAGGCCGGGGTGGCGCTCACGTAACGTCGAGAGGATCTCGACCCGCTTGATCGAGTCGATGCCAAGGTCGGCCTCGAGGCTCATGTCGAGGGTCAACATCTCGGCGGGGTAGCCGGTGCTCTCGGCGACCACCGCGAGCAGGATCGGGGTGAGATCCTGGGCCGGGGCCGGGACCGCAGCGCGGGCCGCCGGCGGAGGGGCGACGACCGCACGGGCGGCGGGGGCGGGTACCGCAGCGGCGGGCGCGACCGTCCGGGGTGCCGCGGGCGGCGGTGGCGCGGTGGCGATGGGAGGCGGGACCGGCGCGACGGCGACGGGGGCCGGTCGCGGCGTAAAAGCGGGCGGAGGAGCGCTGATCGGCGGCGCGCTGGGCAGCCTGGTCGCGCTCTGCGGCGCGGGAGGCAACGAAGCTACGGCGGCGGTCGTTTGCCGACCGGAAGCCTGACCCACCAGGGTGAGCAGACCTCGATTTCCCTCCTCCATCGCCTGGAGGAACGCGAGGTGGGTAGCGGCCATGCTCTCCTGGTAGCGCTCTTGTGCGAGGCTGAGCTGGCGTTGCCCCTCGACAAAGGCGTTGACCCACGCGCCGCCTGCACGGGCGGCGGGCAGCAGGGTCGTTTGGACCTGCGCGGGGCTTGCGGGCGCCGGCGAGGGAGCTGCCGGCGGCGCCGGGCGCGACGCCAGGGACGTTGCCGGGGGAGCGGCCGGAGCGACCGGGCGAGGCGCCAGGGACGTTGCCGGGGGAGCGGCGGGCGCGGCCTCCGCGATCCGAAGCGGATCTGCCGGGCGGGGAGGCGATGCGGGCTTCGCGGGCGCCACGACCTCGACGGTCGTCACCTTCGCCGCGGGTGGCTTGGGCGGATTCGGAGGGGCAACCTTTCCATCTTTGGGCGGGTAGGGTTTGCCGTGGTTGCTGCCGTTGAGCAGGATTCCAAGGCGCGCTGGCTCGACCACTGCCGGCACGTCGCGCTGGGCCCAGAGCGGGGAGAGATCGACCGGCAGGCCGAGCACGGCGCTGCGGCCGAGCACCGTGAGCAGGGTGTCGAGCCCGTGGGTCCCCTTGCCGTTCATCGAGAGGACCTGGTGGGGCCGACCCGCGAGGCAGCGGCCGACCAGGCCAGTGAGAACGTTTCCAGGTCCAACCTCAATGAAGGTACGGACGCCCGCCTCGTACATCGCCTCGACCTCCTCGACCCAGCGCACGGGTGATGCGAGGTGGTGGCCCAGGGCGTCGATCAGCGCGGACGCCTCGTGGGGCGCCCCGGTGCTGTTGTGGTAGACCGGGATACGACCCGTCGAGAGTGGAAGGGTCCGAAGGAAGGCGGCAAATGCTTCACTCGCCCCCTCCACCAGCGGAGAATGGAACGCGGTGGACACCGGCAGGCGGGTCGAGCGGATCCCGGCGCTTGTCAGGCGTGTGCAGGCCGCCTCGACCTCGTGCACCTCGCCCGCGATCACCACCTGATCGGGTGCGTTGTGGTTGGCGACCACGACCTTGTCGCCGAGGTGCGGTCTCACGGCGTCGATGCCGGCGGTCACGGCGGCCATCGCGCCAGGGCGGTTCGCTGCGGCGTCGCGCATCAACTCGCCACGCCGACGCGCGGCGAGGAGGAGGTTGGAGAGGTCGAGGCCGCCCGCGGCGTAGAGCGCGACCAGCTCGCCGAAGGAGTGGCCGGCGGTGACGTCGGGACGGAGGCCGAACTGCTCGAGCACTGCGAGCATCGCCGCGCTGATCGCGCCGAGCGCGGGCTGCGCGTTCTCGGTGGCCATCAGCCGCGCTTCATCCGCGCTTCGCACCGAGTCCGAGAAGGTGGGGCGAGGGAAGAGGATCCGCCCGAGCCCGGGAAGCACGTCCTCCGCGTGGTCGAGCACCGACAGGGCGGACTCGAAGGTGGTCGCGAGGTCTTTGCCCATGCCGAGATGTTGGCTACCCTGGCCCGGGAACAAGAACGCGACCTTGCCCGGTTCGCTGCCCCGATGGGTGAAGATCCCGGGAGGTACCGGGCCGCCCTTGAGCACTCCGCGGAGCGCCGCGAGCTTCGCGGGGAGCTCCCCCTCTCGCACCAGGGCTCCGAGCCGGATCGCCGCGCCGGAGGAGAAGGCCTGGTGGCTGTCCCGCGCCGCGGCGGTCAGCGAAGGGGCCCGACTGGCGGCGTCCAAGCCCTGCTCCACTGCGGCAGTGTCCGCGCCCGAAAACAGCAGGAGCTCAGCGGGCCACGCGTCCATACGCTTGGGCCGGTGCTCGCCGCGATACTCCTCACAGGCGATATGGAAGTTGCTCCCCCCAAATCCGAAGGAGCTCACAGAGCCGCGACGAGGGTGATCGGAGCTCCGGACCCACGGGCGCGTCTCGGTGGAGATGTAGAATGCCGACTGATCGAAGTCGAAAAGCGGGTTGGGACGCTTCACCTTGGCGGTCGGGGGCAGTACGCGGTGGTGAAGCGCGAGCACCACCTTGAGCAGGCCGGCGGCGCCGGCGGCCGCCTTGGTGTGACCGATCTGCGACTTCACTGAGCCAAGCGCGCACCACTGGCGATCCTGCCGTCCCGAAGCATCAAAAGCGATTCCGAGCCCCTTGAGCTCGGCCGCGTCGCCCGCCTTGGTGCCGGTGCCATGGGCCTCGACCAGCTCGACGGTATCGGCGCCGTAGCCGGCGTTCTCGTAGGTCCGCTGCAGGGCGACCGCCTGGCCCTCGGACACTGGGGCATACACCGACTTGGACCGACCGTCCGAGCTGGTGCCGACCCCGTGAAGCACGGCGTAGATGTGGTCCCCATCCGCGATCGCGTCGTCGAGCCGCCGGAGCGCGACCATGCCGATGCCTTCTCCGAGCATCGTCCCGTCCCCATCGGCGTCGAAGGGCCGGCAGTCCCCGGTCGGCGACAGCGCCGGGGTCTTGCTGAAACACATGTACATGAACACGTCGTTCATGGTGTCGACGCCGCCGGTGACGACCATGTCGGAGTGCCCGGCCTGGAGCTCGAGCACCGCGAGGTGCACGGCGGACAACGCGCTCGCGCAGGCCGCGTCGATGATACAATTGGTCCCGCCGAGATCGAGCCGATTGGCGATGCGGCCAGCGACGACGTTGCCAAGGAGGCCGGGGAACGTGGCTTCCTGCCAGTTGACATAGTGGGACGAGATCCGTTTGCACGCCTCGTCTACTGTTGGCTCATCCATGCCCATGCTGCGCAACGCATCGCGCCAGACCGGGTGTTGCAGCCGGTTCGCCATCGTCCCCATCAGCTCCTGCCCGCCGGTCACGCCCAGGACCACGCTGATCCGGGCGGGATCCACGTGCGCCGGCCGGGTGGCGGCGGCGTCATCGAGCACATGTTTGGCGACGATCAACGCGAGGAGCTGCGCGGTGTCAGTGGCGGGGACGATCGACGGAGGAATGCCGAAGGCCATCGCATCGAACGGAACGTCGGGTAAGAACGCGCCGCGGCGGGCGTAGGTCATGTCCGGGCGTTTGGGATCGGCGTCGTAGTAGTCTTCGAGTCGCCAGTGAGTCCCGGGCACCTCGGTGAGCATATCCTTGGACGCCAGGATGTTCTGCCAATATCCGGTCGTGTCGAGTGAGCCCGGGAACAGCGAGCCGACCCCGACGACGGCGATGGGGCAGCCCTGGCGAGGGGCCGGGCGGGTGGTGTCAGCAACAGACTTGGACATCGGTGACCTCAAGCGGAGAGCGGGCGAGGAAAGTAGACAAAGGCCTCGGCGGGGACGGCGACGCCATAGGCGGAGAGCTGATGAGCGCGGGTGAGGGTCGCTGCGCCCTCAAGTAGGTTCAATGCGATCTCTACGACGGAACGTGCCTCGGTCGGGGCGAGGAAGCTGCCGCGCACCCACTGGTTGAACGCGCCCATCGCCGGCCCGCACCAGACTTGAAAATCCATCGCGCGGCTGGCGTCGCCGCCGATCGCCCAACGGCTGGACATCCCAAGGTACCAACGGAATACCAGCGCCATCTGGTGATGCGGGTCTCGCGCCGCAATCGCCACCTGGCGAGGGTCACGCTTCTCGAAAAAGCGCTCACACTCGGCCCAGATCTCCGCGTAGGGTGCGCGCAGGATCTCCTGCTCCACCCGGGCCTGATCCTCAGCCGGCACGTCGCTCCAGCGGTCATACCGGCGGTAGAGGTCGAGGAGGCGATGGCCCCGGCTCGCGAACATCGTGCCCCGCTTGAGCACCTGAACCTCGACGCCCGCCTCGAACATGTCGGCGGCCGGCGCCATGGCGACGTCGGAAAAGTCGGCTCGCGAGAGCATCTCACGAACCAGCGCGGAGGTTCCTGACTCGACGGCGCCCTGGTTCACCGAGCCGGTGAGCACAAAGGCCGCGCCCATGCCGAAGGCGGCCGCGACGGCCGCTGGGGTGCCGAGGCCGCCGGCGGCGCCAACCCGGATCGGCCGGCTGTAGCCGTGCTGCCGGACCAGCTCGTCACGGAGGGCAGTGATGAGAGGGAAGAGGGCGACCAACGGGCGATTGTCGGTGTGCCCGCCCGAATCGGCCTCGACGATCACGTCTTCGGCGACCGGCAGGCGGGCGGCGAGTCGCGCTTCGTCGGCGGTGAGCTCGCCCGCAGCTACGAGCTTGTTGAGGAGCTCCTGGGGTGGCGGGGTGAGGAAGCGCCGCGCGACCTCAGGCCGGGATACCTTGGCAAAGATATGGTTGACCCGGTGGATATGGCCGTCGGCGCCCTGGGTCAGCCCGGATGCCGCGTAGCGGACCAGGGGGGCCGTCAGGGCCATGAACGCGGCCGCTTCGACCCGCCGGACGCCCGCACGCAGGTAGATCTCTACGGTGCCGGCCTCGATATGGGGCTCGTGGGGGGCGTGGATGAGGTTGCAGCCGTAGGGCAGGTCGCCCAGGACAGCGAGCTCATCCACCGCCGCCTGGATCCGCGTGAGTGATAGGCCGGCCGAGCCGAAAAAGCCCAACATGCCGGCGCGGGCCATCGCCATCACGATCGCGGTGCTGCCGATGCCGTTGGCCATCGCGCCGCACACGTAGGGGAAACGGAGGCCGTGCGTGGCGCAAAAAGAGCGGTCTCCGAGCCATTCGGGCCACAACGCCGGGAGGCTGCCCACCCAGCCATAGGCGGTGTCCGACTCGGCCTCGCACGGCACCGGGGTGCCGCCAAACGCGACCCCCACCGCGCCTGCGGTGGGATGGTAGATAATATGGGCGGGCTCACGAAAGCGGGCAACCGCACTGACGATGCCCGAGGCGTCAAAAAAGGGCGGACTCGTGGGCTGGTACACCCCGAGCAGCGGCAACGTGGACAAGACTCCCCCAGCCCGGCTCGTTTAGCAGTCGGTCATCACGGAATCGTCACAGGCTGCGACGTCGGCGCGCGCGCGCAAATCTGAGGCGGATGCCGGAGGTGATGGTCATGGTCCCTTGACGCGGTGGCGGCCCCGGGGCACCCTGGATCCATGGCGGCGCCGGGCAGAGGCAACGGCCGACCGGCGTGGGCCGCGCGGCTCCCAGAGCTGGTTCAACGAGCCGGCCCTCACGATAATGAGGGTTGGGTCTCGGGCGAGGCGGTATTGGCGTTGATCGCCCCGCATCACGCGCCGACGAGCGTGGCGGAGCTGCTGGCGAGTGTCCGCCGGGACGATTCGCGGGTCGAAGCGCACGCGGGCCGCCTCCGCCTTCGCCCGCAATCTATCGGTACGCCGCCCGATATCCTCTACCACGCGATCTCCCGCTCGGCGCTCCGTTCGGTCATCGACAGCGGCCGCCTGGGTAGCCGCGGCCGATGGGTACAGCTCGCGCGCTCCGAAGAACAGGCATGGCGCGTGGCGCATCGGCTGTGGGAAGACCCGATGGTGCTGTTCATCGACGCAGCGCGTGCGCGGCGTGACGGTTTCCACCCGCGCCCCGGGCGCTCCGGTCAGCTGGTCCTCGACGAGGTGGGCCTTCGTTATCTGCTCAACTTACGTCAAGGTTTTGCCGAGCAGGCGTCCGCCGGCGGCTTCCTGATCGACTGGTCCCTGGGACGCCCGCGGGTGGCCCTGATCCGGGTGGTACGGCGCCACGGATCTTCGTGGGAGATCGCCAAAGGTAAACTCGAGATGGGCGAGGTCCCGGCGGCAGCGGCCGTTCGTGAGGTCGGCGAAGAGATGGGGATTTCCGTGCCGATCTCCGTTCAGGGCACCCTGGGCTCGGTGCGATACGGCTTCTCGACCCCGGACGGCTCCCCCCGGCTGAAGACGGTCTACCTTTTCCTGCTCGAGACGGAGCACCTGGTCGGGAACTTCACTCCGGCGAACAACGAAGGTATTGACGCGGTGCGTTGGTTCGAGCTTCGGGAAGGTATGGCTGCACTGTCACACCCAAGCTTACGCGGCGCACGCGGTCGGCTCTTGTCCGCTCTGCGTCGCCGAGCGGGGGAGTTGGGGATTCGATCGAGGTTTTGACGAGGGCCTCCCTTTTCCACCCGCGCCTCCGCACGGATGACGTGGCGCGAAACGCGCGGGGATAGGGGCCTGAGTTCGGAGACGCGCCGCTACTCGATCCGTACGGCCACCAAACGCGAGATTCCGGGGTCCGGCATGGTCACCCCATACAAGGTGTCAGCACACTCCATCGTCTTCTTGTTGTGGGTCACAACCAGAAACTGAGAGTGTTGTGCCATCTCTTTCAACATCTCGTTGTACCGACCGCCGTTCGCGTCATCCAGGGGGGCGTCCACCTCATCGAGGATGCAGAAGGGCGAAGGCCGTACCTGGAACAAGGCGAAGATGAGGGCGATCGCCGCCATCGCCTTCTCGCCCCCGGAGAGCAGGGTGAGGCTCTGCACCCGTTTGCCGGGTGGCTGTACTGTTACGTCGACCCCACAATCCAATACATCGTCCGAGCCCACCAGCTCCAGCCGCGCGTGTCCGCCGCCGACCAGTCGCGGATAGATCTCCCGGAAACGCTGGTTTACCGCGTCAAAGGTCTCCTTGAACTTGTCGCGGCAGGTCTTGTTGAGGCGCTGAAGCGCTTTCTCGATGGTGTCCAGTGCCTCGGCGAGATCCGCGCGTTGTTTCTCGATTTCGGTGTGGGCTGCTGCCGCGTCCCGGTACTCCTCCTCAGCCGCGATGTTGACCGGCCCGAGTCGCTGCACCGCATCGCGCAGGCTCTGCACGGTCACCGGGCGTGGGGCGGTGAGCTCGGCCAGCGTCAAGCGCAGCACGGGCACCGCTTCGGCCTCTACGCCCTCCGGCAACGCACCGGGTTCGTAACCGGGTAACAGGAGCTGGCTGTCGCGCTCGAGACGATCCAGGAGCCCCGCGAGCGAGAGGTCGTGTCGCTCTTCGGCCTCGGTCGTGAGGGTTTCAACCGCGTTTCGGACGACTCCGAGCCGTACGTCGACCTCCACCGCGGCGTCCTTCGCCTTCTCACGACGTTCCCGCGCCGCCCGGGTCGAGGCTTCGGCGATCCGGACGTTCTCGCGCTCCGTTTTCAGCCGTTCCTTCATCGCATCGAGCGCCGTACGCAGCTCGTTCTGCGCGTGGGTGAGCTCAGCGAGCCGCTCGGTGCTGCGCGCGATCTCGCCGGCGAGCACCAACAGCCGGGCCTCGAGCTCCGCCTGCTCTTTTCCGAGGGCCGCCGCCCGCGCTGCCGCCCGTGAGCTACGGTCTTTCGCGCTCTTCTCGGCCGCGCTCAAGGTAGCGTGCTCCTTCTGGCCCGCGAGCGCCTCGGAGCGGAGCCGCTGAGCACGCTCCACCGCCTGGGTCTGCTCCGGTTCGAGGCGCTCGATCTCCGCGGTGGCGCCCCGCGCTTCGTCCTCCGCCGTCGCCTGGCGAGCCTCCGCCTCGGCCAATCCCGTCGACAGGCGCTGCTCTTCGGCGATGAGCGCGTCGCGGCCCGCCAGCAGGGTCCGGACCTCGGCGCGGGCGGTCTCGCCGGCGCGTACGGTGCGCCCGTGGTCGCCCTCCAGCTCCTTGAGGCGGTGACGCGCTTCGGTGAGCGCGGCTTCTCGTACGCGAAGCTCGGCGTTGGCGGGACCGATCGCGTGACGCGCCGCCAGTACCGCCTGCTCCGCGGTCTGGTGGTTCTCCCGGCAGCGGTCAAGGACGGTTCGGAGGGCTCTCAGGCGCACATCCTGGGTCCCGAGCCCCTCACGGAGCTCGCGAATCTCTCGCCGCCGCTTGAGCGCGGCCGCGCCAGCCGCCCCGTCGGACTGGGCGCCGATCACGAGCACGCCGTCGGGTCGCAGCAGAGCGCCGGCGCCCGCGACGATCGTCTCGCCGGGGTGCCAACGTGCGTAGGCGGCGCTGACGTCCTCTGCGACCCCGGAGGCTGGTAGCAGCGTAGCAAGCGCACGTTTCCCCTCGGCTGTGCCCCCCACCGTCTCCGCGAGGCCTGTCAGGGGTGGCGCCTCTTCCGGCACCACGAGCACCCGCACGCGGCTTCCTTTTGCGGCCGCCGCGACCCGGACGGCGCCGCTCACATCGGGAACAAGTACAGTTTCAAGGCTGCCTTCGAGCGCACGAACCAGGTCGGCTTCGACCGGCTGGGGCACGTCGAGCTTCTGACTCAAGAGCCCGTGGACCCCTGGTACCGCCAGCGCCGACCTCACGCCATCGGGAAGATCGACGTTTCGTCGTTGCATATCCTCAAGTGCATCGAGTCGGGCCTTCACCCTCTCCCGGTCGCGGGTCGCCTCGGTCAGCTCCTGCTCCACCTTCCGTTCGTCCCGCACCCGCTGATCCCGCTCGGCCTCGGCGGTGCCGAGCGCGTGTCGGGCCCCCTCCAGCGCCTTGCGGCCCCCCTCAAGCTCCTCTGCCCGCGCGCTGATCACAAGCTTGATCTTCTCGATCTCTCTCTCAAGCCCGGCCTGGCTTCCGAGGGCGTCCGCGGCTGCCCGATCGAGCGCCTCAGCCCGGGCGCTGAGGTCCGCCCGCCGGGTCTCCGCGCTCTGTCGGCCCGTTCGCGCGCGAATCGCAGCCTCAAAGCCGGCTTGCGCCTGTCGACGCTGGGTCTCGAGCCGCGCCCGCGCTTGTCGGGTCTGCTCGATGAGCGCCGCCGCCGCCATCGCGGCCGCCTCGACCTGATTTTTTGCACCTTCGAGTACCGCTTCCGCGCGCTCCCGCTCGCCGTGCAGTTGTGCCGCATCCGCGTTGGCGCGCTCCAGCTCCTGTTGTTGTTCTACAGTTTCGAGCTTTAGTTTTTCGACGCGGGCCTTGGCAGAATCCTCCTCCTTGCCCTGGTAGCTGAACGCGCTCTCTTCGACGCGGCGCTGCGCCTCCAGCTCGCCCAGCCTGTCGCGCGAGATGTTGGCGGCGTTATCGGACTCCTCCATCCGCGTGCGCCGGGTCGCGAGCTCGGTCTCATGGCGTTGAACCGCGCGGGTCGCCTCGGCGAGCGCGCTGGCCGCGACCCGTGAAGCTTCACTGAGGCTGCGGCGCTCGGCGATGAGCTGCGTGAAGCGCGCGAGGGAAGATGCGACCTCCTCTTGGCGAATCTTTGCCTGTAACGCTCTGAACTTGAGGATGCGCTGCAGCGAGCGCTCCGCCGCCTTCAGCTGCCGCCCCATCTCGTCGGCGCGGTCCTTCACCTTGGTGAGCTCGCCTCGGGTCGCGGTCATCCGCTCGATCGTCTCTTCGCGGCGGGCGCGAAAACGGGTGATCCCGGCGGCTTCTTCGATCAGCAGGCGCCGCTGCTCCGGACGAGCGTGGACGATCTGCCCGATACGGCCCTGCTCGATAAAGGAGTACATCTGGTTGCCGATGCCGGTATCCAGAAAGAGGTCGTTGACGTCACGCAGGCGGACCCGCTCCTGATTGATCAGGTACTCGGAGTGGCCGTCCCGAAAAAGGCGACGCGTGACCTCGATTTCAGCCAGCCGCTCCCAGATCCCGGGGAATGGGGTGCCGTCGGCGACGAGGGTGATCCCCACCTCGGCGAGGTTCTGCGCGGGTCGGGCGGCCGAGCCGGCGAAGATGACGTCCGCCATGGCGTCCCCCCGCAAGCTTTTGGCCGATTGTTCGCCGATACACCACTTGACGGCGTCGACGATGTTCGACTTGCCGCAGCCATTGGGGCCGACGACGCCGGCGATACCCTTCCCGAAGTGAAAGGTGGTCCGGTCGGCGAAAGACTTGAATCCCTGAATGTCGATCTTACGGACGCGCATGGGGCGCGCGACTATCACGATTCCACGGAACGGCGCTCGCCCGCGGCCTTCTTCTTGATGGGACGCTGACGGGACTCAGTCGCGCCAGCCTCGCGTCCCGCGCACGATCCGGACACCCGGCAGTGGCCCGGTGATGGTCGATCCGGGCAGTCGGACCCGCACGCGCTGCAGCGTGATCGTGGGAGCGGGATACCCAACGATCTCGGCGAGTAATCGTTCGGGGGGCAGGAGGTGTTCGTGCTCGTCCATGACCAGACGCCGGCCCACGGCGCGGATGTCGAGCTCGTAGTCGCCGAGCTCTCCCGACCATCGGCGTTCTAGGGGGATCGTCGGAGGATCGCCCGTCCAGCTCACGCCCGGCCCGCTGATCCAGGCGGGGCAGTGGCTCCACGGGTCGATGCCCAGGCTCATTCGTCGGTCCAGCGCGTAGATCGCGACCCCTTCGGCGCGGCCCTGCACCTGCGTCCGCACCATGACCCCCCGTCCGCTGGCCGTACGACCGCTTGGCTCGGCCCGGATGTGCCCATAGAGGTCGCCGACCTCGGGCGGACAGCCGGACGCCGCTGCGAGCCGTAAGTGGCCCGAGAGCTGCTCGCCGCCGATCTCTACCGTCCAACCGTCATCGCCGAAGTGGAAACGGTCGAGGCCGGCCTCAACCCCTTTTTCGGTCAAAGTGGCGGGACCCCAGGTGGCGCGGTGTTCGAGCACCGGGCCGAAGGGGCCGAGCCAGCCCAGGCGGGTGGTCATCCAGTCACGTAGCAGGCCGGCGTCGCTGACCGTGCCGCTCGCCCAGAGCACCCCGGGGTCGGCTGTCAGCGCGATCAGGGTCCAGGCCTCCCGGACGGGTCCGGTCCGGCTGATCTGCCACCTCGTGGCGGCCAGTGCCGCCAGCCCACACAGGATCCCCAATGCTACCCACCCGCGTCGCCTCACGGCGAGGCGCCCGGTCCGGCGCTGCTCGGATCGCCCCGGCCGCGTGGATGAAAGATCGGGTTCCACGGGCGCTCCACCCGCCCCTCGGCGCACGCGGCGACGCGGCCGGCTTCGCCTTCGGCGTCGAGCGTAGGCTCTGGCTCCCATGCTACGCCGATCAGCGCCGAGAGGTCTCCGCTTCGGCAGACGCGCTCGCGGGTGTCGGGTGACGTGCTGCTTCGAATGAGGCTCTCGACGACGCTGCGGCGTGCGAAGTTGCGCGTGCCGGCTTCACATCGTTCGGCGTCGGCGCGCTCCACGAGCTTCAAACAGTTGGAGAGCCGCGCCGGCTTGTGTCGGGTGAGGGCGAAGTACCACCAATCGTTCCACAGCAGGCTCTCGGGCGAGTTGGCGACGGTCTCGATCTGGGACCAGTAGGCGATCACCGGGCGCACCGCGTCGAGCTCCGCGATCGGATCCGCCACCTTGTCAGCGACTTGTTGGAGCTCGAAGGTCCACGCGTGGTAGAGGCACTCGTCGTAGTAGCGCCCGGCGCGACCGCAGCCCTGCAGCGCGCCCCAACGGTCACCGGCGCGAGCGCGGTCTTCCGCGAGGGAAAAGTGGCACTCCGCCAACCAACGTGCGCCGATCACCCGTTCGCACACCGCGAGGAGGTCGTCGTGATCGGCGTCGGCGTGGATGCGGACCAGGCTGGCCAGGCACTCGTCCGCGAGGTGTCCGCTCTGGCCGCAACGTTGTACGGCGACCGACAGTGGGGTCGCGGGATCGACCGCCTCCCGGTACGCCACGCCGGGCGTTGGCGCGCACGCGGCGACATGGAGGAGCAGGAGCCAGGAGCGAGGAGTGGCGAGTCTGGCGCCGAAGCTCAAGGGCAAAGGTCGGTCCTCGCGGCGCGCACCGCATCGAGCTCGGGATCCTCGGGGGTCTGAAGGGCCAGGGGAAGCGGGCTCCGATCGCACGGGAAGCGGCCAGTGTCACGGTGGTGGTTGAGCAGATCATGGTAGACCGCCACGCCGGTGTTCCAGCAGGCTTCCTGGCGTTCGGCATCGGTGATCTGCCGGCAGCCACCGCGGCTGAACGGCCGAGTCCCCCCGATCACGTAGCGGTACCACGCGGACCAGGGCCGCATGTCGTCGGCCGCGAGCCCGGATGAGACGATGCGGGTGGCCACGGCGTCCTCGAGCTCGCCCGGCTGGGCACCCCGCGCCTCTGGCCAGCGAAAAAAGCCCTGCGACAGCACGTGGAGCGCGCAGGAGTCGGCGAAGGCCCCGGCCTGGGAACAGAAGCTCGCATCTGACCTTGCTTCGGCGAGGCGGAACCAGCACTCCTCTGCCGCTCGCGGCGCGACCACGTCGACACACTGATCCTGCCCGCGACCTGCCGCGACCACCCAACAGTCGTCACGCAGCGCCGGGTCCACGATCAGCGTACAAGCCCCGTCTTCGAGCCCCTTGCGGTATCGGCTACGGTCGGCCGCCGGATCGGTGTCTCCGCCGCACCCGAGTCCATGAATGAGGAGGGGTACCATGGTTCAGAGAGGAACAACAAACTCCCGGCCTTCGATAAGCCAGATATCGACAGGGCCGGTGGTCTCCTCGGTTTCGGGATCGTAGTCCAGTGTGCCGCTCGCCCCCTCCAGATCGACCGGTCGGCCCTCCTTGAAGTTGGACTTCACCACGCCCCAATTGGAGGGGGTCACCTGGACGTCGTCGCCACCCGAGATGCGGCGTAGACCCCGCGCCATACCGGTGCCGCTCAGGGCGCCTTCTTGGTACCACGACCACGCCGAGCCGTACAGGGCCAGCCACGCCGCGTCGTACGCGTAGGCGGTGTATACGGACACGGAGGGATCCGTGTTGAACTCCACGGTGTAGGCGGCGTCGAAGAAGTCGTAGACGGTGCCCGAGGGGGCCGCCGGCGAGGAGCCCCGCACCCGGTCGAGCGTAGCCAGGCCGTCGGCCGTGAGGCCGTCGAAGAGGCTGTCGTCACGCGCCGCGTCGGTCAGGAAGAGCGCTCGTTCTTCGTATCCGGGGAGAGAGCCCGCGGCGTTGAGGAAGGCGACCACGTCGACCAGCTCGGAGGAGATGAACACAACCTCTACCGAGGCGTCGGCGGTGCCTGCATTGACGATCGCGGTGGAGGGATCGGCGCCTTCGTCGAAAGAATGGAGCTCAACTGCGCCGCCCAGTTCCTCGAAATTGTTCTTGAACACGAGGGCAAGGCCCTCGCCGTAAGAGCTGGTCTGGTAGACCACCGCCGCGTCGGTGACCCCCCGATCGTCCAGGTCGACCGCGATCTTCTCGCCCTGCGCGCTGTCTGGCGGGGCGGTACGCCAGAGGAGGCCAGGGGTGGCGTCCGATTTGACCGCGCCGTCCAGCGCCGTCAGCGCCGGGCTGGTAGCCGAGGGGGAGATGAGCAGCACGTCCTTCGGGCCGAGGATCTCGTAGGCCGCTTCGGACTGGCCCGAGGTCGCCGGTCCGAGCGCCACGCTGACCCCGGCCTCGTCGGCCAACCACGGCGCGATCTGGGCGAGTGAGGTGGAGTAGTCGAGGCCGTCGCCGTTGTAGTCCTCTTCGTAGGAACAGTGGATGATCGCGTAGCTTCGGCCATCGAGCCCCTCGGACGCGTTCACCTGTTTGATCGCGAGCTGCACCGCGCGCACCTCGGCGAGGTCGCCGGCGGCTGCGTTGTGGTCGAAGAGGCTGCCGACCACCACGGCGTCGCGGTAGGCGCTTACGTTGCTGAGCAGATCGTCGGGGTAGGTGTCCGCGCAGCGCTCGGGCGGCACGATTGGCTCACAAAGTGAGCTTGCCCCACATGAATATCCGAATCCGAAGGTCTCGCGACACTGGCTCGACGCGGTGCACGGGACGTAGTCGTGGGTTGTGAACGAGCAGCCGAGCGCGAGGAGCAGCATCTAGAAGTTCCCCCGCAGGTAGATTCCCGAACCGTCGGTGCTCAGGCTGTAGTTGCTGGCCGTAGCATCGCGCGCGGGCAGCAGGAGCGTCACCACGCCGCCCACCACGCCGGCGACGCCCACACCAAAGCCGATGTCCGCGAGCAGCGAGTAGCGCCGGTCGTTGGTAAGCGGAGTTGCCGCGGCCCCCGTGCACAATCCGCCGTTGGGCGCGCACGCCGCCGCTGCGTCGCCACGGGCGCCGACCGCGCGCCCGCCAAACACGCTACCGGTGACCAGGCCCGCTCCGCCAACGCCAAACAGGACCATCGGCAGGATCCTCACCCCGCCCTCCGACTTGGGCTCGGGTTGGGCGGGCGGTGCGGTGGTTGCTGGGGCGGTCGTGGTGGTCGAGGGCTTGGAGCCTGATTCGCTTATGCGCCGTTCAAGGTTGGTGATCCTACGGTCGAGGGTGGCCCGCTCTTCGGCGGGAGCGAATGCACGGTACCGGTTGAGGTGGTCCAGGGCGTCCAGGTAGCGGCCGGCGCGCTCTTCGGCGTTGGCGAGATTGAAGAGCAGCTCGTTCCGTTGGCTGAGCCGGTAGGCCTCCTGCCACGCGGCGATCGCGTCTTCGTAGCGGCCTTCTTCGTAGAGCATCGCGCCGTTTTCGTAGAGGATGCGCGCCTGTTCGTCGGCGGAATCGTCCGCGCGGGCGAGAGGCGAGAACAGCGAGCTCAGGCAGAGCAGAACGGTGAGCAGTCTCACTTGTTCCCCCATGGGTTTTTGATGTCGCTCCGCGGCGGCGTGCTCGCCGGGGTGGTCGTCGGAGTGGTGGTCGGACTGGTCGCCGGGGCGGGTGGCGCCGCGTCTGTCGCGGGTGCTTCACTGGCTTTGGGTCCGGCGGGCGGCGATGGTGCTGGCGTAGTGGTGGGTGAGCTCGACGGGGTCGGCTTCTTCGCGGGCGCTGCCGCTGGGGTGGTCGTAGCTGGGGTGGCAGCGGCTGGTTCAGCGGCGGGCGTCGGGCCGGGCGTCGCGGCTGCAGGTGACGCGGAGGTCGGGGTGGTCGTCGGGGTTGTAGGTGTCGATGACGCCGATGTGGACTTGGGCGCCGTGGTATCGGGCTTCGGTGTCGTCGCAGTCGAATCGCTGCGACTCTGCATTCCGACGATGATCGCCGCGAGTCCGATGGCGCCGAGCACCAGGAGCGCCAGGAAGGCCGCGGTGAGCACGATGATCGGCACACGCCGGCCCGCCACCAATCGCGCGAGCGACGAGACGCTGCCCTCGTTGGTCCCGCCCTCGCGCGGCACGGGCCGCACGCGAACGCCGCTGCCCGAGATGGCGCCCGGGGAGGCCATGCCGGAAATCGAGGGTTGGCTCACCCACTCGTCGGGCATTGACAACTTGCCATCCACCAACACCGGCCGCGGAGTGGTCTCCCCGCGGAGCTCCGCATCTGCCACCTTCAACGCGCGGATAAGCTCATCGACCGAGGCGAAACGATCCGCGGCATCCTTGGCCAGCGCGGTCAGCACCACCCACTCCAACGTAGGCGACCGCGCGAGCTGTGGCGCGAAGGGCGCCATCGGCGGCGGCGGCGTGTTGAGGTGGGCCATCATCACCTTGACCGAGGACTCCCCGGCAAACGGGGTGCGACCGGTGATGCAGGCGTAGAGTAGGATGCCGACTGAGTAGATGTCGCTACGTTGGTCGACGTGCTCCCCACGGATCTGTTCGGGTGACATGTAGCTCGGCGACCCAACCACGGCGTCGGCGTGGGTCAGCTCGGTGTCGCGCACCACCTGTCGCACCAGGCCGAAGTCGAGGAGCTTGACAAAATCGGCCTCTTCCTCCGTTCGTGTCAGGATCACGTTGGAGGGTTTGAGGTCTCGGTGGATAAGGCCCGCGCCGTGCGCCTCGCGTAACGAACGACACACCTGCCGGGCGATGTGGACCACCCGCTCCGGCTCCATCGGCGAGTCCATCCGGATCGCTTGATGAAGCGTGACCCCGTCGAGGTACTCCATCGCGATGTAGAGGATATCGTCCCACGTACGGCCATAATCAAAGATGCGAACCGTGTTGGGGTGGGTGAGGCGAGAGCAGGTCGCGGCTTCGAGCATGAAGCGCTTACGCATCTCGGTGTCTTGATCGTTGCCCTTGCCGAGATCCAACACCTTGAGCGCGACCACGCGGCCCAGGGGTGCCTGCTCGGCGCGGAACACCCGGCCCATACCGCCTCGCGCGATGAGCGAGAGGATCTTGTAACGATTGTCGAGGACCTTCCCGATAAACGGATCGCTCCCGACCCCCGTGACGTCCGTGGGCGGGTCGCGGGAAGGCGGCGGGGCGGTGTTCGGGTTCTCCTTCATGACCTCGTCTCTGGGCGCGCGGCGCCACGACCCAGGCAGACACCTGACGTCGAGGCGCGAAGCATAGCACTTTCTCGCGGCATAAGGCAGACCGATAGCCCGCCTGGGTCCCCGCACATGCCCGGATATCGCCGCACCATGCTCCTGATTTGGTAGCGGATCTATCCTATGTCGGGACATTCTGCACATTCCTTCGTGCGGCGGCCGCGGGCGAACTGCTGCAGCTCGGCTCACCCGCCCGCCGAAGACGGCATAGTGGGTACGCTTGTCGCCGATGAACCCTGCCACGGCACCCAAGTCGCTGAAGGCCTCCGCGCTTCGCCGCGCGCTTCCCCTGCTTCGTGGCTTGGGGGCGGTGTTTTTACTGGCGTTCATACTTGAAAAGGCAGACATTCGCGCGTTGTGGGGCCTCTTTCGCGCGGCCCCGTGGTGGGCGCTGGTGGTGCCGGCCGTCTGCCTCGTGATCAACACGGCGATCCAAGCCGTCAGGCTCCACCTCCTGCTCCCGGCACCCGGTCCGGCGCTCGCCGAGGTGTTACGGGCGTATTTCATGGCGAATTTCGTGGGTCTGGCGCTCCCCGCCGGAGCGGGTGACGCGGTCAAGGTGCTGACCTTGAGGCGCCACTCGAGACTGGGTGTGCTGGTCGCGGCCCTTGCCGAGACCCGGGTGCAAGACCTGGGCATGTGGGGGTGTTTGTTGGTGATCGGCCTGGTGTCGCCGCTGCCCCAACGGGTGCCGCTCCTGGTGCCGGTGGCTTGGGTGGGCGCGGTTGTGATGCTGGGGGCCTGGCTCTTCTTGATGCCGCTGGCGCGTGCGACCGCCGGCTGGTCCCGGCTGCCGCCGAAGCTCGCGACGGCGCTCGCTCCATTCTCCGGCGAGGGTGTCGCGGTACCGGCGCGCCGCTGGTCTGGAGTGTTGACCGTGCCTTTCGTCGCCTTGAATGTGTTGTCGGTCTGGGTGATCCTTCAGGGTTACCAGGTGATGATGCCGCCGCTCGACGTCGCGCGGGTCGTTGCGGCGGCGGACGTGCTGATCTCTCTGCCGATCACGGTCGGGGGGCTCGGCGTGCGAGAACATGCTTATGCGCTTTCTTTTGAGCCGTGGGGCTGTAGCGTCACCCAGGCGGTGGCAGTGGCGTTGACCCGGTGGGCGGCAGAGTGGGGGCGCGCGGGCATCGGCGCGGCGCTGTTGATCGCGGGGCGCGCGGCGCCGGCCCGAACAGGTTAGACGCAAGCCAGCCTCAGGTGGCGGAGGAGGCTGAGTGTCCGAAGGTCCGGTGCTGGTGGTCGACGATGAGGAGGACATCCGGTCTCTTCTGGTCGCTGAGCTGGCGCGTGACGGCCTCGCCGCGCGCGGGGCCGCGACCGGCCTCGAGGCCTTGGATCTCGCCCGCCGCATCCACCCGTCGCTCGTGCTCCTCGACCTCATGCTCCCCGGGCTCTCCGGCACCGAAGTGTGCCGTCGCCTCCGGAGCGATCCGGCGACCGCGGCGGTCCCGATCATCATCTTGTCGGCGCGGGGCGAGGAGATCGATCGCGTCGTCGGCTTCGAGGTGGGTGCGGACGATTACGTCACCAAACCGTTCTCTGTTCGTGAGCTGCTCCTCCGTGTTCGCGCGGTGCTTCGCCGGGTTCCGGCCGTAGCTCCCAAGGATGGGACGTGGGCGTTGGGCCGGGTGCGCCTCGACACCGGCTCCTACCGCGTCTGGGTCAACGAGCAGGAGGTGATGCTGACGGCTACGGAATTCAAGCTGCTGAGCACGCTCAGCGCGCGGCCGGGTCGGGTGCTCACGCGTGGCCAGCTCCTCCAGGAGGTCTGGGGAATGCCGCCCGAGCTGTCCACGCGCACGGTGGACACCCACGTGAAGCGACTTCGCGAAAAGTTGGGCGCGGCGGCGGATCAGCTCGAGACCGTCCGCGCGGTGGGCTACCGCTTCCATGCCGAACCGGGCGGGAGTGGGGGGGCCGGCTGAGCACGTCCGGGCCAGGGAGGGCGGCCTTGTTGGTGGGGCCGGTCCTCGTGGCCGCCCCGCTCGTTCCGCTTCTGCTGGTGGTCCTGGTCGCGCCCGGGCTCACGTTGGGGCAACGCGTGCTTGCCGCCGTGGCGATCGTGCTCGCGCTCGCCGCCTTGTTTTGGGATCTTCGCCGTCAGCTGCTCGCCGACGAGCGGCTCGCCGAGCTGGCTCAGCTGACCGAGGCGGTCGGCGGGGGAGCGCTCCACGTCTTTCTACCGGCCTCGGGGCTCGGCACCCTGGCCCGCCTCGCCCGAGCTATCAATGGGGTCGCGACGCTGGCGCGCGCCGATCACCTGGAGAGGGAGCTTGATCGTGCGGTAGACCGCACGATCGTGCGTGAGGCGCCGAGCGGGGTGCTCGTTGTCGCGGCCTCCGGACGGGTAGTACGTTTCAACCCGGCTGCCGCTCGTATGCTCGGCTCCCCGGCGGACAACGCCGCTCTCGTGGTCGGTGCGTCAGCGCCGGTGGCGCTCGCCGGGGTGGTGGAGCGGGTGTTGACGTCCAGGTCCGAGGCCGAGATCACCACCACGATCGGTAGGCTGGACCTGGTTATTCGTGGTGTTCCCCTCGCGGACGGAGCCGATTGCCTGCTGCTGGTCCACGACATCTCCAGCCTCCGACGTGCGGAACGTGTACGTCGCGAGTTTGTGGCGAACGTCAGTCACGAGCTCAAGACGCCGATCACCACCATCCTCGCCTATCTCGAGACGCTCACCACCCACGAACAGCTCGCTCCCGACGTGCAGAACAAGCTTGACGCCGTGCGGCGCAACGCGGAGCGCCTCAGGGTGCTGACAGAGGACGTACTGCACTTGTCGCGCCTGGAGGCCCGCGATTCTGACCTTCCGCTTGAAGTGGAGCTGCTTCGCCCGATCTTGGAGGACGTGGTGGACCGCCACCGCTACCGCGCCTCGCAGCGAGGGCTTCAGGTGGAGCTCGAGGTTCCCCAGGAGCTCGACGCTCTCACCAACGCCGACGCGCTCGATCATGCCGTCAGCAACCTGCTGGACAACGCGATCACTTATGGGACAGAGGGCGGCACGGGACCCCCCAGGGTGAGGCTCCGCGCTTTTTCGGCTCCGGGCCGCGTGATCGTCGAGGTGGCCGACCACGGACGCGGGATCGATCCGGTGCACCACGACCGGATTTTTGAAAGGTTCTACCGGGTGGATGAGGGACGAGCCCGCGGATCTGGCGGCACCGGTCTCGGGCTCGCGCTGGTCAAGCACCTGTGCCTGGTGATTCGCGCGGAGGTGAGGGTGGAGAGCGAGCTCACGAAGGGTACACGGTTCCGCATCAGCCTCCCAACGGCGCCGGAGGATCCGTGCCCCTGATCGTGGTTCGGCAGCTCACCCGCGAGTATCGGATGGGTGCTCAGGTCCTGCGCGCGCTGGATCAGGTGGATCTCGATGTCGAACAAGGAGAATTCGTCGCGCTGCTCGGCAGCAGCGGCTCCGGGAAGAGCACGCTGCTCACGCTGCTTGGCCTCCTGGACCGGCCCACAGCGGGCACCTACCACCTCGCCGGGCTCGAGGTCGCGGGGCTGGATGACCTGACGCTGGCCCATCACCGCAACCAGACCATCGGCTTCGTGTTCCAATCCTTCAACCTGCTGAATGGCCTACGCGCCGACGAAAACGTCGCCCTCCCGCTCCGTTATGCGGGGGTGCCGCGGCCGGAGAGGCTGGAGCGGGCGCGAGAGCTGCTCCGCCGTGTCGGCCTCGGGGATCGCGTGGGCCATTTGCCCACCGAGCTATCCGGCGGACAGTGTCAGAGGGTCGCGCTCGCGCGGGCGCTGGCGGTGGATCCGCCCCTGCTCTGCGCCGATGAGCCCACCGGCAACCTTGATAGTCGCTCCGGCGCGGAGATCCTCGACCTCTTTCGTGAGCTGCACGCCGCCGGACGCACGATTGTGATGGTCACCCACGACGCTTCTGTCGCCGCCGCGGCGAGTCGGAGAGTCCGGCTGCGCGATGGCCGAATCGCCGAGGATCTACCAGGTTAGCCGTGAAACCAGCGTCGGTGTTGAGACGGCGGGCTCGGCTCCAGCGTTGGCCTCATCGGCGGTTCTTGTCTCGGTCGCGGTGCGTAGCTCGGCCGGATTGCCTATCTGAGCAGCGGCGCTCGTCTCCGCTGCAGTGTTTGCCTCCGCTGCAGTGTTGCCTCAGCTGCAGTGTTTGTGGATCAGGTCGCCGAGGCGGGGCATCGCCGAGATGACGTGGTCCACGGCGCGGGGGCGTAGGGTGTCGTAGGCCTTGCGTGCCGGCCCCGACGCCCCCTTGGACCGAGAATCGGTGATCTTCAGCAGGGAGTTGGCGACGGCGTTGCCGCGCTCGACGAAGAACTTACGGGGGTGTACCCCCTTTTCACGGCACTCGGCCCAGTAGGGATCGACCTGCGCGGCGAATTCGTCCAGCAGGTGGTGAAGGGCCACGTGCACGAAGCCGGGGCGGAGCTTCTTGACGGTCGCAAACGCCGTTTTGACCGCCACTCCCGTGAGTCCCGACTTGTCAGCCACCTCGGCCTCGATCATCCCTACCGAGTCTTCGATCACACGTTTACGACGTTCGGGGTCCGCGATGGTCTCGGCGAGGCTGGGCATAGGTGCTCCGGAGCGTCGCCGGCTAACCTGGGGTCGGAGAGATTGGTAGGGTCCTTGTGCCGGCGCGGCCGCGCGCCGCTCAGCGGAGCGCCGCCGAGCGGGTGAGGGCCTCGCGCACGGCGGGCGCCATCTGCGCGCCTACCGCGCGGCCCCCGTCGGCGGAGAGATGGAGTGTGTCCCGGAAGTAGCGGCCGCTGGGCATCAACCCCAGGCCCAGGGAGAGATCCACCAGGATCGCATCTTCTGCCGCGGCGAGCTCCCGGATCGTGTCGTCGGCGATCAGCGGCGCCCGCATCGGCAGGGGGTCCCGGTCGAGGCTCTTGCCCCAGGCAGCTGCGGCCGCCGCGTCGTCGTGGTGGGTGATCGCGTGGTGCATCCGCGCCCACCAGGTCAGCGCCTCGTCTCCGCACGCCGCCTCTGCCCCTTCAACCAGACTTTGGGGCTGGTTGAGGTTCGCGTGTTCCAGGAAGGCCGCGCACCCGGGGTGCCCCGTGGTCAACGTGCCTTGCGGGGGCCAACTGGCGTTGCGCATCAGCGTCGAGAGCACCACCGGTACGCGGCTGGCACTCAGGGCGGAGCGGAGATCTTCCTGGTACCGAGCGAGGATTTCGGGTCGGACCCGCAGGGAGAAGTCGTCGTCCGTAGCGAGGGTACGGGTCGCACCCAGCTCGAAGGACTGCCGAGCCTGGCCCACCGGGCGGCGGGCGAGCAGGGAGTGGAGCCATGAGTTGGATAATGCAGCATATACTGGCAACATCCACATGCGCGTGGCCGCGATGCGGCCGGCGAACACGTCCTGGTTGAAGTCGTTGTGGCCGCTGTAGATCACGATCACATCGGGATCGAGCACGGGCGCCTGGGAGACCAGGGCGGCCACCCCAACGGCGGCGAGGCCGGGGACGCCCAGGTTGACCACCTCTGCCTCAGGCACGAGGGCCTGCACGGTGGTCGCGAACCACATCTCGGGGTCGGGATCGAAGGGGTTTCGCACGGAGCTCCCGCCAAACACCAGAACCCGTGGGCGCGACCGCGGCCCGACGTCTACGTTGTTGCCGGGCTCGGCGCAGCGCAGGCCCACCGGCTCAAGGTGGCAACGGCTGACGCGCAGCCAGTTGTCGAGGGGTCGGGGGCGGCCCCAGGTCATGTGGAGGACGAGCTCGACAAAAGCAAGGAAAAACAAAGCAGTGGTGACGCCACCAAGCAGTTTGCGCAGTCGGATGGGCAGCCGACGCCAGGCGCGGCGTAGCGGCGTAGCGGCTGAAGGCACGCGGATATCTATCGCCCGCCTCGTGGGCGTGTCGCCTCCTCGACCAACGTGGCGTTCGGCCGCGCGCGCGGGGCCCAGCGCCGGATAGACCCCCTCGATGTGGCTGTTCGTGCTCCCTGCCCTCGCCGCCGATCTGGGCGCCCTCACCGCCGCCCTCACGCCGGAGGTGGCCGCGCTCCACGAGCTCCCGCTGTTGGAGCCGATCGTCGAGGCCTCCATGCGCCCGGACGAGCTGCTGGTGTGGCTCGATGAGCGGCTGCTCGAAGAGGCGGAGCAGGTCAAGCGCGACCAGGAGCTCTATCGGATGCTGGGCCTGATGCCCGACGACGCGGACCTGCTCGCGCTCACGCGGCAGCTCTTCTCCGAGCAGGTGGCGGGGCTCTATGATCCTCAAGAAAAGCAGCTTTTTATCGTTGATCTCCCCGGCGGCTCGGTGCCCGCGCTCACCGAGATCTTCCTGGCGCACGAGATCGCCCACGCGCTCGACGATCAACACTTCGATCTTGGCGCCCGGATGGAGGCCCCGCTCACGTCCGACGAGCGCCTCGCGCTGCAGTCGGTGATCGAGGGCTCCGCTACGGTCCTCATGTTGCGCTACATGGCGAAGGCGGCGATGAGCGGTGAGCTGGAGACGAAGGATCTTCTTGCATATGCCAAGGAGGACGCCCAGAAGATGGCGCAGTTGGACCGCTATCCGGCGGTGTTGCCGACCACGCTCATGGTGCCCTACCTCGGGGGCCTCCAGTTCTTCTTATGGGGCCGGCGCCCGGCCGAGCTCATGGGCCCCGCTCCTTGGTTGGCCCCTGGCCGCGCCGCAGCCTACCAGGACGTGCCGGTATCTACCGAGCAGATCCTGCATCCCGAAAAATACTGGCAGCGCCGTGATCTGCCCGTACGTTTTGCGCCGCTGCCGGAGGCCTGGCCTGTGCAGCACCATGACGTGGTCGGCGAGCTGCTCACGGCGTTGGTCCTCGAACCCGACCGGAAGCTCCCGTCCGGGGGGGCGCTCAGCGGAATTCCCGATGGGGACAGCTTTTCGAGTCGTCCGGCGATCGGCTGGGACGGGGACGCGCTGTACCTGATGCCCGAAGGGCAAGCCTTGTGGGTCAGCGCGTGGGATGACGAAAAAGAGCGCCGGGAGTTTGTCAGAGCGGTGCGGCGCGCTCATCCGGGATGGCAGGTTCGGCTCGAGGGCTCGCGGATGGTCCTGCTCGGAATCGGCATGAGCGACGCGGAGCTGGGAAGAATGCCGGTGCCCGCGGGCGTGGAGGGCGACGCGGCCTGGACGCCATGAAGTTGCCGGACCGCTGGCGAGGCTCAGGCGCGGCGCAGCGAGAAGATCGGCAGCTCGGGTCGGCAGAAGAGCCGGGCAGGTACCACGCTCGTCCCCACGCCCCGTGACACGTACATCGGCGCAAATCCATGCGAGTACCAGCCGCTCCGGTAGGAGCCGCTGCCGGTCGGGGTGAAGGGTGCGATGGGTCCAAGTCGCGCCTGGCCCCCGTGGGTGTGGCCGGCGAGGACGGCGATCCCTTCAAGATCGGCGGGCGCGCTGTCGATCCATGCCGGCGCGTGCACCAGCCAGAGCAGCGGCCCGCCCCGCGTCCGGCGGAGGGCGACGGCGGGATCCGGCTCGCCGGCTACCGGATCGTCGAGACCTACGAGCTCGAGGCTGCCGCCCGCGACCGAGACCCGGAGCGAGTCGTTCACCAGGAGGGCCGCGCCCGCGCGCTCGAGCACCTGTCGCAGCGCCGGTCGGGGCACCTTTCCCCATCGTTCCCAGTTTCCCAGCACCGCGGCCGTCGCGATCGTGCCGCGCACCTGGGTGAGGAACGCGCTCAGCGTCGCGAGCTCTTCAGGGCGTTCAATGAGGTCTCCGGTGAGAACGACCACCTCCGGCCGCTCGGTCTCCACGGCGTCCATCACAGCGCGCGCCGCGGCGTGCAGGCCGGCGAGGTGGACGTCGGTGACGTGGGCGATCCGGAGCCCCTCAAGCCCGCTGGGTAAGGCCGAGACGAACAGGTCCTGGGGGTTGACCTCGAGCCAACGCGGCTCGAGCAGCAGGCTGTCGGCGGCGACGAGCCCCAATCCGCCGGCCAACAGGGCGCGCCGCGAGACGCGCGGCGCCAGGGTGGGGCGCTGGCGTTCGTGCGCCTCGATCGGACGTGCGGGTGTTTCGGGTTGGTTCAGCGGCACGTGGTCGACCCGGAGTCCGCCATGAGCGTGCAGGTGTAGCTGCCGCCTGCGCTGACGCCGTGAGTTCCAAACGACCTGGATCCTTCGGGTTGAATCTTGCAGCGAGCGCCGGCGGTGACGCCCGAGAAACGGACCGCCGCCTGCGTCACGGTGCCCACGGACTTTGGCGCCTCGGGGCAGGTCAGGGTGACACGAGTCGGCTCGACACGCCCCGCGAATTTGACCCAGATGTCCCTCGGTCCTGGGCCGGTGGGCGCGGCGGGCGTGGGTGGGGCCGCGGTGGCGGCGGGATCGCTCGCTGCTGATGTTTTTGAGGTTGAAGGGGTCGTCTTCTTGGTAGCCGTGGCGCTCGTCGCGCCCGTGGTCGCCCCGCTGGTCGCGCCCGTAGTCGCCCCGCCGGTCGCCCCGGTGCCTGCGGCGGGTGCCGGCGGCGTCGCTGTGGGGTTCGCGCTCGCGCCGCCCGGGCGCGAGGTCGCTGCGGGCGCGGTGGTAGCAGGCGTTGAACCTGGTGAAGTAGCCGCCGGCACGGGATCGGTCGCGGTCGTTTCGGCGGGGGTTGCTGGTGCAGGATCGGTCGGACCCGGAGCGGCGGGCGCGGTCCCGGTGGGAGGCGCTGTCGGGGGCGGCTCCTGTAGGGCGACAAAGGCGGCGGCGATCACAGCGGCAAAGGCAATGGCGGTCACGACCGGCGCACCGACGCGGGAGAAGCCGCCCAGGCGCGATGGGACGGCGTCGGCCGGCAGGACTTCCGCGCCACCGGTAGCGAGCGCGTGGGGGGGCACCTCGAAGGGGTAGGGCTCGGTGGGAGGCAGGCGAGGACGAGGAGGTGGCGCCGACTCAAGGGCGACATCGGAGAGACCCGACTCGTACGCCGCTCCGGTGAGCGGGCGGAGATCGGGCCGCGAACGGCCGAGATCGGGCGCAAGGCTACGGGGGGTCCGAGAGGTCTCGGCGGGTCGCCCGGCCAGCGAATCTGGTGAGCGAGGACCCCGGCTCTCGGCTATCGCGGGTCGGCGGAAGCCCCCCGAGCCCTCCCCCGCCAAGGCGGCGCGGAGCTCAGCGACGGCGTCGGCGTCCGGCTCGCCCTCCGGCCAGCCGAGCACCGGGGTCTCCAGAGCCACCGGGAACCCGGCGCTCGGGGGTGGGGCCATCGCCGTTCGGTTGGCGCCTATCCGCAACATGTCCCGGATCTCGGCGCAGCTCTGGGGCCGCCGGGCCGGATCGACCTGTAAGCAGGACAGGATGGTGCGCTCCATCCGAATCGGGATGTCGTTCCGCAGCCGGCGCGGCGGCACGTAGTCCCCACGGACGGTGCGGTCCATCACCTCGAAGGAGTCTTCGGCGTCAAAAGGCGTGGTGCCGCAGAGGAGCCGGTACAGCAGTACGCCGAGCGCGAAGATGTCGGCGCGGTGGTCGACGTCACGGGCGTTGCGGACCTGTTCGGGGGCCATGTACCCAGGCGTGCCCATTGGCACGTTGTCCAGGGTCAAACGCATATCCGGGTCGCTGTCCCCGGTGGAGTAGCGCGCGATCCCGAAGTCGGAGACCTTGGGGACGATCGTCGTGGAGGTGATCTCTAGGAGGATGTTCCTGGCTTTGAGATCTCGGTGGATCACACCCGCCGCGTGTGCGTGCTCCACTCCGGACAGTATGCCAAGATAGAGCTCCTCTACTTCATGCACTGCGGGGATCCGGAGGCCGAGCCAGCGGTCGAGCGTGGGGCCGTTGACGAACTCCATGACCAGCCCGATCAGGTCGGGCTCCTTGATGACGTCGGCCACATTGACCACGTTGACGTGCCGAATCCGCGCTTGTGCCCGCCCTTCCTGCACCAGCCGGGCGTGGAGCCCGGGCTGGTTGACCGCCACGAGCTTCAGCGCAAAGAGGCTGTCGAGCTCCACATGTCGCACCCGGTAGACGACGCCCATGCCGCCGCGGCCGATCTCGGCCTCGACCAGAAAACGATCAATAAACTGGCCCTGCCTGAGCATTCCCACCCGCTCATCTCGTACCCGTCTGCCCGCTCCTTGTCACGCGCCTCCCGGGACATCTCGACCGAAGCGTCCCCTTTCGTAGGCGTCGTCCGATGGAGCGCGGACGACATCCCGGGCCAGCGGCTCCCCGTACACCTCACCGCGCGGCGCTACGGTTCAACCTACTGAAAGCCTGGTGCTGTCCACCCCCGCTCAGGGGGGCAGCAGGTTCGGGCCGCCCATCTGGGATCGGATCCGCAAGTAGGGCTCGGTCCAGCCGCCGCCGTGGTCACGGATCACGAGCGGCGGGCGGTCCTCTCTCGGGCCCGGGCTTCGGGTGGCGGCAAACAGCGCCACGGTGGGAGGAAGAAAGGCGCGGAAGTACACATCTTGCCGCACCCGGAGGTGCAGGCCGGCATCCGCCACCGCCGCCTCAGCGCGAGGATCGATACCTGAAAAACAGAATACGAACCAGCCATCAGGGCGCATCGCTCGAGCGGCGCGGCGCGCGTAGTCCGCGACCGTGCCGCGCAGCTCCATCCGAGCCCCAGCACGCTGGGGATGCGGCGAACACACACCCTTGTCGAGTGGGATGTACGGCGGGCTGCCGGTCACGAGCGGCCAATGGTCAGTCTCGGGCACCACGGCGTCGTCTCGCAGATCCCCCCGGCGACCGAACACGCGATGTCCGAGCTTGTTCAGCGCCACCGTGCGCGCGGCGAGCGTCGCGCTCAAGACCTGGGCTTCGACCATCGTAAGCCGCGTGTCGGGCGGGAGCCGCCACAGGCTCAGCAAACCTACCGACCCGATCCCCGCGCCGAGGTCGAGCTGCTCGGTGGCGGTCGGCGCGATGTCCGTCGCGAACCACGCCGTGAGCATGTCGTCGGCGGAGAAGCGATGACCCCGACGAAGCTGGCAGATCTTCCAGTCGCCCGCGAGGTGATCCACCGTGACCTCGGGGTCGGGCAGCTCGTGGAGCTCGGGGTTGGGCGGCGCGGGGAGGGGCGTCGGCACGGGCATCCGTCTCATGGTGGAGAAGTTGCCTATCCGGCGACGCTGTCGCTATCGACATCCTTCAGGGCGCCCCGGAGGACCGCGGATTAGGGGTGGCCGGGAGGTAGAACTGCGGCCGGAGGCCATCACGCTCCGCGAAGGCGTGAGCCGGCTCGATGCCGCGCTCGCGGCGTTGTCAGGGCTGGGAGAGTCGATCCCGGAGGGAGCCCGTGGGGTCGCCGCCGATGCGCGCGCCGAGGTCGCGCGGCGCCGGGCGCGGCCCGAGCTCGTTGTGGCGGTAATCGGCGAAAAGAAGGCAGGAAAGAGTACATTTCTGAACGCTGTACTCGGAGAGCGCGTGCTTGGCAGCGCCGCCCGGGAGTTCACCGGTACCGTGACGCGTATACGCTTCGCGGAGCTCCCCGATTACGTCGCGATCGGGGGCGACGGCGCCGCGCGCACGTTTGTGGGTCCCGATGAACGCGCCTCGCTCGCGGCGCAGCACGCGCTCACCCGGGCTCACCTCGAGGACCATGAGGCCGACGCCGCGGGTATGGAGGCCGCGGTCGCTGCGGCGGAGTCGGCGGTTCACGCTCTTGAACTGGAGCTTCGTGCCAGCCAGCTCACCCTGGACCACACCGCCAGCGCATTGAGAGTGGCGCAGGGCTGGCTGCTCGCCGGTGGGAATGGGCTTGGCCGGGCCGAGACCACGATCCAGTGGTTGGAGCACACAATCCCGGCCTGGGTCCGTGACCCGGCGCGGTGGTGGGAGCGCCTCGCGGTGCGGCTTGTCGGGTGGTTCTGGAAGAAGGAGCTGGCGGTGCTCGCGGGGCTGCGGGACTCGGTCGAGGAGTTCCGGATGCGCGATCAGAGCAACCACAACGGGATGCGTACCGCGTCCGCGGCCGAGCAACACGCGCGCGTCACCCACGAGCGCCTGCGCGCCCGCCGGGATCAGGCGCGCCTCGACTTGACTACGGCGCGGGTAGGTCGCGCAGAGGCGCGCGTGCGCCTCGCCGAGGGAGAGCGCCGTGAAAAGCTCGCCGCGGTCGCCGAACTAAGCTGGGGACGCAGCCGCCGCGCCCGGATCCGCGACGAGCTCAGGGAGCTGGCCGACGCCGCGAGCGGCTCGTGGGCTTACGACAGGATCGAGCTGAAGTTTCCAGGTACGTTCCTCCCGCGGGACCTGCTGCTTCTAGACACGCCGGGGGTGAACAGCACCTCGGACTTTGCGGTCGAGCGGACCTGGCTCACGCTGCGCGCCGACGCTGACGCGTGCATCGTGTTGAGCGACCTCCAACAGCCTATGTCAGCGTCTACCCAGGAGTTTGTGGCGACCGTCGCCAGCATTGTGCCCTACCTGGTCCTGGTCCTCACCCGCGGAGACCGTGCGGTCGGCGCGCCTGAGGAGCTGGCGGAGGCGCTCGCCGTTGCCGGACGTCGTTTTGCCGAAGCGATGGGTCGTGTGGCGGAGCCGGGGGCCGGCCGCCCGCCCTCGGGCCCGAAGCCCCTGATTACCGCCGCGGAACCTGCCTTGAACGCAATGATTCGTCGGAGCGCAGCGATGGCGGGGGAGCCTGATCCGCAGGAGGAGCCCGCGCGACCGCCCGGGGCCGCCCGCGCAGAGCTGGACGCCTTCGGCTCGGCGATCGGCGAGCTGTTCGACACCCTGATTCGTGACCGGGTCCTTGCGCAGGAAAGTCGGCTCGCACGTCAACTTCTCCACGTGGAGCACGAGCTTCGGGGCTCCCTCGCGGAGGCGTCGCGGGCGGCGGCGGCGCGCGGTCGGGAGGCGCTGGCTCGGCTCCCGGAGTCGCCGGATCGGGCCGAGGCCGCCGTGCGTGCGGATCGAATCGGCCGACTCGGGCGCATGCTCGACCCGGCGGTGACCGACGCGGTGGTGCTCGTGGACGAGGGTGTGGACGCGTTGGAACGGTGCTGGAACACCGAGATCGGCGAGCTTTCCGGTGCGGAGGACACGCTCCGGTGGACCGAGTCTCGCGACGGACGCTTGCGGGCCGCTGCTTCGGAGCTTCGGTGCGCGAGCCTGGCTCTCCTCAGCGGGCGCGTCGGGGACTTCCTGGCGCAGGGAGAGGCGGAGCTCGCGGCCCGGCTCCGGCTGCCCGATGGCCATGCGGCGGCGAGCCCGCCGACCCTCTCGGGCGCGCTCGTGGTTTGCCGGAACCCGCCGGTGACCCTCCCGACGCCGCTCACTTCGGCCAACGTGGGGGTCGCGGTTGTCGAGGGGGTACTCGACGCGTTGTCCAGCTTGTGGGTCACGCCGGAACGACGCCGAAAACGTACGCGGGAGCTCTCTGAGCCCCTCATCGCGGCGCTGCGGCACGACCTGAGGGCGGAGCTCCTCGGGCGAAGCGCCAGTCTCCGCGGGGATGTCCGTAGGCTCATGGACGCGCGCCTGTCGGCCTTGCGGGCGCTCAACGAGCCGATCGTACGCGCGGCGGCTGAGCGGCTCGCGAGCGAGGCGGCCGCGGCGGCAGGCGCGGCCGAAGCGATCGACGCCGCCCGCCGTGAGCTGGCTGCGGCGAGCAAGGCCTTGGAGGAAGCACTTCATGACGCCGCGGGCGCGTGTGTGCACCTCGCGCGGCCCGGTACCGGCCGTCCGAGCTCGGCGCGGTAGGCGCGCGGAGGGCGGGCGGCGGAGCCGCCCGGATCGGCCGTCACGGCCGAGCCGAGGGCAACGCCCGAGCCCGGAGGGCGCCGACGGCGGCTTGGCCGCCGGACCGCCCATCATCAGGCTTCAGGCAACGTTCGCCCGGATCGGGTGGTCATCGACCCGGCCCCGGCGAGGACGCTCAGTTGGCGTTGGGGACCGGGCCCTTGCCGAGCTTGACGCCGAGCGCGGTGACCGCGGCGCAACGTTGGCCGAAGATCGGCTTGCCCATGGGGGCAAAGCCGGTCACGGTGGTGTGGGTCTTGGGCGCGTAGAGGTTGGTCGCCTGCGGCATCTTGTCGATCGCGTCGTACAGGGCGCGGCTCACCTCGGCGCTGCCGGAGGGCAGGAAGCCCGCGAGCAGAGCGACGACCGAGTCGCCGCCGCCGCCGCCCGTGCCGCCTTCCTGGTCCCGGAAGAGGTGGCCGAAGTCGATGCCGAAGATGTACTTGCCGCAAGCTTCGGCGCTGGTCTCGCCGAGCACGGTGTAGTCGACGCTGGCGAAGGGCAGCGGAGCGCCCGGAACCGCGTGATACTTGAAATTACAACCGGCGAGCGCGGCGAAAAGGAGCACGGAGAGTGTACGCATGAGGTCCTCGAATGGGGGACACGTCGGGCGGATGCCCGGCAGCGGGCTGACCTAATCGTTCACGATGCCGGCTGTCAACCTCGCGGCGCGCGCATGCTCGGTGCGGGCGTGTTCGGCCCGCTCTGGGGTGCTGCCGGACACGCCCCGGACGGGATATGCCGACGCATGATTCGTCCCTGGGGCGGCTTTGTGCCGCGTATACCCGTTGAAACCTTTGTTGATCCCTCGGCGCAGATCATTGGCGACGTCGAGCTCGGCAGCGAAGCCAGTGTGTGGCCGCTGACCGTGCTTCGCGGGGATCAAGGCTCGATCTTCATCGGCGGGGAGACCAATCTCCAAGACGGGACGATCGCCCACGCGACCGGCGGCCTCTCTACCGTACGCGTCGGGGCGCGGTGTACCGTGGGCCACCGGGTGCTGCTCCACGGCTGCCAGGTCGGGGACGACTGCCTCATCGGGATGGGCTCGATCCTCCTCGATAACTGCGACATCGGGGCGGGGAGCATCGTGGCCGCCGGCTCGCTCGTCCCGGTCGGGCGCCGCTTCCCGCCCGGCTCCATGATCATGGGGAGCCCGGCGCGCCTGGTGCGGACGTTGAACGCTCGAGACATCGAGATGATCTCTCGCGGCCACCTCACCTATCTGGAGCTCGGTCGGAGCTGGCGTCGTTCATGAACCGGAGCCATGCTCTGGGGGCCGTAGCCGCGGAACCGCGCCGGCGCGTCGCGGGCCTGGCGGTGGCGGTGGGACCTGCGGCGGTGGAGTCGGTCACCGCCTTGCTGCGCGCGGACGCGGCCTTCGAGACGAATCTCTATGTGGGGCGACACGAGGGGCGGCTCCAAGTCGGCGTCCCGGTCGCCGACGCCGCCGTGGGTCAGGCGGGAGGGCCGCCCGGGCTCTACCGGACCCGGCTGGGGCCAGTGATGCTGGCGCTGGACGGCCAGCTCTCCAACGCCGAGTTGCTTCGAGAGGAGCTTGAAGAGCGAGGAGCGCTGTTCAGCAGCGATGCGCACGCGGAGCTCCTGTTACACCTCCTGGCCGTCTCCGACCAGAAGACGCTGGTCAACCGCGTGGTCGATGCCCTGCTCCGGGTTGAAGGCGGCGTTGCGGCCGCAATCCTGACCGGCGATCATCTGCTGTTGGCGCGCGACCCCTGGGGGCTCCGACCCCTGCTCCTGGGCCGGCACCTCGGCGGGTGGATCGTGGGTTCGGACTGGGGAAAGCTCGCGAGGATCGGCGCCGAGGTCCTGCGGGAAGTGGACCCGGGCGAGCTCCTGATCATCGACCCGGATCGTGTCGAGTCCCTGCGCCCGCTGCCGCGGCGCCAGCGGCAGAGCTGCGCCTTGGAGCTGCTGGATCTTGCGTGTCCTACGGCGCTGGTCGCCGGGCACGAGGCGCGCGCGGCTCGGGTGCGGGCGGGCGAGATCCTGGCGCGCGAGCTCCCGGTCCGTGCCGACGTCGTGGTGCCCATGCCTCCCCAAGGAGAGGCGGCGGCCCTTGGTTTTGCCCGGGTATTGGGAGTCCCCTTCGACCCTGCGCTCCTGTCGGGTACGCCGCCAGCGGTGGTGCGGTCCGCGGTCTACGGGCAGCGCGTGGTCGTCGTGGACAGCCTGCTCCTCGTCGGTCAGGAGCTTGCCGCTGCGGTGCGGGCGATCCGGGCGGCCGGGGCCGCAGAGGTTCATGTACGGATCGCCGCGCCCGCGGCGGTCGATGCCTGTCGTTTCGGTGTGGACCTGGGCGACCGAAACGAGCTCACTGGGGTCCGTTACGATCCGGCTCGGGCGCGCGCCTGGCTCGACGCGGACTCCCTGGGCTGGATGTCCCCCGAGGGGCTCCGCGAATTGCTGGGCTCCGAAGCGGCCCGGAGCTGTGTCGGGTGTTTGACCGGGCACTTTGTGCTCGAACAGCGCGCACGACGCGGAGCGGCGCAACTCCCACTTTTCAGCGCGCGGAGCGGCTGATCCCGGCGCGTCACGGGCCGAGATCCATGGCGATACCCGCGGCGAAATTCGGGCGCGACCGGCTTCGGGCCGGTCGACAGGGCACCCTCTTCCGTGGTAGGAGGCCCGGCGAGGACCTTCAACGATGCCCGTGATTGGGATTGACCTCGGCACCACCAACACCGCAATCGCGGTGTTGGAAGACGGCAAGCCGCGGGTGCTCGCCGACGACCGGGGGCATAAGGTCCTTCCTTCCTGTGTATCTGCAAAGGGTGGCGGCCGCTTCGTGGTCGGCCATGCCGCGCAGAGCATGATCCTGACGCGCCCGGAACGGACGGTGTACGCCACCAAGCGGCTCATCGGCCGGCGCTTCGACAGCCCCGAGGTGGCCGAGGCCCAGCGTAGAATGCACTACGCGATGCGCGAGGCAGCGGACGGTGGCGTCGAGCTGCAGGTCGGCGAGGATTGGCTGTCCCCGATCCAGGTGGCGGCGGTGGTGCTGCAGGTGGCGAAGACGATCTCGGAGAAGGCGCTCAAGTCGCCGGTCGAAGAGGCGGTGATCACCGTGCCGGCCTACTTCAACCACATCCAACGTCAGGCTACGCTGGAGGCTGCAGAGCGTGCGGGCCTCCGGTGCGAACGCCTGCTCAACGAGCCTACCGCGGCGGCGCTGGCTTACGGCCACCGGCGCACGGTGGACAAGACCATCCTGGTTTTTGACCTTGGCGGAGGGACTTTTGACGTCTCAGTCCTGCGCCTGGCCAACTCGGTCTACGAGATGCTCGCCACCCTGGGGGACACCTTCCTCGGAGGCGAAGATTTCGACTTCTCGATGGTCGACCACCTCGCCGAGAAGTTCGTGCGCCAGCACGGCCTTGACCCCCGTTCGGACCGCGGCGCGCTACAGCGCCTCAAAGACGCCTCCGAAAAAGCCAAGTGTGAGCTCTCGTTTTCTGAGCGGGCTATTGTCAACCTCTCCCAGCTCATGCATACCCATCCGCTCGAGGTCACGCTTGGCCGGCGCACGCTGGAGGAGATCACCGCCCCACTGCTCGATCGGGTGATGGCGGTCACCAAGCGGGCTGTGTCGGATGCCCAGCTTGAACCTCGTGATATTGATGAAGTAATCTTTGTCGGCGGTCAGACGCGGATGCCGCGGCTCCGGGAGTTGGTGACCAGTTTTTTCGGTCGCGAGCCGAGCCGCGCCGTGCACCCCGAGGAGGCGGTGGCGATCGGAGCTGCCGTACATGCCGCGTCGCTGGACGACCCGGAGTCCCCCGCGGCCGTTCTCCTTGACGTCACGCCGTTCGACCTGGGCATCGACTCCGCGGGGGGCGTGTTCTCCCCGATCATCCGGCGAAACAGTCGCGTGCCCGCGTCCGAGTCCAAGACCTTCGCGACCGTCAACGACGAACAGACCTCGGTTCGCGTGACGGCGCGGCAGGGCGAGAGCCGATTTTCGGCGGAGAACGAGTTTCTTGGCGAGTTTGTGATGGACGGGCTGACCGCCGCGCCCCGGTTTCAGACCAAGGTGGACGTAGGTTTTCGGCTCGACACCAACGGGATCCTGCACGTGAGCGCGGTCGAGCGCGGTACCGGAGAGCGCAAACAGATCCTCATCCGGAACTACGCGGAGCACGCTCGGGGCCCCAAGCTGCCGACCGAGGCGGAGGCTGCGGCCGAAAGAGCCCGTCGGGCGGCGGGTGAAGACGCTCCGGTGGCCGTCCAACCGGCTCAGCGGCCTCCCCGGCCCAGCATTCTGGACTCGCTTTTCGGGCGTTTCACCAAGAAAGGCGCGGGCGGCGCCTCTTCGATGTCTTCGGAGAACCAGTCCACCGACCCCAACCGGCGTACGCCTGCGGACTCCGAGCCCGGCCGCACTCTGGCGCCTACGCTGGTCGCGCCGATACCCGACGCGCCGCCGTCGGGCCTCAGGAGCCCCGCCGCGCCGACCATCGTCCCGAGCATGAGCGACGCCGTCGTGGTCGCCGAGCGCCGAGATGACGTGGGCCAGGGCGCTGCCCCGGAGCCGCGCCTCCCGCCGAGGAACTCGCCATCGGCCGACATGACGTTTGAAGCTCCGGAAGACGAGGAGCCTGATCTGCGGGCTCCGTTGGAGGATGACCCCGAGAAGCGGGGCTCAGGCGGGCATTTCGGGGCGTCGGAGCCACGGGACGTCCCGCCGTCCCGGAGCGCCCGCGCCACCGCGCCACGTCCGAGCGACGACGTATTTGCCCTGTCCGACGACAGCGCCTCGAGCCTCGATCCCGAAGACGACGGCATCGATCTCGGGGCGTTTGGAGATGATGGGGCGCCTGGTTTCGGCGACCCGCTCGGATCCGGGCAGGGGAGCGCGGCTTCCTCCCCCGCGGAGCAGAGCAGCCTGGATGGCGGCGACCTGTTCGGGGGCGATCTGTTTGGCGGCGGCGCGTTCGGAGACGCCCCGGCGGAACCTCCCGGTGCCGCTTTCGGCTGGGATGGCGCTGCCTCGTCTGGCCGTTCGCGACCGGCGCCCGCGCCCACTGCGGTTCCCGAGATGGATGGGATGGACCTTGATTTTTCAGCGTTGGGCTTCAGCAACGAAGACCTCGAGGCGGCCGCAGCGCTCGACTCCGCGCTCCCCGAACCGGCGCCAGGCACGAGCTCCAAGGTGCCGAGCACGCCGGAGCAGTCCGCGCCTCGCCCTCCACGTCCAGCCAGCCCCCACTCGGTTCCCGAAGCGACGATCGCGCCCGTGAAACGGCCAGACCCGCGCCGCAGCCTCCCACCGGAGGGTGCCCCGGGACGTCCGGCGATCCCGGCCAAGATCCCTTCCCAATGGGGCAGCGGGGACTTCGACTTCCCTCTCGGGGATCCGTCCGCCCGCCAGCTTGACCGCTCCGGCAAGAAGCCGGCGAGGGTCAAGTTGAGCTACAAACAGGTGGGGCCTGTCGTCGAGGAGTACCTGGAGAACTTGCGAAAGGGCGGGGCCTTCATCAAGACCGAGAAGCCGCTGGAGGAGGGCCGCCTCTGTGTGTTTGAGGTCCGGGCGCCCGGGCTGGAGCCCCCTTTGGTGATCAACGCGCTGGTCGTTCCGCACCTGCCGGGCGACAGCCACGGCATGCGTGTTCGGTACCATCTCCTCGCGGGTGAGGGTGAGGAGATGGAGCGGCGGTTGAACGAGCTCGGATAGCGCGGGCGCGGCTGCCGCGCGAGGCCCGGTCTGAGCGCGGCGGGGCTGCGGTAGCGCCGAAGCTGCCGGCATGAACGAAGAAGGTGTGGAGGTTCCGTTGATCCTTTGGAGCGCTACGATCGCCGCCGCCGCGTCCTTGGACCGCCTCGATTGGTTGACGGGGTGTTGGGAGATCCGCTCGCGCGAGAGCGTGATGATCGAGTGTTGGACCGACGGGGATGGCGGGCTCCGCCTTGGGGTCAATCGCGTGGTGGTCGAAGGCGAAGCCCAGTTTTTTGAGCAGCTTCGGATCGAGGTCCGCGACGGCGTCCCGGTGTACGTCGCCTCCCCGCGCGCTGAGGGGACCACCGCGTTCACCCTCTCCGAGGAGGGCGACCGGTCGGTGAGCTTCGCCAACCCGGAGCACGATTACCCCCAACGTATCGCCTATCGGCGGGAGGGTGCCTGGCTCTGGGTCGATGTTAGCGGCCACGTTGACGGTGTAGAGGTGAACGAACAGAGCCGCTGGCGGCGGGTGCGGCGGTCAGCCTTCTGATTTTCTGGGTTCAGTGCCTGAAATGCCGCGTGTCGGTCAGGCACATCGCCATCGACACTGCGGCGGCGGCCGCGATGACCTCCGCGTCACGGATGCTGCCGCCGGGCTGCACCACCGCGGTTACCCCCGCCTCCGCCGCGACCACGACCCCGTCGGCGAAGGGAAAAAACGCGTCCGAGGCCATGACACACCCGGCAGTTGGTCGTCGCGCCTTCTGCACCGCGAGGCGGACGGAGTCCACGCGGCTCATCTGACCCGCGCCTACGCCGTTGAGCACCACACCGGCCCCTTCGTGTGTCGCCAATACAATCGCATTGGACTTGACGTTGCGGCACACCGCCCAAGCGAAAGCCAGCGCACGACGTTCTTCAGGGGTCGGCCCGCGCACCACCGCGCGCCACTCGTTACCCACCTCGGCGTCCCAGGTCTGAACCAGCCACCCTCCCTGGATACGGCGGGCATCCCAGCCTTCCGGCTTGAGCGCTGCCCAGTCCCCGGGTAGCTCCATCAGCCGCAGGTTCTTCTTGGCGTTGAAGATCTGCTCGGCCCCCGGCTCCACTCCAGGCGCGGCGACCACCTCGAAGAACACCTTGCTCTCGTGGATGGTCTCGGCGTCACTCGCCGAGAGCGGGCGGTTGAAGACGGCGATACCGCCGTAGGCGCTCACGGGATCTGCGGACAGCGCGAGCCGGTAGGCCGCGGCGAGACCGTCGGGGTGGACCGCGGCGCCGCACGGGTTCATATGTTTGACGATGACACAAGCGGGCTCGTCCAGGTCAAACACACACCTGAGCGCGGCGTCGAGATCTGCGAGGTTGTTGAACGAGAGCTCCTTACCCTGGAGCTGGCGAGCGCGCCGGAGGCTGCGCCCACCCTCGGCCGAGCTCGCGTAGAACGCGGCCTGTTGATGAGGATTTTCGCCGTAGCGGAGGTGCTGCACCCGCTCCAGGCCAAGGCTCAGCGTGTCGGGCAGTGCGGCTTCGCGTGCGCCGAACCACGCGGCGATCTGGGCGTCGTAGGCGGCGGTGTGGCGGAAGGCCTTCGTGGCCAGGCGCCGACGGGCGTCCGCGTCGGGGTCGGCGTGGACAAGCAGGGCATAGTCTGCTGGATCGACCACGATGGTCACGGCGTGGTGGTTCTTGGCGGCGGCGCGCACCATCGTCGGCCCGCCCACGTCGATCTGCTCGATGATGCCGTCGTCATCGGCGCCGGAGGCGACGGTCTCGGCGAAGGGGTAGAGGTTGACCACCACGACGTCGATCCAGCTGATGCCCAACCGCTCGGCGACCGTCCCGTCGGTGTCACGGCGCCCGAGGATGCCGCCATGCACGCGCGGGTGGAGCGTCTTCACACGACCGCCAAAAATCTCCGGAAATCCGGTGTAGTCCGAGACGGCTACGTAGTGGATACCCGCGTCGCTCAGCGCGCGCGCGGTACCGCCGGTGGAGAGGAGCTCGTATCCGCGCGCCACCAGCGCCTCGGCGAGCTGGACGATGCCGGTCTTGTCCGAGACCGAGAGCAGGGCAAGACGACGACGCATAGCTTCTCCGGCCGCGAGCGCTAACCGGGGGAGCGTTCAGCCGCCGCCGCCTTCACCCGCGGAGCGCTCCAAACAGCACGCGCGGGACCCGCAAGAAGGAGCCGCTGGCCTCCAGCCAGGTGAGCGCGCGCCCGGTCTCGGCAAGGGTGCGGTGGCGGGCGAACCACACGGGCATAGGCGCGATGCGGAACGGTGCTTTGAGCACGGACTTCTGAGGGTGGTCGAACAGGAGGGTGTTGTGCACCGTGCCGCGCCCTGAGCGGATGTCGGTGAGGGGGTGTCCCGGATGGGCGCCCCACGTCAACGCGCAGGAGCCGAAGATCACGCCGGCCCAGACATTGACGCCGATTCCGCCATACCGGAGCTCTGCCATCGCCTTTTCGAATGCCGATGCGTGCTGCTTTTCGGTCTTGCCGTCGATCAGCACCATACAGGAAAGGCTGCCCCACACCCGCTCGTTCGCGAAGCGGGTCGCCGCCTCGAGGAACGCGCCAGGCTCGCTCGCTCCGAGCTCACACACCGCCAGCACGCCGCAGAAGGCCTCGTTGGAAAGTGCATATTCACCGTCGTTCGGCGCGACCTCCGGGATCAGCGTCCAGGGGACGGTGTCGGGCTTACGCTCGCCCAGGACCTCGTGACGAGGATAATGTTTGAGAAAAGCCTGATAACGGGAATCGGCGCCAGGATAATATGCCTTCCGCGGCGGTGTGGCCGCCAGCTCGTCCCGGACCAGCGCCAGGAAACGCTCCTTCTTTGCCCAGCCGCTCGCCAGCACCAGCACCTTTGCTGCGTTGCAGTTGAAGGATCCGTTGTTGACCACCATGCCGGCTACGTGCCGGGCCTGGTACCGCAGGTCCGACTCCGACCAGTCGCCCGGGACCACGATGACCGGCGTGACGCAGCCGAGCTCGCTGGTGATGGGCTTCTTGAGGATCGGGTCAGCCGCCGCTTTTCGACGCGCCTGTTCGTCCGGATTCCCGCCCCATACGATGGCGTCGTGGGTGCGGTCCGAGCCCGTGATGTGCACGCTGTCAACCAGGGCATGGTGGGCGAGGAAGCCACCGATCTCCGCGCCGCCGTACACCACCTCCATCACGCCCTCGTCGCGCAGGCAGGCGAAGGCGCGCTCCAGGAAGGGCCCCACGTACTCGTTCACGGGGTTCATCTTGACGATCACCACCTCGTCTTCGACGAAGAGCTTGTGAAGGGCGTCGGTCGGGCCGATCGACGCGACGTTACCCGCGGACAGCACGAGCGATACCTTACCTGGGGGGTAAGAACCCCGCTCCTTTTCCCGATAGATGTGCCCCTGCGACGCGGGCTTTCCCGGCTCCAGCCAGATCTCGCCGACGAAGCCGGTGTAGAGCAGGTTTTCAAGGAGTCCACGAGGAAACACCTTGACGATCTGCTGACCGTCCGGTGTGCTCCGGGTCGAGACAGGGGGCACCGAGGCGCCTTGCTCCAGGGTGTCCGCCAACAACCTCAGGTTTCGGACGGTGACCAGCGGACCGCCCAGCCACTCTTCGCCCGCGAGCGGGTCGTCCGGCGCGATCCCCTTGGCGCGAGCGGCGCTGGCGACCCACTCATCCGCCACGGCGAGCACGCCGTGGATACAACGCCGCAGCAGCTCCACACGCCGGGAGATCGGCACCTTGACCCAGGCGTCCTTATGGGCGACGAGACGTTCGAGCCGCGCCTGGGCGTCGGCGAGGCTCGTGGCGGGAAGGGTGGGGGGCGGTTCAGGAAAGGCGGGCGATGCCATCAATGCTCCAGCGCGGAGCACGTATATCCCGGCGCGCCGAGTTGGCGAAGACGGCCGCGTCTCGCGCAAAACTCTCGCTCGCCGACCGCGTGCCCCATGCGCGATGGCGCGAGACCGAATAGGCTGCCGGCCATTTCTGAGAGTCTGATGCCCGACACCGTCCCCCATCTCACCCAGCGCCTCGACGACATCCACACCCGCTACCGACGCTCCTTTGCGAATCGTTCGCGTGCAACCCGCGATCTCGGTCAGCTTGACGGGCTCATCCGTGAGCTCGGGGAGCTCTCCGGGGCGGTCGCACCCGTCGCGGGCGCTCCAGTTGCCCTCGGGGCGCGGATCTCCGAGCTGCAGGATCTGTTCACCCGGGAGCGCGGGGCGATCGCCGCGGTGCTTTCGCGTGGCCCTGACGCGATCGCGGTGGCCCGGCTCGCGGACTGGTCCGATGTCGATTTTCACCGCTACATGCGTCTTTTTGGCGGCCAGAACCGCACCACCCGTGATCTGGAGCTCCTCCGCGAGCTGCTCGCCGACGAGACCGCCCGCCGGGCCGCTCTGCTCGCGCTGCCGGGTGCGGTCGACCAGGATGATGGCGCCCAGCTCAAGACGCGGCTCGACTCCAACATCGCGCTCTACGAGAAGGAAGTGGCGGCGATCCCTGTCGCCCGGCGGAGCCTCGACGCCCGCGAGTATTCTCGCGTGCTGGCGACGCTCGCCAACGGGCAGTTCGCGCTCTATCGGCTCCATTTTGCCGAAAAGCCGCGCCGGGGCCGCCGGATTGCGCTGCTCGAACGTATCATCCGCTCCCTGGACGCGGTGAGTCGCGCGATGGTGGCGGTCAAGGAGCTCGGGGTGGACAACGAGAGCCACCGGAGCAACATCACCAAGGTCGCCGAGCGGATCGCGCACCACAAGTCCGAGCTCGAGCAGGTCCGCGCGGCCAAGGCGGGCAGCAGCAGCGGCGCGCTCGCCGGCACTCTCGGGGACGAGGCCAACGCCGTGTTCCAGACCTACCGGAGCGAGTTTTCCGGCCAGCCGCGGGCCACCCGGAACGCTGACCGCCTCTCCGAGCACGCCGAGCGCCTGCACGAGATCGCCCGCGGCATGAACGAGCTCCAGGCGGCGATGCCCGAGGCGGGTAACGCCAACAACCTGGGCATCGTGCTGGACGCGCTGAAGGTCTACGAGCGGGAGTACCGCGCGGTCAAAGACGCGCGCACCGCCCAGGCCTGAGCCGACCGGTTGGCCGGCGCGTCCGCCGTTCCGGGGGCGCTGCCGGCTTCGGCGGGCCCTCGGCTCCCCGTCCCTCCTTCGTCCCGTTTTCTCGTCTTGGGAGTCTCCGATGCAGTCCGACGCCGGGAACCTCTGGTTTACGCTCTCCACCTTTCTGTTCCTCGTGCGCCGCTCCGGCCGACCTGTAGCCGACGCCCAGATCGAGGCGGCTTGCGCTGCGGTTGAGGCCGGCCAGGGCTCGGTGCACGCGCTGGGCCAGCGCCTGGTAGACGCCGTGCGCGCCAGGATCCAGCACAATGATTACGAAGGCGTCATGGTCGCCGTGCAGGAGCTGGTGGGCGCGGACCGGGTACGGCCTGCGCCTGCGGCCGACACCCGCGAGGAGCGCATCGTCGCGGTCCGGCGCGCCCTCTTCGGTCGCAGCCTCCCCTGGTTGGCGGTGATCATCGACCGGTTCCCCGACGGCTCGGTTGGCCGCCACTGGGTCATGGTCGAGCAGTTCACCGACGTGGTGCAGGTGATGGACCCCTACCCGTGGGACGACCGGGATGAAGAGCGGACGCTGCCGATCACCGACTTCATGGTTCAGTGGGAGCTCGCTGGCTGCCAGGGCATGCTGATCGGGTGAGCGGCTCCGTGGCTCTCGACGGCCGCGTTCGTGAGCGCGCCGCCCCGTGACCTTCCTCTTCCTGCTGCCGATAGGACTGTCGCATCCGCTCGCGGGGCAGGCTGGGACTTTTGCGGGCGTCAACATGTATGGTCACGCCATCCGCGCGGAGCTGTGGCCCGGGCGGCTCGAGCTGGAGTACGTGTTGGAGGCGCCGTTGCCAAAGCTGTCGCGTGAGGCCGAGACTGTCGGGGAGACTGGCTTTGTGGAGCATAAACTGGCGCAGATCGGCAGTGGGCTCCGAGCCACCCTGGATGGCGTCGAGCTCGCCTGGGAGCCAGTGGTGGTACAGCAGCCAAGCGGCCCGGGGGACGCGGGGCTCGTCGAGTTTCGGATCCGCCGCCGCGCCGAGCTGCCGGCGAGTGGTGAGCTCCGGATCAGCAACGGTAACCACCCCGATGAGAGCGCGCTGTTTGCCGCAAATATCCTGGTGGATGGCCAGCTGGTGGTTGAAGTCTGCTCGCTCGTGGATGCCCGGGAGGGGCGCCTGACCCGGAACCATCATGCCGCCTGGCTCGCGGACGAGTCGGCACGGGAGCTGGTCATCCAGTTCCGCCCCGCCTCCTGGTGGGAGCGCGGCGAAGGACTCACTCCGCTGCCGCTCCGGCACGCGGAGCTCGTGCCGGGCCCGCCCTGGGGCCTGGCTGCTGCGGGCCTTGGGATCGCGGCGGTCGGCGTCGTCGGGCTGGTCGCCGGCGCGCGTCGTCGTCGACGGCACCCTGGGGGCGCCTCCCTGCCCGGTGTCCGATGAGCGCCCGCGACACGCTGCTCGTCGGCGCCGCCAACCTGCTCAACCGGGTCACGGGACTCGTACGCGAGGTGGCGTTCACGGCGCTTTTCGGCGCTGGGCAGGTGTCGGATGCGTTCAACGCCGCCTTCCGAATCGGTCAGCTCTTTCGGGAGCTCCTCGTCGAGGGCACGTTGCACAACGCCTTCGTGCCGGCCTTCTCTCAGGCGCAGGAGCGAGGCGGCGCGCGGGGCGCGGTGGAGCTCGCGAACGCCTTTCTCGGCCTTCTCCTCCTCGTATTGGGCGCTGTCACCCTGGTGTTCTTCTTCGGCGCCGAGCTCTGGGTCCGGCTCATCGCCAACGAGTTCACCGCAGATGCCGAGAAGTTCGCGCTGACCGCCTCGCTGACCCGGTGGCTCTCGCCCTTCCTCATCGGACTTTCGATCGCGGGCTTCATGGGAGCGATCCTCAACGTTCGCGGCCGTTTCGTGCTCCCCGCCCTCTCCCAGAGCGTGCTCAACCTCCTGGTCCTGGCCGCCTGCGTGTGGCACGCCGAGTTCGAACGTTGGACCGGCATGAACGCGATTTTTGGCGTCGCGTTGGCGACGACGGCCTCGGGTTTTGTACAAGTGGCCCTCGTCTCTCCGAGCTTGTGGCGAGACGGCTTCCGTTTTGTGCCGACCTTCCGCGGGCACCCTGCGCTCGGGCGGATGATGACCGTGATCGGCCCGTCGATGGTGGCGATTTCGGCGGTGCAGGTCAATGTGCTGATCGAGAGCCAGTGGGCGGCGAGTTTTGGCGACGGCCCGCTCACCTGGCTCTACCTCTCGTTCCGGCTCGTCCAGATCCCCTTCACCGTCGTGGCGGGGAGCGTCGCTATCACAGCGTTGGCGGCCCTCTCTCTCGCGGAGGCGCGCCAGGATCGCGAGGGCTTCGCGGCAGGCCTGGGGAGCGCCATCCGTCTGAATTCCTTCCTCGTGCTGCCCACCGTGGTGCTCTGCGTGGTGGTCCCGGAGCCTCTCACGCAACTGTTGTTTGAACGCGGGAATTTCACGGCGACCGACACCGCGGCCACCGCGACGATGCTCAGGATGTACGGCTTCGGCATCGCCGGCCTCTGTTTCTACCGACTCGCCGTGCCGGTGTTTTTCGTGTTGAACAACACCCGTTTTCCCACGATGATGACCTTGATCGCGGTGGCGGTCAAGGTGCCGGTGATCCTGCTCCTGACCCGCGGTCTGGGGCTGGGGGTCGAGGCGCTGCCGCTGTCCCACGCGTTGACCGCGAGCGGGGAGGCGCTCGCGCTGCTCTGGGGCTTGTGGGACCGGCTGCCGGATCGACGGGTGCTCCTGGGCGCCCACCTGCGTATGGTCGCCGCCGCCGTCGTGATGACCGGAGTCGTGGCGTTGGGCGCACCCGTTCTCCATATCGTGCCCCTGTGCGTCGCGGGTGGGGCGGCCTACGTCGGGGTGGCGTTCGCGCTCGGGCTACCCGAGGTGCGTCAGATCATCTTCCGCGGTAAAGGTGGGCTTCCGCCAACGGTAGACGATGAGACCCGCGCCGCTCTGGTCAGCCTCGCGGCGGACACCGGCCGCCGCCACCATGAGGGCTTGTGGATCGCCACCGTGGAGGAGCCTGAGGGTTCGAGCGTGATGGTCTCGTGGCGCATGCAGGCGCGCGAGGGGCGGCTGGAGCTTCGGGAGACGCCGCTCGCCGCGGCGGAGCTCCACGCGGCCGTGGTCGTGCCCGGACCGCTGCGGGCGATCCTCCGGCCCGGTCGCCCGCCGACCCTCCGGGGTGTTGAGGTAGGAAGCCTGGTATGGGCCGCCGAGGTGGATCAGGTGGTGCCCGGACCCTGTCCGGGCCCTCGGGTGGGTGTTTCGTGAGCCTCTCCGAGGTCCGCGAGCGGATCCGGAGCGGGCAGTACGAAATAGCCGCCGAAGAGGCGGAGAAGTTGAGTCGGACTGCCCCCGGACCGGGTGTGGTGACTGAGTGGGCGCGTGCGCTCCTTCGCGGGGGCCGGCTCGACGACGCGGCGACAGTCGGCGCGCGGGCGGCCGCCGATGGTCCGGATGGCGCGCTCGTGTGGGTCGACATCCTCCTCGCACGCGGCGCGGTGGCGGAGGCATGGGTTGGGGCCGAAGCGTGTGTCGCATCGGCCGTCGCGTCGGGCTCGGCGGCGGAGGCCGCTAAAGCCCGGTGCCGTTGGGCGAGCGTCCTGATCTCCCGCGGGGAGCTGCACCAGGCGCTCGGAGAGGTCGAGGGGGCGCTGCGGTCCGCGGAAGAGGCCGGTGACACCTTGGATTGGGACGAGCGGATGGGTATACGATCCACACACGCCGAGGCTCTGCTTCGTCTGGAGTGTTGGCAGGAAGCCCGCGCGGTCTGGCGTACCCTTCGCGCCGAGGCGCGCGCCCGGCTGCCCGACGGGCACCCGGAGCTCGCGACGTTGGACGATCACCTTGGGCTTTGCCTGTGTCGTCTTGGTGAGCCGCTGCGGGCGCTGCGGCTTCACGAGGCCGCGGCCAGGAGCTGGGCACACCGCGGCCCGGCTCACCCAGGACGTTCGGCGAACCTCCATCATCAGGGGCAGGCCCTGCGTCGGCTCGGTCGGCTCCGTGACGCGGCCGAGCGGCTCGCGGAGGCGGCCCGCTTGACCGAGCGGCTTGTCGGGCGCGGTCACCCCGATCTCTGGATCAGCCGGTTCGAGCTGGGTCGGGTGCTCTTCGATCTCGGCGAGGTGGGGGAGGGGGTGGCCATGATGGAGGAGGCGCGCGAGGTGCTGACGCGAACCCTGGGTCCGCTCCACCCCACCGTCTCGCGGATGGCCGCGTTGCTCTGAGCGGGGGTGAACCGCGTCCATCTTCGACTGCGACCCCTGTGCTCGCACCCGCGGGCCTCTCGCGAGATCGTCCGCTTTCGCCTTTCCCGTGATTCGGGTTAGGGCGCGGGGGCCGGAGGATCCTTGGCCGAAGCCGCGCGTAAGCACCTGCTCATCGTCGACGACGAGCCCGTCATCCTTCAGATCCTGCGTGCCGTGTTCGAGGATGAGCCCTACGAGCTCTCGCTCGCGGCGACCGGGCGTGAAGCGGCGGCGATCCTACGAGACAGCCACGTGGACGTGCTGTTGTCGGACAAGAACCTCCCCGACGTGAACGGGATCGAGCTCTTGAGGTTGGCCAAGGAGCGGGACGCGCTGACGGAGGTGATCATCATCACCGGCTACCCGACGCTCGAGACCGCGTTGACCGCGATTGAGTACGATGTATTTGACTACGTCCTCAAGCCGCTGAACAACGTCTTCGACATCCGGCGCAAGGTCCGGCAGGCTTTGGCCAAGCAGGACATCGCGCTCGAGAATCGTCGGCTGATCCGTGAGCTTCAGGACAAGAACGCGGCGTTGGAGGCTGCGCTCGAGGAGACCCGATCCTTACAGGCCGAGCTGATCCAATCGGAGAAGCTCGCCGGAATCGGCACCCTGGCCGCGGGGATCGCCCACGAGGTGAGCTCGCCGCTTTTTGGGGTGATGGGGCTGGCCGAGGCGATCGCGGACGAGGGCGACCTCGCTCTGGTGCAGGGCTATGCGCGCGACATCGTCGAGTATTGCCGTCAAATCCGCGATATCGTGATGGAGCTCTCCTCGTATTCGCGCCCGGCGGCCCAGGAGTACCTCACCACCGTGGACCTCGCGAGGGTCGTGCTCGACGCGCTCAAGCTTGTCGAACGTTCGGCGCCGTGCGGCGGCGTGCGGTTTGAGGCGGATCTGCCGCAAGGGCTCTACCTCAACGCGCGCACCAATGAGATGCAGCAGGTGTTCGTCAACTTGATCAAGAACGCCGTGGAGGCGGTCAATGAGCACCGTGGGGGCGGCGTGGTGCGGGTGGCCGCGGCACAGAACGACAGCCACACCTGGGTGACCGTCGCGGATGATGGCCCCGGGATCCCCGACGATCGTCTCCGTATGCTCTTCGACCCCTTCTACACGACGAAGCCGCCCGGAAAGGGTACGGGGCTTGGGCTCAATATCGTGTGGCGCATCGTGACGAAGTACCGCGGTGTCATCACCGTTCAGAGCCGGTTGAACGAAGGCGCGGTCTTCGAGGTCCGTTTCCCCGTCGAGCGCTGAGCGATGCGGCTCGGTCCTCGAATTGTACTTTATATAGCCCTTACCTGCATTTTGCCCCTGCTGGGCCTCGCCGTGATCGCTGAGCGCGTCGCGCGGCTACGGATCGAGCAGCGCCTGACCGAGCTCCAAGTGGAGTCGGCGCGCCTCCTGGCCGCCGATCTCGTACGAAGCCTGGATGACCAGAAGCGCCTGCTCATCCTTCAACTCTCCAGCTTCCGACTGGAGACGGCCTCGGATCCCGCACGCGCGGGCTTCCTGGCCCTCACCTGCCGACTCCTGCCCGACCTCCGCGCGGTAGCCCTCCTGGATCCAAGCGGATCGGAGCTGGTCGCGCCGCTCGGCTGTGGGGGTGACGCGCCTCCGGGTTGGACCGACCGTGCCCCGCTCGGCGGGAGCCAGGGCACGAGCCGGGTCGGCGCGCCGGTGCTTGAAGCCGGTGGGGTGTGGGTGCCGATGACGGTGAGCTCGCCCAGCGAGCCCGGCGTCACGCTCGCGGTAATGCTTGATCTCTCGGGTTTGGAAGAACAGATTGGCGATAACCTCACGGATGGCCGGGAGGTCGCGGTGCTGGGGCCGGGCGGCGAGGTGCTCACGCGCGCTGGCGAGCCGGGGCTGGTGGAGCCGGAGCGTTATCGCGCGCTCTTGTCGACGGGCCTCGCCGACCTGCGCTACGAGAGCGAGGATGGCGCTTTCGTGGTCGCCGCCACAGCGGGGGTGGCGGATTACGGATGGGTCGTGGCGGTGGCCGAACGCGCCGACGCATCAGACGCTGCGAGCGCAGATCTTCGGGCACGTACCTGGTTCATCTGTGGGATCGCTCTCGCGTGTGCAACCGCGATGGGGGTGTTCTTCACCCGCTCGGTGGTGCATCCGGTGCTGCGCCTGCGTCGCGCGGCCCAGCGGCTCGGAGCGGGCGATCTCGGCACCCGGGTCGCCGTGACGGGGCGCGACGAAGTCGCCGAGCTCTCCGTCGCCTTCAACCAGATGGCGGAGTCGCTCGAGCGCCACGCGTCCGAGATCGATGCGAAAAACCGGCAAATCGAGAGTTTCAACTCAGAGCTTCAGGCGCGCGTGGAGCGCCGCACGGCCCAACTCAAAGAGGCCCAGAGTCGCCTGGTCAGCTCCGGGCAGCTCGCCGCGGTCGCCGAGATCGCGTCCGGAGTGGCGCACGAGCTCAACAACCCGCTCGCGGGTATCCTGGGCGTGGTGCAGATCGTCGCGGCCCGCCGTGGCGGCACCGCCGACGAGGCCCTCCTCCGCTCGGCGGAGGAGCAGGCATTTCGGTGTAAGGAGATCGTAGCCGTCCTCCTGCGTTTTGCGGATCCCGAACCCACTCGTACACGAGCGCCCTTGGACCTCGGCGCGCTGCTCACCGAGGTGCTGGGCCTGATGGCGCCGGCCTTGAGGCAGCGGGGGGTCAGCGTGAGCCAGGAGATCGCGACCGGCCTTTTGGTCGTCGGCGAGCAGGCGAGCCTGGGTCGCGCGTTGAGCCAGCTGCTCTCTTCGGTCCGTGCGCTGGCTGCGCCGGGCGCCTCGCTGAAGATCCGGGCGCTACGCCGATCACGACTCGTATCGGCCGACGGAGCCACCGGCCCGGTGGTCGCCCCAGACGACCGAGTGACCGAACCACCCGCGCGCTTCCCCGCCGAGGCCGGCGGGTCGTCCATGCGGATCCCGGTTAAGGAAGTGGTCGTGCTGCTCTACCTCAGCGACGCCCTGGAGGGCAACGACGACTGGCGCGCCGCGGGTATGGGCCTGTGGGTGGCGCGTCGTGTGTTCCAGGAGCACGCGGCGGAGCTCTCGGATCTGCCGGTGCAAGGTCGCGGCCGGTCCTGGCAGCTCGCTTTTGTCGATCCGGCGGTCTGAATGCGCGGCGAGCTTTTCGCGGTGCTGACGTTGTTGCTCATCCTGGGCGCGGGCTGGCTTGCTTATGTCTGGGTCTTCGAGCGCGCGGGGGATGCGGATCTCCTGGTTCAAAGCGTGATTGGTGACGTTCAGCACGCGCGGGCTGACGGCCGCGTATCGCAGGCCCAGGAGGGTGAGGCGCTCGAGCGCGAGGACCGAATTCGCGCGGGGGGCGACGGGCAGGCGGTGCTGGCTTTTGGGCCTCAGATGCGGGTCACGGTCACGCCGGGGTCCGAGGTCGTGGTTGTGGACGTCACCGCAGAGGGCGTGCGCCTGGACCTCGAGGGGGGCGAGGTGCAGGCGACGGTGCGGCCCGGCGGGGGCACCCTGGGTATTGGCGCGGAAGGGCGGCTGTTTGAGATGGAGGACGCCGATCTCCGGATGATTCGCGCCGATGACGGCACGGTGGCCGTTGAGAGCCTTCGAGGTAACGTGCGTTTTGGGGTGGAGGGCGCGACCCAGGAGCTACACGCGGGCGAGCGGGTGGTGGCCCCGCGCGGGCGGCCCCCCCTGCCCCCGTCGTCCTCGGAGGAGCTGCTGCTCCAGGTTCAATGGCCGAGCCGCCGCTCCCGCTCGGAGCGGGCGACCATCTCCGGTCGAACCGAGCCTGGGGCGAGCGTCCGAGTGGGTGGTCCGGGCGAGTGGGTGACGGTGCGCGCAGCGGAAGATGGTAGCTTCGCCGCGGAGACACCGCTCGCGGAGGGGGTCAACGAGGTCCGTGTCGAGGCGACGTCCGTGCTCGGTAATGTCGGCCGCTCCTCCGGCACCCTGGAGCGCGACACGACGGCGCCGGTGGTAGGCGTGGAGATCCGCTGACCGGGCTCGCCGCGGCGGTCTCGGTGGCGCTCGCCCTGGAGGTGGGCCTGAACGAGCCTTACGGTCCGCCGGCGCCCGGGGAGGAGATGCTGCTGGAGGTCGTCGTAGCCGACGGCGCGCGACCCGCACCGGGCCGACAGGTGCAGCTCCTCGCGGACCGCGGCCGAGTCATCGAGTCGCTCGGTGAATCGGCGCTGGGCAGGTACCACTTCCGTTATCGGGCACCGGCCGTCGGGCCCGACCCGCTGCGAATCGTCGTAGACGGCGTCGCCACGCCGTGGGAGCTGCCGGTCGTTGCGCCGCCGGAAGCTCGGGTAGAGCCGGCGAAGGAGCTCGACGCCGTCTTGGGAGGGGGCCGGATTGAGCTTCGCTTTGGGCTCCGCGCGCCGGTAGACCTTGCCGAGCTCGAGCTTCGCGTCACCGAGGGCCGCGTGGAGGCCGCTCGGCTCGAAGCGGGTTTCCTTGTCGTCGAGTTGGTGCCCGAAGCCAGCCGCCTCGCCCGGCTCCTGGTGGTCGGCGTGGCGGATCGGGGTCGGCCGGGGAGCCTGCCGGCGTATGGGGTGGTCCGCCTCAGGGCGCGACAGCAGGCCACCATCACCGCCGAGCCGGGGAGTTCGGTCCAGATTCGGCTGGCGGGTCGAAGTTATGGCCCCTTTGTCGCGGATGATTCTGGAAAGGTCGAGGTGGCGTTCGACGTGCCTCCGGGGGTGGGCGGCTACGAGATCGTGGTGCAGGACGACCTGGGCAATACCCAGCGGGTGCAGAGCCCGCTCCCCGCGCCCCGTCCCGCGCTGCTGGCGCTGCCGGTTGGACGTACCGGCGTCGAGGGCCTCGTGGTGGGTGTGTGGTCCTCGTCAGGCGCGCCGTGGGCCGGTGCCGCTCCAGAGTGTCGCGCGGGCGAGGGGCCACGCTCGGCCGCCGCGGAATTGAGCCGTGGTATCTACCGCTTCTCGATCAACTGGGCGCGGCATCCCGTGGGCGCCGACCTCCCCGTAGCGTGTACGGTGGGGGATCAGGCCAGTTTTGCCCGGGTGCTCGCCCCGGCCGCCCCGCCCGCGCGGGTGGCGCTGGAGCTCTGGCCCGAGGTGGTGTCGACCGACTTTCCGATCGCGCAGGTACAGGTGGTACTCTTCGACTCTGAGGGAGGGCGGTTGCCTCCCGCCGGGGTCACGGTGCACGCATCACCGGGCAGCCTCGTCGTTGAGCCCGCGGGCGGTGCCTGGCGTGCCACGTGGCGGGGCGACGGCAGCGCGGCGACGGAGGCGACCTTTCAGGCGGAGTACCGCCTTCCCCCGGGCTCTGGCCCCCCCTGGGAGCTCCGGCTGTGGGCAGCGGTGGAGCCAGCGGGTGTGCTGGTGCGCGGCCGAGTCCTCGATTCGGCGTCGCGACCGCTGGTGGGGGTGGAGGTGGAGCTGCGTCGGGGCGACGGTGTTGGCCCCGTACGGGTCGTCAGCGATGCCGGCGGGTGGGTCTCGGCGTTGTTACCGCGTAATGGGGTTGCGCTCACAGAGCGTGCGCTGGAAGTCCTGGAGGCCCGCGTAGGCCCGATCGTGCGCCGGCTCGTATTGGTGTCGGGCGCCGGACCGCTCGCCGTGCCCGACCCGACCACCCCGGATCTCGTAGCGACTGGGCGGCTCGTGATTCAGGCGGGCCGGGTTCGCCAGGTCTATCTTGACGCGTCTCCGCGGCCGCTGCCGACCGGGGCAGGGGATCAGGGGACCATCTCGGTGCGCCTGCTCGACGACGCGGGCCTGATCGTCGCGGACGAGGTCCCGCGGATCCGTGCCTCCGCCGGTACGGTGGGGCCGGTCGAAGCCGGCCCCGACGGCGCGTGGCGCGCGAGTTATCTCCCGCCGGAAGGGGTGAATTCGGGCATCGTGCAGATCACCGCGGAGAGCGGAGGCGCGGCCGGCTCGACCGACCTGGAGCTCGTGCCGCGACCCGTTCGTGGGAGCGTCGGCATCGTCGGAGGTTGGACCACCAATCTCGGCAGCCTCTCGAGTCCCACCTTCGGGCTCGTCACCGACTACCGCGTCCCGCGCGGCAACCGTGCTGCCGGCCCGCGGCTCGGGGTCCATGTGTACGAGTTGGAGAATGTCGTCACGAGCGATCTGGGCGACGTCGTCGTCCGTGCCACGGTAATTCCTATAGATATCGGGGTCATGCTGGAGCGTCGAGGGCCGCGCCGCGTGCTGTCTGTCGGCGCCGCCGGGGTGGTCGCCCCCTTCCGCCTCCAAGTGGACTATGAGGGGATCACCGGCGTTCAAGGCACGGGTGTCTTCGCTCCCGGCGTACAGATCTTCGGCTCGGGCGCGCTGCGTCTGGGAGGCGCAGAGCTGGTGTTGGAGGGGCGATACCTCCTGCTCACCGCGCCCGCCGGCGCGGTGCGGTACCAGGGCTCGGTCGGCGGCGCCACGCTGTCCCTGGGTTATCGGCTCCTTTACTGATATACTCCTCCTCATGCGTCTGGCCCGGGCCGCTCCTAGCCTCCAGGGCCCCGCCGCGCTCTTCGGGGCGCCGGGGTCGCTGAGGCGCGTGGTGGGGCTGGGGCTTCTTGCGCTTCACGGCGGCTGTGTGCCCGAGCCGGAGCCGCCGGCGCTTGCCTCGGTCGACCCGCTCTGGGGCTACAACGGCGAGGTAACGACGATCAACCTCTATGGTACGGGGTTCTACCCCGACGTGGTGGTGGATGGCTTCGAGCCGAACGCGGGAGAGGTCGAGGGCGCCTTTGAAGTTTGGCTCGAGACCGACCCGCCCGTGGCGCTCGGCGCGGTGCACGCGTTGTCCTTCGAGCAGCTCCGGGCTCAGGTGCCCCCGGGCCTGGAACCCGGCACGTGGCCGCTCAGGGTCGTCACTCCCACGGGGCAAACGGGCAGCGGCGACGTCGAATTCGCCGTGACCGACACCCGGGCCGACCACCTTGAGATCAAGGTAGAACGAGCGGCATATGAGGTAGGCGAGTATGCGAGCCTGGCGATCGCCCTCCTCGACCCGGCGGGCACCGTAGTCCCGCAGGAGCTCGACGTGGTGCTGAGCAGCACCGGAAACTCGGCGGAAATCCAGTATAAAGACGATGGGCTGTCCGGTCAGGTGCTGGATTCGGGCGTGCTGTGGGGTGGGCTCGGTGCGGACGGCCGAGCGACGATCCAGCTCACATCGCCAGTGCCGGACGACATCCTGTTCATCATAGCGCCGGCGGCCGCCGACAGCCCCATCCGCGCCGCGAGCCAGCTCTTGTCGTGGGAGGCGGGACGGTTGGCGGCACTGGCGGTCGACCTGCCGGCTACCGGCATGATCGCGGCCGCCGGGGAGAGTTTTGAGGTCACGGTCACTCCGCTCGACGCGCTGGGGAACGTGCTGATTGACTACACCGAGACCGTGTTCATGCGCGAGTCGTGCGGGGATTGGATGGCGTCCGTACCGCTCGACGGCCCGACGATGGTGTCGGTGTCGGTGGAGACGGCCTGTGAAGAAAACCGGCTTCTCGCCTACGCGAGCGGGGTCGGCGAGTCGCGGAGCGACGCTTTTGAGGTCACTGCAGGCGAGGTGGACCACTACGTCGTGAGCGTCACCTCGCCAGAGGTCACCGTGGGCCTGGTCCCGGCGATCGTGGTCATCCAGGCGAAGGATGCCTGGTCCAACCTGACAACCGGCACGGTGGAGGCGCTCGAATTCCGAGACTCCGCCGGGGGGCTCGAACGCGGCGCCGGCGAAGTGTACTGCCTCGGGTCGGGCGGGGGTCAGCAGATCTGTACGGCGGCGCTCGTGGTGGCGGCGGAGGGGGTGACCCTCAGCGTGACCGACCAGGCCGGCCGAACTGGCGTCTCCAATCCCTTCGATGTGCTCGCCGGGGAGCCCGCCGGGCTCATCGCCACCGTCGGGGACACCGATGTGGTCGCTGGAAGCTCCTTTCCCGTGCTCCTCGGCTTTCTCGACGCCTGGGGCAACAGCGCCCCGTGGGGCGCGGCGGTTCCGGAGTTTTCCGACGACACCGGCAGCATCGTGTGCGCGTTCGAGCGCAGCGCATCCGAGGGGGAATACTACGGTTGTACCATCACGATCGCTGACCCCGCCACTGAGGTGCGCGTCGCGGTCGACGGTCTGGAGGCTCTCGCCGACGTGCTCAACGTGATCAATGGGGAGATCGCGCGGGTGGACATCGAGGGGTTGGCGGCCAGCTACGTGGCCGGCGGCAGCATCAGCGTCACCCTTCGCGCTGCGGACGCCTGGGGCAACCCCTACCTCGAACAATCGGATTCGACCCTGCTCCTGCGCGACTCGAGCGGCACGTGGAGCCCGCCGACGGCGGAGCTGGACAGCTCTGGGGTGGTCCAAACGACCGGCACCGTCACCAGCGCGGGGGATGGTCTCCGGCTCTTCGTGAGCCACTACGGGGTTGATGTTGGGCAAAGTAGCTCATTTTCCGTGGTGAGCGGCGAGGGTCAGAGCCTTGAGCTCGTCGTGCCGCCCTGGATCGAGGTGGATGAGGTGGGGGAGGTGGAGGTCGTCGTCCGCGACGCCTGGCTCAACGTCGCCACGACCTACGAAGGTTCCGTCGAGATCGTCGCCACCAACGGCTTGTGCGACGCAACGACGGCGAGCGGCTTTGTCGCCGGGGTCGCTGTGGCGGAGCTCGTGTGCGCCGCTCCCGGGCTTGCGGAGGTGCTGGTGGCCGAGAGCGGTGAGGGGTTGCTCGCGAGCTCGGAGGTGATGGACATCGTCGATCTCGGCTGCGTTGACGGCCCGGTCGCGGCCCTGAGCTTCGCCGGGCGCGCCGAAGCGGTGACTTGTCTGGAGAGCGGCGAGGCGACGGTCGACGTCGACGCCGGGGCCAGCCTGGGCGGGGCCGAGAGCATCGTGCTCTACCACTTCGATGAGAGCGATGGGGCCGCCGTTCGTACTCTGGTGTCGAGCACCTCGTTCAGCTGGGACGCGGTCGGCATCCGGCGAGTGCGGGCGCTCGTGGTGGACGGGGAGGCGTGTGGCGCCCTCGCGGAGGCGTACGCGTACGTCGGAGAGGGTACCCAGCCGACCGGTGAGCTGCTGGTTGACGTGGCAGACAGCACGGTCAGCGCGGGCGGTGCGACCACCGTCAGCTTCCAGGCCCGGGATTGCACTCAGGATCTGAGCCCCATCACGACCTTCTGGGTGCGCGCCGACCTCGGCGAGCTCACGGGAGCCAGCGCCACGGGCGGGGGCCTCCAGGTGAGCACAGACGCGACCGCGGAGGCGAGCTTGGGGTGGTCGTTTCCAACCGCGTACAGCGGCACCGCGACCGTCACGGTGGTTTCGACATCGGCCGCGGGCACCGCGTCGATCGCGGTGGATTCGGACAGCGCGCGGCCCACGGTGGTCTCGGTGGATCCGCAGGGCTACACCTCGAGGGGCGTCGGCCTCATCGAGGTGCGCTTCTCCGAGCCGATGTTGTCGGCGACCAGCGACGCCACGATCGCCCGAATCAGTGATGCATCTGGTTCCGTCGTTGATTTTACGTGGAGCTGGCCGGACGATCAGACGTTGGAGCTCGTGCCGGCGGTCGCCCTGGAGACCGGCGTCACCGCCTGGACCGTCACCCTCCTCTCCGGCGCCACCCGCGACGCCGACGGTAACCGGCTCGATGGCGCCTTTTCGGGGACTGCGTCGGACTTCACCGTCTGGTTTGGCGCGGTGCCGATCGAGGTGCTCCCGATCACGAGCTGTACCACGGATGTTCTTCGCTTTTCTCCGGACGGGGACGTTGGACTCGGTGAGGAGGCCGATCAGGTCGCGCTGATCCCCACCTACAGCCTCGGCACGCCGGAGGACTGGGAGCTTCGGGTCGACGACGATTCCGGAGTTGAGGTGTATGTTGGCCGCTGGTCCGGCGCAGCAGCGCCGACCTGGGATGGTCGCGGCTTGGACGGCCGCGTGGTGGACTCGGGGCGATACGCGCTCCGGCTCTACGCGCGGGACGCCTGGGACAATATGAGCGACGTCTGTGAGGTGTTCGTGACCGTTGGTTTTGCCGAGGAACTTCCTTGAGTGAGCTGCGAATGGTGGGGCCCGACGAAGCCAGCCGGCTCGCCGAGCTCGGCCTCCTCGCGGCCGGCTTGGTTCACGAGGTTCGTCAACCGCTTTCAGCGCTCAAGGCCTTCCTCGATCTGCTTGACGCCCACCCTGAGCGGGTGAAGGAGCTGCTGCCGGCCCTCCACGGGCAGATGCGGGCTGCGGAAGATATCCTCAAGGTCTACGGCGATTTCAGCCGCGCGCCCCGCACACCTGAGGCCTTTGACCTGGGCGCGGCGGTGCGGCAGGGCCTCGTCATCGTGGAGCGGAAGGCGCGCCTCGCTGGGGTGCGGCTGGAGGTCGATCTCCCCGATCTCCCCGCGGCCCGAGGCGCGGCGCTCGCGGTCCACCAGGCCGTGATCAACCTGGGCAACAACGCTGTCGAGGCGCTGGTCGGCCGCGAAGGTGCGCTCTTGTCCGTGGGTGCGGTCGAGCGGGACGGCCGGCTGGTGATCTGGATCCGGGACAACGGGGATGGGCTGCCTGAGGTGGTGCGGGCCCACCTGTTTGAGCCCTTTCGTACCACCAAGGCGGCAGGTACAGGCTTGGGCATCCGGATCAGCCGGGACGTGGTGCACGAGGGTGGCGGGGCGCTGCGCCTCCTCGACGGCCCCGGCACGGTTTGGGAAATCGAGCTTCCGCGGGTATGATCCTCTCCCTGCTCCGGGGACTGCTCCGCCCGGGCCCTCCCGCCGCGTTGCCGGAACCCCCTCGGGAGGCTCCGGCTGAAGGAGTGTTGCAGCTCCGTTTTCTCGGGACGGCGGGCTTCGCCCTCACAGGCTCCTCCACGACGCTCGTGCTCGACCCTTACCTCAGCCGGGCAGGGGTAGGCGCGCTTCTCTGGGGCCGACTTCAGGTGGACGAAGCTTTGCTCGCCCGCGAGCTCCCCGTCGCTGACGCGGTGCTCGTGGGACACAGCCACTTCGACCACGTGCTCGACGCGCCAGCCCTGTGTCGGCGTACCGGCGCCACCCTCTACGGGTCGGCGTCAACCGCCATGGTGGCGGCCGCTGCCGGCCTCGATCCTGCGCAGATGCGGGTCCTGAGCCCGGGCGAGCAGGTGACGCACGGCGCCGCCCGGTTCAAGCCCCTCCACTCCCGCCATGGTCGCGTATTTGGCCGGGTGCCGCTGCCGGGTGAGCTGACACGGCCGCCCCCCTGGCCGCCGCGTCTCCGGGACCTCCCTCACGGTGCGGTGTGGTTGTGGGCGGTGGAGCTCGGCGGCCTGAAGGTCCTGCACGTCGACAGCGCCGACTGGATCGCTGAGTCCCTTGCCGGGGTCCAGGCCGACATCCTGTGTCTGTGCGCGGTCGGCCGTCAATACCGCCAGGGCTACACCCACGACCTCATCCGGCAGGTCGGGGCGAAGGTCGTGGTGCCCTGTCACTGGGACGACTTCACCGTTCCATTTGGGCAAAGGCCCAGGCAGATCCCGGGCGTGGATCTTGACGCTTTTGTGAAGGAGATCGAGGCGGCAGGCGCGGAGGCGGTGGTGCTGGGCGTCGGTGGTACGCGGAGTTTTGTGGCGGAGACCCTCAGGGCATCACCTTCGCGGTGAGATGCACGGTCATCCGCTTGAACAGTCGATCCAACCCCGGCGAGAGCTCGCCTTCGTGACGCGCCGCGAGAGCGAGCTGGGGGGTGCGGACCGCGGCGCCGCCCGGCCAGCTCGCGGGTCGCAGCGCCACGACGAAGCCGGGTTCGCCGCGCGCGACCACGAGCACCGCGTCCTCTCCGGCCTGGGCGTCAAAGCAGCGATCATCCAGATCGAAGGTTCCGATTCGTAGCGCCGTCTCCTCGATCCAGCGGCGCCCGGCGGCGTCCTGCCACGGCCAGGGCACCCCCGATGGGGTGATCGTGTCGTGAGCGCGGCCGGGGGTCGGCGCCTCGTGCACCGGCCTGGCGCGCTGGACCGCCAAAACACGGGGTTCAGGCGCGATCGGCTCGGCCTGAGCGCGGAGATAGAGCTCCTCCAGCACGCGGTCACGCCGTTGGCGGAGTGTTGACTCAGGGAGGGTGAGGGGCGGCGTGCCCGGCCGCGGCTGATACAGGTTGAAGCTCGGGAAGGTGAACGCACGGCTGGCGATCACGCTCTGCTCGAACTCGGCCTCGGTCTCGTCACCGAACCCGTAGAGGACGTCCGTGCGGGTCGCCACCCCGGCGGCGCTCAGCTCGAGGGCGGCTTCAATCGCCCGATCCGGCGAATAATGCCGATCCATGGACCGAAGCACCCGCTCCGATCCCGATTGGATAGGCAGCGCGACCCAGCCGAAACGACCCCTGCACAGAATCGGCCGGAGGGCTTCGAAGTGCTCCAGAAACAACGTAGGTTCAAAGCTCTCCACGGCGTAGCGCCGCGTTCCGGGCAGCCGGTCGAGCGTACGCAGGAGCTCCACGACGTCCTGCCCGCGGTCGGTGCCCCAGGCGCCAAGATCCTGTGAGACGAGGAGCACATCGTCGGCCTTCTGGATTTCGCTTGGATCCACGCCCGGATTCGTGCATGGGTCGCGCCCGCGTAGGGGCAGCAACGAAAGGCCTGATGGAGATGTACACGCGCGCCGCTCTGGATCACCCCCTCCTGATAGCCGATACGGGCCCGGCGGTCTGGTCGCGTCCGTAGTCGCGACGTCCGGCGGGGCCGCGGGGAGGCGGGCGCTCGGGGCCCCGTGGCCTTGCGCGCGACCCGCGAACCGGGCACGCTGGCTCCGAGGTGCTCCGATGCCGCCGACCCGACCCATCCGTGCGCCGGGCCTCCGGGCCGCTCCTTTTTCGGCCGTGGGGCTCGGTCTGGCCGGACTGGTCTTGCTCGCCGCCGCGCCGTCCGGATCGCCTCGTCTCGAGTTCCGGCCAGAAGGCGTTGGAGAAGCACCATTTACCCCGTGCATCATCCCGCCGGCCCCCAAGAAGGCCGCCGCCAAGGAGGAGCCGACGCCAGAGACTTACCCGTCCGCGTGGGCGCGCTTCGATCTTGCGCCCGATGCCCCGAACAGCGGCCTCGCTCCCGAACTTCTGAAGAAGATCCGGGATCCGCTCGATCTGGGCGCATTGCCGGATCAGCCGCTCCACGGGGCGCCGGCCGATGTCGCGCGGGTCCGTGCGGTCTTCGCCAACGCGAAGTCAAAGGTGCAGCGGATCGCCCTTTGGGGGGACTCGCACACCGGGGTTGAACGCCTACAACCCCCTTTGCGCCACCTCCTCCAGGGACGCTACGGCAACGCAGGCGTTGGATACGTCATGGCCGGGGGCGTCGGGAAACTCAACCAGGTGGGCCAGGTCCACCTCTGCGAGCAGGGTGTGTGGAAGCTGGCGTCGGTCGCCGGGAAAACCCCCGGTCCCCTCGGGCCTGCAGGCTTCGCCTCCACGGCGTCGACCCCGGATGCCCGCTTGTGGATCGACATCCAGGACGAGCCGCACGGAGATGGCCGGATGCGGGCCTCAGTGCTGTATTTTCAGGGTCCGGAGGGCGGCTCCTTCCGGGTCGAGGTGGATCGGGCCGCGCCGATCGTGGTCTCCACCCGCGGGGTTTCGACGCCCGCAACGGCGGTTTTTGACCTCACGCGGGCGAACCACCGGCTCGCGCTGGCGCCCGCTGGTGATGGAGCGGTGCGCCTCGCGGGCTTCTCGGTCGAGCGAGACGCGCCCGGGGAGGGCGGCGTGGTGATCGATGGGCTCGGCGCCGGAAATCGCCCTTTCTCTGCGTGGAACCAGTGGGATATGGCGAGCATGACGACTTGGGTGGCCTCCCGACCCTACGACCTCTGGATCCTCGTCGCGGGCAGCGCTGATGCTCGGAACGACGGTCTCACCGAGGAGAAGTTCCGGACCAACCTTCGGGAGTCTCTCACCCGGGTGCGAAGTCTCGGGCCCGAGGTCGCTTGTGTTGTGGTGGGGCCGGGGGATCGGGCCGTCCACCTCGGCGACCAGCGTTATGTGTTGTGGGAGAGCCACCCCTGGGTCAACCGGGTTGTCCAAGAAGAAGGCAGCAAAGCTGGCTGTGCTACGTGGGATCTCCAGGCCCAGATGGGCGGGCTCGGTGCCTCGGCGGCGTGGTACCAGAGCGGCCTGATGTCCGCGGACTTCACCCACCTCACCGCGGATGGCTACCAGGAGGTTGCGCGCCGCCTCGTCCAGCAGATCGACCCACGCTGAACCCGCCCAGAGGCCATACCTAGGGAGCCACGTTAATGCGCGGCGGAATGAGGCTGCCCGTCTTCGCCGTCGCCGTGTTGGCGCTCCTGGGCCCGGTGGGGCTCGGCGCAGCGGCGTGGTCGAAGCTCAACGCGCCGCCGCCCCCTTCAGCCTCCAGCAGCGTCACAAAGCTCGATCTGTTGGCGGCAGAGGCAGATTGGAAGACGATTGTGCTGGGTGCCTCCTTCGGGAACACCGACATCGACCCGGCGGCCCTGCATCAGGCGATGGGCCTCCCGGGGAAGGCGGTGTCCTTCTCCATTGGCGCGTCGGTGGCGGGGGTCTGGTACGCGGTGCTCAAGGAGCGGGTGTACGGGAATAGCCTCAGCCCCGACCTGGTGCTCATGCCGGTCACGATCGCGACCGCCCTGACCACCCACCTGCCCGGTGGCAATCCCAAACGCCTCAGCGAGCACATGCCCGAGCCCGATGCGGCCGTCCTGCGGCGCACGTACCGCTCCGAGTGGTCTCCGGAGATCCAACGCCTGCTCGACCGGCGCAGCAGCTTGCGCGACCCCCTCCTCAATCGTTTTCGGATGTTGGGACCTTCGTTGTGGATGGGGGCGTCGGAAGAGGCCCTGGAGGTGGCGGGCCGGGCGGTGTTCGGCGAGACCCACGCCGAGGCGGGGGCACGCCTCCTGCCCGTGGTAGAGGTCGATGGCGCCGGTGAGCTCCGCGATCGGGTGGCGACCGCGGATCCTGCCGAGAGTTACCTGGCGGACATCGTGGATCTTGCCGAGTCTCACGGCACGCGGGTAGTCATCCTCCTGCCGCCGGTCGCCCCGGGGGCCAACGCAGAGGAGGGCCTCACCGCGGAGCTCGAGCGCCGGATGATCACCTGGGCCAATTCGCGCGGGGTGGGCTGGCTGGATCTTCGTCGTGAAGCCTATGTTCGCGCCGATTTCCAGGATCCGGCGCATATGCGCCCGGCCACCGCCACCCGCTTCTCCAAGACGGTCGGGGAGCGTCTGGTGGACATGGGGTTGACGCGGGGCGCGGTGCGGCCGGCCGTCGTGCCGATCTTGCCATCCGGCGTGCGTCGGCTCGGGGTTCCGCCCGGGCTGCCTGGGGTGAAGCTCAAGGCCCCTGGTGATTCCTGCGCGGTGAGGGTGGGGGTGGGCGTCTTCGCCGCCCTGGGCACCCGTGCGGCCGACCGGGTCGGGGCGGGCATCGTCTCCCCGATCATCGTAGAAGAGGGGGAAA
>CANKTH010000018.1 GCA_947486185.1 Deltaproteobacteria bacterium
CCAGGGCGTAGGTGCGAAGCTCAGCGTGGAGCGCGTCGAGGTGGGCGTACAATGCGGAACTCGGGAGTGGACAGCGGTTATCCGCCGTCCCGAAGCTTGGGAAGGGCGGCGGCGTCGCATCCGTTCGGCGGTCGGTTAGGGAGGCGCCCGCGCCGCCCGGCAGAAGGCCGCTGCGCACAGGGGAACATGGCTCTGGACCTGCTGTTTCGGGCGCTGAACGCTCTGCGCCCGACCGGCAGCCGCAGGTCGTCGTCGGGGTCGGGCTCCTTGGCGCTCATCTGCCTACCGCGGCCGAGCCCGCGTCGGTCCACACCCGACCCCATGAGGACCTCCTGCGCTTTGACCCCGCGCTCGGCGAGCGTTGGTACGCCGTGCGTCCGGCGGGGAGCCGGTGGTGGGGAATGACTCCGGAGGACTCGGACACGCGAGGCGCCGCTACCCGGCCGGTGTCTCTCGACCCGGGGGAGCCGAACAGCTGATGCAAGCCCTGGGCGGAGCGCTCAGTCTGGCTCCTCCTCCCGCCGCTTTTTCTTGATGCGCTGTTGCAGCGCCAGCCACTCGTAGTGGGTAGCCGCCTCGACGTCGCCCCAGTTGCCCGCGAAACAGTACGCGGCGATCCAGCTCCGCTCTCCGGGCTGAACGTGGCAATGAACCTGGTGAGCCACCAGCGACTCGACGTGGCCATCCGCATCGACGTCCGCTCGGAGGAGGGTCTCCGCCGAGAGCGCCTCCGACAAACGAATTTGGAAGCCGTGCAGCGAGAAGTCGACAAACTCGGCGGTCAACGGCGTGAGCTCGCCTTCCGATTGGACCCACAGCTGCACCCGCACTTCGACCCCGGCGGGCACCGTGACCCGGTAGGTCTGCCGCCGGTTCTGCCCCCAGTGTTTGGGCTCGGACGGCGTGGGACGGGCGCCGGAGGGCGGGCGGCGTGGCGGGCGCTCCAGCACATCACGCAACGCCGCGCGGAAGGTGTCGCTCACGAGAAGCCAGCGGTGGGTCCGCCCCCGTCCAGGTTGAACCTCAACCTCACCGGCGGGGCTGTCGCGCCGGAGCACCGGCGTCCCGTCCAGGACGATCCGTAGGGGCTTGCCGCCGCGCGGAAGCCAGATCAGCGTCTCGTCGCCGGAGAGCAGCCAGCCCGGGATCGCTTCGTCGGTCTCGCTGACGTACACCGCCGGGCTGAACAGCGTCAGCAGGGTCGGGAGCCGGAAACGTTGGCGCCAGGTGGCGAGCTCGGCCTCAATCGCGGCGTTGATCGCGGGTGGTGGCGGGGGGGGGAGCAGCGAGGGCGGGGGTGCGACCTTGAGCAGCGCCGGAGAGCGCGGGCCCCAGACCTCGGGCTCGGGCCGGTGCCCGCACCACGCGGGGCCGTCGAGGTGGCGGGCCAGCAGCGTAGAGAGCGTCTCGAACAGGCGCGCGGGGTCCGGGTTGCCGAGCCGCAGGTGGTCCTCGGCCGTGTGGACCTCGACCCAGCGATCCAGAAGCCCGCCCAACTGAATCCGGGTGACATCGCGCGTGGCGAGGGCCAGCACCCCGGGCACGCCGGCAAGAGCGTCGAGCGGCTGTGTCGAGACGAGGGTCACCTTCTTGCGGGTACACACGAGGGTTCCGGGGTGGAACACCGGCTCGCGCCTGAGAGACACAGGCAGGACGACGAGCTCCGCAGGGCAGCGAGGGTCGTCACGATGCTCGCGGAGCGCCTCAAGCGCGCCGTAGAGATCCGGTACGACCGCGCCCAGGAACCGTAGGGCCCGGCCTTGGGTCTCAATCTCCAGGTGGCGACGGAGGCCAACCAGGCCGAAGCTGACCACGTCGCCCACGGGGATGTCCACCCGGGCGCTCGGCCACATCAACGACTCCAGGCGCGCGGGGAAGAACCGAAGGCGGGAGGTGGTCACCATGAGCTCGCCACGCGCGGAGATGAACTCGTTCATCTCCATCTCGGCGGCCGCCGAGATGAGGACCCGCTCCCCCCGGGGACGTGAATGCTCGGCGTTCAACAAGGGCGCGAGCAGATCGTACAGGGCCTTGGCCCCGCCGCCGGAGAGGCGGCGGCTGACGCCCGCCGAACGGACCTCCAGAACGCCCTTGTGCTCGGAGAAGCTCGCCCCGTCAACCGCCTCGATGTCGTAAGACCACGGGCGAACCCCGATCTTCCGGTTGAACTCGGTGGGCCGGAACGAGAGCTTCAGCGTCGTCAGCGTGACGTACCCCGGAAAGGTCATCGGGCCGATATGCGCGAGGCACTCCCCTTGGAGCAATACCTCTTCTTGCGGCTGAAGCTCGTAGGTGACTCTGGAGGTCGTCATCGTGTTGGGAGGTGGCGGTCTCGACGCGTAAGCTTGGCAGATAGATCTCTAAAACGTCCGGGCTACAGCTGCTGATCGACGACGACTCCAGTCATGCGGGCGACCGAGGCGCTGAGCGCCAGCACCTCTTCACTTGGGATCTGCCGCAGGAGCTCGCCGGACCGACCGTCCAGCACCTTGATCACGGTACGCCCAGTGCCGGCATCGACCTCAAAGCGCAGGTTGGTCGAGGTGCGCTCCATGGTGTTCTGCATCTCGGCGACGGCCGCTTCGAGCGTGCTGGCCGCGTTCGTGGTGGCGGGGTCGCTCTCCTCCTCGCCCGCGCGGAGGAGCGCGGAGATGGACTCAGCGCGCGGCGAGACCTTCGAGGTGGTGATGCGGGTGGGCGCCGGAGTTGGCTCAGGCGCGAAGCGAAAGGAGGCAGCAGGCGCCGGTGTTCCGGCGACCGCGCTCACGGATGAGGGCAGTTCAAGCACCATGGCTACTCCTTCTGTGAACCATCATCACCCGTTTTCAGGCGCGCGGCAAGCGAAAGTTCTGCGACGGCAGCCGAACGATTTACAAAGTGGATCGGCGGCCCAGGCGTTGCAGGAGCATCGTATAGGCCTCGGCGGTGCCCTTCACCATCGTGGGAACGGAAAAGCGGGCCGCTCGCTCCTTTTCGCCGCCGCCTGATCGAGCCAGCGCGGCCTGTACCCCCGCGATGAGCGCCATCGACTGTCCCGGCTCCACCAGAACGCCGACACCGTCGATCACCTCGGGCAAGCCCCCTGCCCGAGTGGCGACCACCCTGCAGTTCGCGCCCAGGGCCTCGATCACCACCTGGCCGAGCCCCTCCTCAACCGAAGGATGGACGAAGAGGTCAATCGACGCCAGGAGATCGGCCACATCGTCACGGTGGCCGAGCAGGTGCACGCGGCCCGTGAGTCCAAGCTCCCGGATCTGACGCTCCAACGCCGGACGTAGTGGCCCCTCACCGGCGATGTACAGGGTGCCGGGCAGCTGTCGCATCGCGTCGACGAGGAACCGGTGCCCCTTGTGGGCGACCAGCGCCCCGATCGCGCCGAACCGCGGCGAGGGCCCGTCGAGCACGGGGCGCCCGGGTGGACGGAGCGGCACACCGTCATGGACCACGACGACCCTCTCGGGTCGGACCCCGGCGGCGACGAGCACGCGCGCGACCGCGCCGGAGACCGCGACGAAGCCGTCGGCCATGCGGTACTTCCATGGGTGGTTCGGCGTGAAGTCGACGCGGCGGTGCACGATGACCGGCCGCCCCGCCGCCAAGGCGAGCCCATGGGCGTGCGGGGTGTGCGCGGCGATCACGCGGGCACCGAGGCGCGCCGCTCCCTGCCGGATCCGGAGCAGATTTCGAGGATCCGCGCCAGGAAGTAGCGGGATTTGAGGGGCGCCCAGCCGACCGGCCAGCGGGCTGTCGGGAACGCCTGCCCAGGCGTCCTCCGGCCGCGCTTCGAGCAGGTACTGGAGCTGCTGCTGCCCGCCGCGCCACTCGATCGCGCTATCCACGTGCAGCACCTGGATTGCGTTCACCGGTGGGGCACCGCGGGCAACTCCCGGCGCAGAAGGCGCGCACTGACCGGGCCGGCCCTGGTCTGCACGGTCACTCGGACTGGCACTCGGTCGGCGTCATCCGAGAAATGCACTGTCATCTTACCCTTTACATCACCTTCGTGCTCGGTCGCCACCTCGGCGCGAAGCCGTGAGACCCCGTCGACCGCCTCTCGACTGATGTCTGCCCTCAGTGTCACGGTGCGGGAACCGGTGAACAGTGGGAAGCGGACCGTCTCGCCAGCGTCCTGGATCGCGAGGCGCAAACGGAAGAAGGCGGAGACGGGATCCTCGATCGGTGAGCTCCCCGTGTAACGGTCCTCCCAGCGTCGCCAGCCAGTATCGAAACGTTGGTGGCGCTGTACCACGACCTCCGGCCCCAGCGACATGTCCAGATCCTGCTGGAAGCGGCCCTCCCGGAAACGCGTGGTGTAACGGGATGATCCTCGCTCCGCCGTCCACCACGATGTCAGCACGTCGTGGACCGGGTAGAGGCGCTCGACCATACCCGCGCTGTCGCATCCGGCCTCAAAAACCAGACTTTGACCTTCACTACGCACACGCGCCCAGGCGGTGCCCGCCTGCATGCCCATCCACTCGACCGCCCACTCCAGACGTTCGCCGCGTTCAATCGGCCCCGCCTCTGCGTCCACGATCATCCACCACATGTCGTACGATAACTCCGGCCACCGCTCAACAGCTACGGCGACGGCGTAGCCAGCTCGTTGAGCCCGCGACCGCCGCAGAGCGCGGGACCGGCTCCGTAGAGCCCGTGTACCGTTGAGCTGAAGAGCGGTCCTGGCGTCGATCGGGCGCCCGACGGCGGGCCGAACATGAGCTGTGCCTGGGCGGTAAAGCTGTTCCAACCAATCAGATCGGTGAGCCACGCTCCGCCGGCGCCCACCGACCAACGCGGGCTGATCTGGCCCAGCGCCGCGAGCTCGGCCCTGAGCTGCGGTGACAGGCCGTCCTGGAGGAAGAGGTTGGCGCCCCCGTCCAGCGCCTGCGCTCCTCCCGCTGCGGCGGCACAGAGGGCCACATCGCCGTCGGCAGGCCGCCAGGCGACCCGTAGCCTGCCCGCCCCCGAGCCGTACCACTCGGGGGTGAACATACCCGCGCCGCCCGCGCCGAAGCGATCGAGCGCGCCCGCGTGGTGCATGCCCGTCGCCTCGACTCCCACATCCACCTCAACCGCCGCGTCGGGCCGGAGAGGCACCCACGAGAGCAACCAGGCTTGCTGCCAGGGGTTGTCCTCGAAACTGAGCCCGGACGTCGTGCCGATTCGAACGCCGGCCTCCGCCGTCCATCCCCGGTCATAGCCGCCGCGGAGCCCGCCCCAGATGTCCCGGGCAAGCCCGTAGTCGACGCCGTTGACGTCGGTCGCGCCCACCCATGCCGCGTACGAGTCGGTCACCGGAGCGCGGAGGGTCTCGGCTTCGAAATAGGTGCTTGACGGGAAACGGTAACGAACGGCGGCCTGCCACAGCAGCGTCGGCGGCGCCGCGGCCAGGAGCCCGGGGCTCAGGCGGAGCTCGGCGCCGAAACGGGTGCCCGGTGCTGTGCCAACTCCCACCGTGGGTTGCAGGCCCCAACCGGAGCTGGTAGCGGTCGAGCCGCCGTTTCCGAGCCAGGTCGGCACGAGTTCTACCCAGGCTTCCACAGGAGGAAGCAGGGTATACTCCGCGGATAGCGGCACGGCGCTGGCGAGGAGCCGTGAGGTGCCCGCGGTCCCGGTACGAACGCTGGTCCAGGTACCCAAGGTCCAGACGCCGTTGGACGACGTCTCCAACGCCGCTTGGGCCCGACTCCTGGCGAGCTGCAGCTCTTCCGGCGTCTTCGCGCGCGGCGGGCTCTGACCCGGCGGGGCGCGAAGGCCGAGCCCACCCCGATCCTCCGCACGCGCGTCCACCTCCTGCAGGACCTCGGTGGCCGCGCGCTTCCGGCTCCGGCTGGCGTCCCGGCGGACGAGCTCCAGGCCCAGACGCGGGTCCCCGGTCGTCAACCAGGCCGCTTCAAGCTCTCGACGCGCGCGGCCGGGCTGACCCGCGGCGTCCATCGCTCCCGCCAGCGCCAGCACCGCGTCCACGCGGCCAGGCTCCAGGTCGATCGAGGCCCGCAAGTCGGAGATCGCCTGCTCAAAATGTCCGAGTTGTAGGGCGACCACGCCGATCTGGTGCCAGCTGCGCGCCGTGCCGCCGTACTCCCGGCGTGCCGCGTCAAGGCCCACGTCGATCGCGGCGTCGATCGCCTGTTTCGAGTTCTCGCCTGATCCCTTGGCTCCGTCGAGCAGCACGATGCGTTCGAGCTCCACTGCGAGCATGGCCGCGTCACGCTCGACCCGGACCCAGTCCGCGGCGCCCGCAAGTACGGCCGCGTCATACAATGCGGCGGCGGCGGCGGGATCGGCGGGTGCAATGCGGCTCACGAGCGCGAGCGCTTCGGGAAACCGCGGATCGCGGGCGAGCGCCGCCCGCAGCTCGACCAGCGCCTCTGCCGGTTGTTGGTGTTCGAGGAGCAAGGCTGCCCGTCCGCTGCGCAGCGTGGGATCGTCGGGCCGGGTGACCCAGGCATTCGCGTAGATCAGGACGGCCTGCGCGCGGTCACCGCGGCGCTCGGCGAGGAGCGCCTGGCTCACGATCACCCGCGCCTCGACCTCCTCGCTGAGGGCCGGACTTCCGGTGGCCGCGGCGTGCTCCACAGCCGCCAGAATCCTGGCCTCGTCGACCAGCTCCGGGTGGAGCAGAAGCTCCGTCTCGGCACGTACGAGGCCTACGTCGGAGGGGCTCAGCTCACGCGCCGCGCTGTACCAGGCCAGCGCGAGCGCCGGCTGCCCCTCAGACAGGTAGATCTGGGCCAACGCCCGGTACACCCGGGGCGAGGGACCGGCGGCGACCAGCCGCTCGAACTGGGCATCCGCAGCGGCGCGGTCCCCCGCACGCCACGCGCGCTCCGCGAGAACCACCCCAGCCCCAGCGCGCGCGTCGGCGAGCGCGGCGCGCCAGCGCGGGTCGGGAATGACGGGACAGGCGTCGAGCCGCTCGAGGGCATCCTCCGGGCGGCCCAACGCGGTGAGGTTGTGGGCCTCGGCAACGGGGGTCCACGGGTCCTTCGGGTTGAGCTGCCGGGCCCGCTGGTACCTCGCGGCGGCTTCGTCGCGGAGGCCCTCGCTCGCGAGCATGTCGGCGAGAGCGTGTTGTACCCGCGCGTCCTCGGGTCGGGACACTGCCAGGCGCCGCATTCCCACCAGCGCGTCCGCGGCGGCGGCTCGGGGGGCGCTGTCGCGCATGTCTCCCGGGGCTCCTGAGTGATAAAGCTTCTGTAACGAGGCGATCATCACCTCGACGTCCAACGTTTCGGCCAGCGCGTCCAGCTCGGGCGAAGACGTCGCGGCGCGAAGCAGCGCGCGGGCCTCTCCCGGTCGCCCCGAGGCGAGTAACAGACGAGCGAGGAGCTCGATGTCGGCCGTGTCGGCGGAAGGACGTGGCGTGGACGTAGCGCCGGGCAGGTACACGAGCCGGCCGGCGAGCGCCACCGCCGCCTCCAACTCGCCCGCCGCCCACAGCGAACCGGCAAATCCACGGATCAAGAACGGGTCTTCGGGCCGAAGCGCCAGCGCGAGGCCGTAACGCCGGCTCGCCTCGTCGAACTCGCCGCGGCCCTTGACCACCTCCGCGGAGCCCCCCAGCGCGCGCGCCAGCTCGTCTGCCAGCGCTCGCCAGCTCTCGCTGTCGGGGGCGGCGGCGAGGCCGTCCAGCAACGCGGTGATGAGCGTGTCCTGGTCTTCCGCGACCGAGGCGGCCCACGCGGAGATCCGGGCGAGCTCCAGGTCGGCGTGGGCCTCGCCGATCCACGGCTGCAGCCGGGTGAGCGCCCCGCGCGGGTCGCCGCGGAGGATCAGGTGGTGGGCAATGCTCCGGTTTACCACGCGGCTCCGCGGGGCCAGCCGGATCATCTCGGCGTATGCAGCCAAGGCTTCGGGGGTGGTGCTCTCCGGGCGGTGGTCCAGGGAGAGCGCGAGCGCCGCCACCTCTTTGGTCAACGTCGGATCGCCTGCGGCGAGCTTCCTCGCCTCGTCCACGCGCCAGCCCTCGATCAGCGCCATGACGGCCGCGCTCCGGCGCGCCGTGTTCCCGGCGTCATACGCCGCGGCGGCAACTCGGAGCTCGGGGGCCAGGCGGACCTGTCCGGATGTCTCGGCCGCGTAGGCGCCCAGTTCGGCGATTCGGGCCTTGTCCGCCGCAGGGAGGTTGTCCTGTTTGACGGCGCTGCGGCTCGCCAGCACCACCACCTCAGGCCATCCGGCGACGAGCACGGCCTCCAGGCAGGTCGGATCGTAGCCTCCGGCCTCACATCCCGCGCGGGCGTTGCTCTTCCCGCGGGCAATCTGGGCGAGATCGCGGATCTGCGCCTCCTCCGGGCTCTTGGGCAGCTCGCCGGCGAGGGACGCGGCTTTTCCAGCGTCTCCGTCCCGCAGCGCGGCCTCGGCCACCAGCGCCCGGGCGGTGCCATCCGTCCGCCTTCGGTTCAACAAGGCCCTCGCCCGGACAGCGCCCTCCGCCCGGGTCTCCGGGCGCGTCAGGAGCGCCCGGATCGCGAGTACTTCGAGCGCCTCTCCTCGGAGGGGATCTACACGGCCCCGAAGCCGGTCATAGGTCTCCACCCAGGCGGCGCGCGGGGCCTGCGAAAGGAGCAGGTCGACCAGCGCCGTGGAGGCGTCGTCGTCCAGCTCAGCCGCGGCGAGCCGCGTCAGGAGCTCGGCTTCGGCACCCTGCCAGACCGCCAGGGTGGGCGCGCCGGTATAAGTCGGCGAACCTGCATAAAGTAAGGGGAGCAGGATCAACCACATCACCGGCCCCCGTGTGGCGTGAAGGCCTGGCCGGACCACAGCGCGATGCCCAGCCAGACCCAGTTTTGACCGTAGTATTCGCGAGCGCCCCCGTAGCCGTGGGCGCTCCGGAGCGGCATGAGCTCGTTGGCGTAGAGCGCCGGCGCGTCTTCCGGGCGCACGAGGCCCCACGCGGGCAGCAGGGCGCCGTACAATGCCGGATGTTCGTACGCTTCCATCGGCTCGCCGTCCACTCGCATACGCGCCGGGATCAGGCCGGAGCGCCGCCAGCCTCGCCCGAGGTCGGCGAAGTTGACCAGCAGGTGCCGAGCCCGGCTCTCGTCGTGAAAGATCACGTCGGCGGCCAGGTTCCACGGGATCCGCATCGCCTCGTAGCCGTAGTGGTCGGCGTCGGCTCGCTCCGGCGGCGGCGCCTCACGTACGCCATCTTCGGCCGAGAAGTAGACCCAGTCGGGGGGCAGACGGCCGGCAGCCATCAGGCTGGCGAGCATCGTGTACGCGGGGTCGATGAGGCTTTGCCAATCACGCTCGGGATCCGCCACCGCGAAATCTCGCCACGCGAAGGGCATGAAGTACGAGGGATTGAGGACCACCGTCCGCCCAGCGGCGGCCCAGGGGCCAGGCAGCAACCAGCGGCCCCCGAGCACTTCGGCGACCTCTTCCTGCCAGATGCGGGCGAGGAGGCCGCGCGCCTCGTCGGCCAGCTCGGGCCGCAGCCAGCGTTCGGCGGCGATCAGCAGGGACCATGCGATGAGCTGATCCGCGTCAGAAGCGGGATTTTCGTCGAGTATTCCCCACGAGCCGTCGGCCCGCTTCCCCCACTTCCACGCGGGCAGGCGCGCGGGATCGCCACGCTGGAGGTTGTTCCGCGTCCAGGTGCGGACGCTGTCGAAGCGCTTCTCATCGTTTGCCCAAACGGCCCGGACCATCGCGTAAGCCTGCCCCTCCGAGGTGCTCGCGCCCTCCGAGGACGGGTCGATCACCCGACCATCCGCCTGCACGAAGCTGCGGGCGTAGTCCTCCCAGGCACCGCGCAGCGCACGCTCGTTCGGGCGTCGTTCCGCCGGGTTGGTGCCCAGGAACATCAGCGCCCCGACCGTGACGGCCTGCCTCATTCGGCCTGGCCGCCGTTGTTCCGCGCCCAGCCCCGCACCAGCCGGGTGAGCACGAGGGCGCCGAGGAGGGCGCCGAACGTGACCAGGAGCCACTGTTGCTTGAGGAAGCTATAACCACGACTTAAGACGGAGACCGTGCCGACCTGGCGCTGCTCGGCGACCGCGAGGGTGTTGACCCCGCCCGAAGGCGTGAGCACGGCGAGGTTGCCGGACAGCTGGAACAGCACGTCGGGCCGCGCCATCGCCGCCGCCGCGTCGATCAGCGCGGCGCCATCACTTCCCCGCACGACGAGGATGGACCGCGACGGTGCGTTGGGGTGGGCCGCTTCCTCGATCGTAGCGTACCGTGTGCCGACGCTCGCGCGCAGCAGCTCCAGCCCCGTGCGCTGCAGGAGCCGCTCGCTGTCCCCAGAGGCGGTGATCGTGCCGTCGCGGGTGAGGGCTGTCCAGATCGGGTTGGGGTTGGACTCGACAAACAGCACCGCGTCGCGCTCGGGGTTGGCGCTCAGTACGGTTGCGCTCGCTGGCACCATCCGGATGTCCACCTGATTGCCCGGGGTCACCACCCCGAGCTGGGCGGCGAGCAGCATCGCCGCTGTGCCGCTCGCGGTGTCGGTCTCCTCGGGCAATACGAAGGTGACGCCCTGGCCCGCGGCCGCGATGTTGAGCGGCCAGAGATCATGGCGTAACAACGCCAGTTCGGGCAGCATCGTGAAGTGGTCTCGCACCACGGAGAATTCGGAGTTGGCGAAGACCGTGCCCCAGATCGCCCGGTCAGTGGTGAAGCGGCACGGGTCGAAATCGGCGGGGAAGAGGTGGAACTGGACCAACAGCTTGTTGCTCGGGCGGAGCAGGTCGTGGGGCAGCCTGACCTTGAGCTCAGTGAGGGCCTCGCCATCGGGGTCGTCGAGCGCCTGGCTCCGGAGCGCGACGCCGTTCAACCTCACCTCCATGGACGAGAGGCGCGTGTCGAGGCCGGCGCCGTAGGCGTAACGAAGGGTGAAGGAGGCGGCGTCGACCCGCACCTTGGTGTCGCCCTCGAAGGTCAGCGGGACTTCGATTGGCGCGGAATAGAAGCCGCGAACCGTGTGATCGTCGATGCCGATGCGCGTCAGCGGGAAGGTCTCGCCGGCCGGAGCGAGGGGCGAGGGATCCACGGTGGGGCGGTGGATTGGGTCCCTCACCTCGCGGATGCTCGATTGAACGCCGCTCAAGAGCTCGTAGCGGTCGTCGCTGGCCACCGCGATCGCTGCCTTCCTGAGCCCGGCGTCATCGCCGCCCGCTACGAGCAGGATGCCGAAGCGCGGATCGAAGGGGTGCACCATCGTCCGAACCAGACCTTCACCCGCGGCCGGGAGCGCGCCGACCAGCAGCGCGGCGACCAGCGGATTGGAGGCGGGGGTGCCGACCACGAGCGCATGGGTTGTGGCGCCGTCCAGCGTGCTCGCCGGCGCCGCCATCTCGAGCTCACGGTAGGTGGCGATGCGGCCGAAGGCGGGGCCGAGCCACGAGAGGGCGTCGAGCTCTCCCGCCGAGAGCCCCCCCGGATCGACGAGGGTGAACTCCAGCGGACCGTAGCCGGTGGGGTCGAAATAGGGGTACGGGAAATCGAGCAACTCGGTCGCGAACGGGCGGACGTCGTAGGTCCACGTGATGGAGGTCTTGGCGAGGACGCGTGACCACAACGCCGGATCGAAGGGGTCTTCACACTCTGGACCCACGTGCTGGACCACGTGGTACTGGAGGCGGTTGTAGTCCTGCAGCACGCTACGCGGGATCGGCACGCTGAGCTGCCCGCCGCTCGCCGTGGCGGCGTCGAGTCGGACGGTGGCGAGCGGGCTGTCGTTGACCAGCACCGTCAGGGTGCTGCGCTCGGGGATGAGGACCGCCGAATGATCGAACTTGAGGTTGAGGATCGGGTCGGCCGTCAGGTCCCACCGTTGTGGCGTGCTGAAGTCGAGGTGGTCGAAGTCGGTCACCCCCTGGAGCATGATGTCGGCGCCGAGATTGAGGCCCTCTTCGAGCGTCATCTCCCAGGTCTCGGCCGCGAGGTTGGGGCTGTAGCCGGCGAGCATGACCAGGGCCAGACCGCGCCCGGCGAGGCCAACGGCCCTCACACGAGGCTTCCGGTCAGCGTGTGTTTGCGAGATCATCTCTAAGCTCCTTGAGTTTTTGATCTACGACAGCGAGACGGGGGCGGATGACCCGAACGTCGACCGATCCCCGTTGGAGTCGTTCGATCGCCGCGAGCTCGAGCACCACGGCGTGAATGCCGGTCTCGACGTGCGCGAGGCGCGGGTGGGCCCCGGTCGCTCCGTAGATCTGGTAGATTTGCATGGTTGAGTTGAGGCGGTTGGTCCAGGTGAGATCGACGCCCTGAGCCCGGTCGGCAGCGTCGGTGAGCTCGACGAGCAGGTCGCGGATCTCCTGCATCGCCCGGTGGAGGGCGGCGCCCCGGGTGAGCGGGTCCTCGACAAAGTAGAGCTCGGTGGGGAAGAGCACCGCGACGCCGCTCTCGACGGGGCCGATGCCGAGGAGGAGACCGGCTCCGAGGGCGAGCATCGTCACGGGCAACGCCAACTCCGAGACTCCGTGTCGGGCCGGGCTGGCGGGCACAGGCGCCGCCGGAAGCTCGAATCCACAGCGTGTACAGGCGCTCTCGAGCGGTGAGCTCGCCGAGGCAGAGCAGCGTGGGCATCGGTGCGTGGACGCGCTTGGCACCAGCGCCGCACCTTCACCGCTGAAATGTCGCAGTTTCTCGATCCACGGCGGGTAGTTGAGCAGCGCCGCCGCCGGCGTGAGCGCCACCTGGAGAAATGCGCGGAGCGGCTGGTCGAAGGCGAACTGATCCCCGATCCAGCTGGAGGGACCGGAGAACAGCACGTCCGCGATCGCGCGCTGCGCCTCCGGGGAGGTGTCCGCGAAGGTCCCTGTCACCAGGCGCCCCGTGCCGGTCTCCCACTGCCGGATCACGTCGACGGTGATCATCGTGCTGCGGGCGCCGGGCAGCCGATTACCCAGGGCGATCCTGACCTGCGCTGGAAGGGGACCACTGCCCGGGACCTTGAAGCGCGCGCCGCCCATGCTGAGATCGCGGAGCTGGCCCCGGAGGACGTTGCGGTCGGTGAGCACGGTGACGGGCGCCTCACGATCGAGACGGTGGTGGCGGCGGCGTTGCGGGCGCTCCCACGCGACGGCGATCGCGGCGCCGAGCAGCACGACGTTGTAGAAGTTCCAGAGCGCGACCATTACGACGGTCTCGGCGTCGAGTGGCTGATGGTGCAGCTTGATCGGCACATAAAGCAGTGCCGCGATCGCCAGCACCTCAATCAGGATGAGCGGCATCGCGTTTCTGGAGTCGAAGTAGCTCGAATCGACCGTCTCACCCTTGTTGGTGACGTTGAACTTGCCTCTTTTAGGGGCCACCACCGCGACCAGGGTCACCAGGGTGGTGTAGGGTGCGACCGCGAGCTCAAACACTTCCGGCCACGTGCTGTACCGCACATTCCGGTTCACCAGCCGCGCCCCAGCGTAAATGAGGGCGAGGTGGGGCAGGGCGTAGAGGATCATCCCGCGTACGTTGGCGTCCACCGGGTGGATGTCGAACAGGAGGTAGAGCGGCGGGATGAGCACGAAGATCAGCCGTGACAGGCCAAAAAAGAAGTGGAAAGACGCGCTGAAATAGTTGATGCGCTGCGCGAGCGAGAGGCCTCGTTTGGTCAGCGGGTTGTCCAGGCGGAAGATCTGCGCCATGCCGCGGGCCCAGCGGATCCGCTGCCCGATGTGCTGGCTGTAGCTCTCGGTCGCGAGGCCGGCCGCCAACGGAATGTCGAGGTACAAGGAGTCCCACTGTCGGGCGTGCAACTTGAGCGACGTGTGAGCGTCCTCCGTGACCGTCTCGACCGCGATACCCCCCACCTCGACGAGCGCGCTTCGGCGGAGCACGGCGCAGGAGCCGCAAAAAAATGCGGAGTTCCAGAAGTCGTTTCCGAGCTGGACCAGGTGGTAGAACAGGTGCTGCTCGGGGGGCATGGCAGCGCCGAGCCGCAGGTTCCTCACGAAGGGGTCGTCGTTGTAGAAGTGATGCGGCGTCTGCACCAGGGCGAGGCGCGGGTTCTTCTGAAAGAACCCGACGGTCGCACGGAGAAAGATCCGGGTGGGAACGTGGTCCGCGTCAAAAATCGCGACCAGCTCTCCCGAGCTCTGCTTCAGGGCGTGGTTGAGGTTGCCCGCCTTGGCATGTGAGTTGTCGGGCCGGGTGAGGTAACGGCACCCGAGGCTGGCCGCGAGCTCCGCCATTTCCGGGCGTTTGCCGTCGTCGAGCAGCCACACCGTCTTGTGCGGGTAGTCCACCCTGAGCGCGCCAGCGACGGTAGCCCGGAGCACATCGACCGGCTCGTTGTACGTGGGCACGAAGATGTCGACGCTCGGCCACGAGGACTCCGGCCCGACGAGCGCAGGCGGTCGGTGGCGGCGCAGGATCGCCGACTGGAAGTAGCCCGTGAGCAGCCCCACGAAGGCGTAGGTCTCGGCGTAGAGCAGCAGCCCGGCGGCGATCGTGTCGGCGGTGCCGTAGACGCTCAAAGTGTCGGTAAAACGCCAATAGAGGTACCGGCCTGACACTGCGACTGAGAGCCACACCACCGCGAGCCGCCAGGACGGGGCGAGGTAAGCCAGCGCCGCGGTGGCCGCGATCAACAGCGCGTCGAGGACGACGTGATCGTGGGGGGCGAGATCCGCGACGATCAGGGCAAACATCGGGACGAGGCAGAGCGCCCCGGCCAGCGGCAAGTAGGGCGAGCCCGAGCGTTGTTCAATCGCCTGGTCGAAGCGGTCTTTGAGCACGTCAAAGCGCCCGACATCTGCGAGGGGCCGGGACGGAGCTGCCCGAAAGGCCCGTAGGTCGGGGGTGTCACGCTCGGGCGAAGGTAGCGGGGGCTCGCGGAGGGAGGGCATGGGGCGACGAACGCCTAGAGTCCGAGCTCGGCGCGGACAATCGCCGGGCGCGCCGCGACCCAGGCGCGCGTCTCCTCCTGAGCACCCGCACAGCCGTAATCCCCCCAAGAGCTACGCGGATCCTCGCGGCACGCCGCTTCGATACCGTAGGTTGTTCGGTCCACGTAGTCGGACAGGTCGATGGACTCCCAGACCCCCAGTACGTCGGCGACCTTGGCGTCCAGCGCTGCGGAGCACTCCGCGTCGTTCCGGCAATCCGCAGCGATTCGACCGCCCAACTCGGCGTGGATCTCCACCGCCACCGAGTCTTCCCAACGCCAGAAGCATTGGTCGGGGCCCCAGGGCGTCATCACCCAAAGGGCGTCGACTGCGGGGTGGTAGAGCATGTAGTTGTTGCCGGCGGTGGTGTAGCCGTCCTGGTTGCTGAGCACGAGCTCGGCAGCCCAGAGCGTCAGGAGCGCGTCCCGCTCGAACCAGGTGTCGAGCATCGTAAAGGTCGTGCCGTCCTCGGCCGCCTGTTCCACCGCCTCGATCAGCGCGATGAGGTCGCTCCGATCCTCCACGTCGCCTATGGTCTCCTGCACCGCGAAATTGTCCTGCCGGTGCGAGTAGAGATCGGCGCCGTATCCCCCTTCATAAAGATTGCCGTCGGCCTCGCCGGGGAAGGCCCGTTCCAGGAACTCCTCGTCCATGGTCTCCACCACTCCGTAAAGGCCGAAGAGCTCCCCGTTGACAAAAACCCGTGAGTAACCGTGCATTGGCGCGGGCAGGCCGGCGCCTTCGAACAAGTAGTACGCCCCGTGCTCCGACACCATGGACCCGTCCTGGATCATGCTGTTGAGCGTGAGTCGTTTACGCCCGTAGAAGCGTTCCTCGGGATCGTACTCGTGCATCTTGATCTTGAAGGAGGCCTTCTCTTCGAGGGTGCGGAACGAACCTTCGGGCGAGCCCTTCAGCCGCACCCCGACCGTCCACGACTCGCCGCCGAAGCCCAAGGTGCCCTGCGCGTACTCCGTCGGCGCGGCGTCGAGCGCGGCGATCGACTCAGACGTGAGACCGATACACAGGTCGAAAACGACCGGGTCCTCGGCGTTCCGTGTGTACAGGAAGCCGGCGTTCTCCATCTCAAGATCCACACCCTCGGGCACGGATAAACAGTTGGGATCACCACCCGTTGGCAGGCTATCGGTCGTTCCGGTGTCGGTCGTTGCGCTGTCGGTCTTTCCGCTGTCGCCGAGCCCCGTGCCACCCTCGTCAGTCCCACAAGCGAACAGGCCGGTGATTGAGAGCAGCATCAGGGGACCGCGCATCAGGCCTCGGGGCAAAGGGACACGGTGTCATACTAGGGGCGTCATGCCCTGTCCAGGCGGCTGGGTCGGGCGCCGTGGCCTCGCTTACCTGGAGAGGCCGGCGTCTACGTCGGTCGCCGCTGCGGGGCGGGGGCGGCGCCCGCCCGTTCAGGCCGAGCTCGGCGGCGGGCTGCTACTCGCAGGCAATGACGACGTCGTCGACGTCGTAGCTGGAGATCCGCTCGTCGTACCAGTACGACACGTAGGTTCCGGTGGCTGCCGTAAAGCCAATCGTGACCGTGTCGGTGCTGTACCCACTGATCGTGTACGAGAGCATCAGATCGCCGTCGAGGTAGACCGAGATATCACCCCGATCAAAGTAGACATCGACCTCAACCTCAACGTCGTTGAGGTAGTCATCGTCCACATCCTCCGTATCGAGCGCGGTGAACGCGCTCAGCTCGGTGACACCTACGTGACGGTCGGTATAGGGGTAGCTGCCCCCCCAGCTGCTCCCGTAGGTCACCTCGTCGATCTCCACCGCATAGCCTGACAATCCGCCGGCGCCCAACTGCGTGGTGCCCGCTCCTACGACCGTTGTGTCGGTGCCGTCCATGAACGTCAGGGTCATGCCTTCGCCGTTGATGTCACCGCTCACGTCCTCGTTGCTCAGGAGCGTGAAGGACACGTGGAGGCGGTCGGTGGGCACCGGCGTGGTGAACCATGCGGTCCCGACCATGTCGACCTCCTCCTCGGTGAGCCGGAAGAAACCGTCGGAGTCGTCGAGGTTGTGGTAGGCGTCTCCGTTGAGCGCCCAGCTGCTCTCTGCGCTGTCCAGGGAGGAGTTGAAGAAGTCAGGGTCCGTGATGCTGTCGCAGTTGTTGTCGGCGCCGTCACAGACCTCCGTGGCCCCCGGGTTGATCGCGCCGTCTTCGTCATCGCAGTCGGTGGCGTCGAGCACGTAGCCGCTTGGCTCGCTGCACTCGAGCAAGGTCGAGGCCGGATCGCCATAGCTGTCGCCGTCCGCGTCCGCGTACCACGTCAGCGCGACCGCGCCGTCATCAGCGCTGCCGTCGCAGTCGTTGTCCAGGCCGTCGCAGACCTCGGCGGCGTCGGGGTACACCGACGCGTCGGTGTCGTCGCAGTCCGTGCCGTCGCTGGTCTGGCCGGTTCCGGGCGTACAAAGACCGGTCCCGGTGCTGGAGTCGCCGAAGCCGTCGCTGTCCGAGTCGTTGTACCAGGTGGATCCGGCGTCGTCGATGTTGCCGTTACAATCGTCGTCGGCGCCGTTACAGAGCTCGGCGGCGCCAGGGTGCGCGTCGGCGCTGGCGTCGTCACAGTCGCCGGAGCTGGCGCTGCTCGCGTCGGGCACTTCGCAGGCGGTGACGGCATCGGCGCCCCAGCCGTCGCGGTCGGCGTCGGGGTAATAGGTCACGCCGTCGATCGGGTCGTCGTCGACGTCACCGTCGCAGTCGTTGTCGACCGCGTCGCACAGCTCGTCGGCGCCCGGGTTGACAGCGTCGTCGCCCTCGTCGCAGTCTCCGCCCGAGAACGCGACGCCGGCGGGCACGGTGCAGCTGGTCACCGAGGAGCTGTCGCTACCGTAGGTGTCCCCGTCGATATCGAGGTAGTACGTGGTCGCATCCACGGCGCCTTCGTCGGTGCTGCCGTCACAGTCGTCGTCGACGCTGTTGCAGGTCTCGTCGGCGATCGGCGAAACATCGGCGTCGCTGTCGTCACAGTCGCCGTTGGTGACCGCCCGCCCCGGCGAGGGCGCACACTCGTAGGAGGCCGAGCCGACGCCGTAGCCGTCACCGTCGGCGTCCGCGTAGGTGGCGTTGGTGCCCGAGACGCCCTCGTCGATGGTGCCATCGCAGTTCTGGTCCACCCCGTCGCAGATCTCGGAGGCGTCGGGGTTGATGGTGTCATCGTCGTCGTCGCAGTCGCCATCGGTGCTCACGGTGTCCGCGGGCAGCTCGCAGGCGGTGATGGAGTCGCCGCCGTAGCCGTCGCCGTCGGCGTCCATGAACGCGGAGAGGCCGTCCACGGCGTCCTCGTCGATCTCGAGGTCGCAGTCGTCGTCGATGCTGTTACAGCTCTCGGCCGCGCCCGGATACGCGCTGGCGTTGGTGTCGTCGCAGTCGAGGCAGGCGGCGACGCCGTCGCCGTCGCCGTCCGCGAAGGAGACCGACCCGTCGCAGTTGCGGTCCACGGCGTCATCGCAGTTTTCGGTCGCGCCCGGGTACACGGTGTTGTCGGCATCGTCGCAGTCACCGCCCGTGGCCACGCCGGTGTCACACACGTTGGTGATTGCCGCGTCCCCAACTCCGTCTCCGTCCGCGTCGAGGTAGGTGCCCGGGCTGCCGTCGTCGACCTGTCCGTTACAATCCTGGTCGATGCTGTCGCAGACCTCGGCGGCCCCGGGGTACACGGAGGCGTCGCCGTCGTTACAGTCGCCGGCGCTGACGACGCCGGCGTCACACACGTTGGTGATTGCGGCGTCCCCAACCCCGTCGCCGTCGGCGTCGAGGTAGGTGCCCGTGCTGCCGTCGTCGGCTTCCCCATCACAATCCTGGTCGATGCCGTCGCAAATCTCGGTCGCGCCCGGGTACACCGTGTTGTCTTCCGGCGCGCAGTCGTCCTCGTCGTTCACGCCGTCGCCGTCCCCGTCCAGCGGGACGGTGCCGGTGTCGTCGGTAGGCTCGGTGCCGGTGTCGTCGGTTGCCGGCGTCCCCGTGTCGTCCTCGGTGACGATCGGGACGCTGGTGTCGTCCAGTTTTACGCTGTTGTCACAAGCGACCAAGGCGAGGAGCGAGAGGGGGAGGAGGGATTTGATCATCCGGCGAACATACGCCCGAGTCACGGGTGTCCGCAAGGGGGAGAGGGCCCGCAGGCAGCGGCCTTCCGCGATCTTTCCGGCTCGACTGGGGCGGCGCGCCGGTTTGGGTGACATCTATGGCGGACGTTGGGTGCCTAACGCTGGATGAGGCGGGCGCCGGTCGTGCGGAGCGTATAGGCACACATGGCTCCCTCGGAGGCCGATGTCCCCTCCCCTCGTGGTGGTGTTCTTGTCGTCGTGGGTGAGCGGCGCGTCGGCGGCCGACCTCCTCCTGGTAGGCGGGCGCGTGTGGACGGGCGGAACGTCGGTCGAGTACGCGGATATATGGCTTGAAGGAGGCCAAATCCGCGCGGTGGGGCTCCCCGGCTCCCTGACGCCCCCGGCGAGCCGGGTGCGGGTCGACGTGACGGGCGCCACGGTGGTGCCGGGGCTCGTCGACGCGCACGTCCACCTCTCGATGAACCCCGGCGCGGCCTGGCGCGAGGACTCCGCCGAAGACCGGGCGGCGCTCCTCGATCACCACCTCCGTGCGCTCCTGGCCTCGGGCGTGACGACGGTCCTCGATCCGGCGGTGACCGTGTCGGCGCTCGCAGAGATGCGACCGCGGATCGCCGCAGGGCCGTCCCCTCGTTATCTTCACCTCGGTCCTCCATTTTCTCCACCAGGCGGCTACGTCGCCACGGCGGTTCCCGGTTTCCCGACCGTGGCCGATCACGCGGGAGTACGCGATCAGGTATGGCAGGTCGCGGCGATGGGCGGCGTCGGCGTGAAGGTCACCGTCGAGGATGGAATGTACCGGCCGGTATGGCCGCTTTTTTCGCCAGAGCGTCTGAGGGAAATTCGTGATGCCGCCGCGCTGGCGGGCCTCCCCGTCTACGCGCATGCGATGTCGCCGAGGGAGCAGGCCTTGGCGATCGAGGTGCTGGGAGCCAGCGTGCTGGTCCACCCCCTCGATCGGCCCGATTCCGAGGCGGTGGAGCGGGTGCGGGCCGCGGGGGCCTGGCAGATGACTACGTTGTCCCCGCACTATGCGCTGGCGTCGGCGTGGGGGCGGCTGGGGGTGCCGCCGCTTGACGATCCCTGGTACCAGGAGCGAGTCCCTGAGCTCGAGCGGACAACTGCGCGGGATCCTCGTGTGCAGGCGGACTTCCGGACTGGGCTTGTGTCACTTCTCCTGCCCCGCTTCCCCGGCATCCCCGCGATCGCCGCGTCGGCCCTTCCCGGCCGGATGATCGTCCGCGCCCTCCACCGCCAGGAGGCGGCGCTGAGGCAGCTCGCCGCCGCCGGAGTGCCCCTGGTGATGGGCAGTGACTCGGGAAACTGGCCAATGATCACCTCGCTTTTTCATGGAACATCGTCGATCGACGAGCTCGAGCGCCTCGTGCACGCCGGCCTGGATCCAATCACCGTCCTTCGCGCCGCCACCGTGACGCCCGGCGAGATGCTTGGACTCCCGATCGGTAAGATCGAAGCGGGTTATCGTGCCGACCTCGTCGTGGTGGACGGCGATCCGACCCAGGGCATCTCGGCGCTGCGTCGGCTGCGCCTGGTTGTCCGTGAAGGTGTTGCGCGGGCTCCCTCAGCCTGGCTCAGCGAGTAAGCAGCGCCACGCCCGGGATGCTGAATCAGACGTCGAGGCTCTCGACCTCGGACACGCGCTCCATGATCTCCCGGAACCGGGGCGCCGCGTCGCGCCCCATGAGCTCGCCGATGATCCGGTCGGTCTCCGCACGTGCATCTTCCGGAACTTGAACCTTTATCAGACGGCGCTTCCGAGGATCGAGGGTCGTCTCGAACAGGGTGCGCGCCGGCATTTCGCCGAGCCCCTTGAAACGGGTGATCTCGGGTTTCCCGCGGCTGCCGACGCGCTTGAGGATGCGGTCCCGGTCGGCGTCGTCGGCCGCCCACCAGGTCTGTTGACCTACGTCGATGCGGTAGAGGGGTGGACACGCGAGGAAGAGGTGCCCCCCGTGCAGCAGCCCGGGCATGTGCCGGTAGAAAAACGTGAGGAGCAAGGTTGCGATATGGTGGCCGTCGCTGTCCGCGTCCATCAGGAGGATCACCCGCTGGTAACGCAGGCGCGAGGCGTCGAACGACGGACCGATCCCACAGCCCAGGGCGGAGACGACGTTACAGAGCTCCTGGTTCTCCATCACTTTCTTGAGGGTCGCTTGCTCGGTGTTGAGCACCTTGCCCCGGAGCGGCAGGATCGCCTGAGTCTCGCGATCACGCCCCTGCTTCGCGGAGCCGCCGGCGCTGTCCCCCTCGACGATGAACAGCTCGCCCCGGCCCGGATCGGTGGACGAACAGTCGGCGAGCTTTCCTGGCAGGGTCAGGCGGCCTGAAGTCGGGGTTTTACGCCGAACCTGGTCTTCCGCGGCGGCCCGCGCGAGGCGGGCACGCGCCGCCTGCACCACGCGTGCCGCGACGGCGTCGCCCACCGTGCGGTTCGCGTTGAGATACTGTTCGAACGCGAGCCGGAGCGCGCCGTCGACCTGGCCGCGGAGCTCTGGGTTATTGAGCTTGTCCTTGGTTTGCCCCTGGAACTGGGGCTCGGGGATGAACACGGAGATGACCGCCAGGAGCCCCTCGCGGATGTCCTCGGCGCCCAGGCTCACCCCGCGCGGCTGGAGGGAGTGGGTGTCGAGGTAGGTGCGCACCGCCTTGACCACCGCGTCGCGGCAGCCCTGCTCGTGGGTGCCGCCGCCCGCAGTGGGGATGCCGTTGGCAAAGGAAGAGCAGAGCTCCCGCGTGCCGTCGGTCCACACGAGCGCGACCTCGAGACGGAGCTCGCCGCGCTTCTCCAGGTAAAAGGGCTCGGGGAAGATGAGGCTTCGACTATGCTTTCTGGCGAGGGCTCCGACGTATTCGCGGATGCCCGTGGGGTGGTGGAAGTCTTCACGCAGCCCACGGCCCTCATCGACAAACCGGAGCCTGAGCCCCCGGTGGAGATAGGCGGTGGTGTCGATGCGCTCCCGGATGGTGTCGGGATCGAAGCTCAGGTCGCCGAAGATCTCGGCGTCGGGCGTGAAGCTGATGCGTGTCCCGGTCGCCCGGCTGTCTCCCAGGCGCGCGAGCGGCGCCCGCGGCACCCCGCGCCGAAAGGCCTGTCGAAACTCTCCGCCATCGCGGCGCACGGTCGCGGTGAGGTCACTCGAGAGGGCGTTGACCACGGACGACCCCACGCCGTGAAGGCCCCCCGAAGCGGTGTAGGAGTTGCCGTCGAACTTCCCGCCGGAGTGGAGCGTAGTGAGGATGACCTCGAGCGCTGGGCGTTTGGCGACCGGATGGAGATCGACCGGGATACCGCGACCATCGTCCAGGACGGTCACGCTGCGACCGTCCTTGTGGAGGAGCACCTCGATGCGGCTGGCATGGCCGTTCATTGCCTCGTCCACCGCATTGTCGAGGATCTCCCACAACAGATGGTGGTAGCCGGCAGGATCGGTGCCGCCGATGTACATACCCGGGCGTTTGCGCACCGGATCGAGCCCCGAGAGGACCTGGATGGAAGAGGCGGTGTAGGAGCTCATGACCCGGCCTCATCCCCGCGCACACCGCGGCCCCCGCGTTCTATCGGGCGTACCCAGGGACCCAGCGCACCTTTCCCCGCGAGGCGCTTGCCGCGGTTGGCGCGGTTGCCCGGGCAGGTAGCGGGCGAGACGAGGCTCTCCACGCCGAGCGTGGTGCTCACGTTGACCCCCTCCTCGGGCGCAAAAGCCAGCCCAAAGGCTATTACCTGGTCTGACTCGTCGATGTCGATCGCCGCGACGCCCTTGGCAGCGCCCTTCATAGGCGACACCTCGGCTACCGGGAACGCGAGGCCCCGGCGTTCCCGGGTGGCGACGCACACATGCTCATCCCCCGCGGACACGTAGGCGGCGACCACCGTGTCGTTCGCCGCGTCCACCTTCATGAACTTACGGCCGCTCTTGGTGGACTGCTCCGCGTGGGTCGCGAGCGGCGCGCGCACGACCCGACCGGCCGCCGTGACCGCGACCAACCAGGGGCCAGGATCCTCGCCCTCGCCAGGAGGCACTGGCTCGGGGACGCTCCGCGGGTCGAGGGAGACGACCCCCACCACGCGCTCCCCATCCGCGAAGGTGAAGCTCCGCTGTACGGGCTCGCCGAACCCTGACGTCGCGGGCACCGCCTCGGCGCGGGTGACGTAGGCCGTGCCGCAGCTGGAGAGAAAAATAAGGTTTGAGGTGGTTGAACAACGGAACACCCACCCGATGCTGTCCCCCTCGCGAAGCCGGACCTTGTCGAGGGCGGTGACGCTGGACTGCCGTTTGATCCAACCCTCTCGCGTGACCACCACCCAGGTGTCCTCGCTGACGACGTAGTCGTCCTCCCGGTAAGCGAGCTCCGCGGCGTCGCTGCGTAGGGTCGTGCGCCGGCGACGACCGTGCTGCTTCCGCACGTCGCGGAGCTCCCCCTGGACGACCTTCCAGAGCTCGTCGTTGGAGGCCAGGATGTCGGAGAGACGGCTCGCCTCGGCGGCCTTCTGGGCCAGCTCGTCGAGGATGAGCTGGATCTCCAGCTTGGCGAGCCGCCAGAGCTTCATTTCCAGGATCGCCTCGACCTGGAGATCGTCAAGGTCAAAGCGGTTCATCAACCGTTCGGCGGCGTCCCGCTTGCCATCGCTCATTCGGATCAGGCGGATGATCTCGTCGAGGATGTCGAAGATCTTCCGGAACCCTTCGAGGATGTGCACCCGATCGTCGAGCTGCTTCATCTCGTGACGGATTCGGCGTTCAACAGTATTGAACCGGAAATGGAGCCAGTGGCGCAGGAGCGAACGCAGGTCGAGGCGCGCCGGAGCGCCGATCTCCGGGTGCTCGGTGGGGACCAGGCAGGTCAGGTTGACGTTGATCTGAAGCGCCAGCGCCGTGTGTTTGTACAACCACGCCATCGCGGCTTCGGCGTCGCCCGGGGCCCGGAGCTCCATCACGATGCGGACCTCGTCCGTGGACTCGTCCCGGATATCGGTGATCTGCGGGAGCTTCCGACTCACCACGATCTCGCCCAGCTTTTCGACCAGCGGCCCCTTGACCAGGCCGTAGGGGATCGAGGTGATCACGAGCAGGGTCTTCCGGGCGCGCTGTTCGGTGGTCCAGGTGGCGCGGAGGCGGAGGGGGCCCTGACCCTCGGTGTATACGGACTCGATCTCAGCAGCGGACGAGACCAGCTCTCCACCGGTGGGGAAGTCGGGCCCCTTGAGCTTGCGGCAGAGCTCGTGGACGGTCGCTTCCGGACGTTCGATCAGCAGGAGCGCCGCGTCGATCACCTCAACGAGGTTGTGGGGCGGGATCCGCGTGGCCATGCCGACCGCGATGCCCTCGCTTCCGTTGACCAGGAGCTGCGGGAACTGCGCCGGGAGCACGACCGGCTCGAAATGTTGACCGTCAAAGCTGGGCCGGAAGTCAACGGTGCCAGCGCCCAGCTCAGACAGGAGGTCGGCCGCGATCGGCCGGAGCCGGACCTCGGTGTAACGCATCGCCGCCGCGTTATCACCGTCGATGCTACCGAAGTTGCCCTGTCCGTCCACCAACGGGTGCAGCAGGGCGAAATCCTGCGCCATCCGCACCATCGCCTCGTACAAGGCGCTGTCCCCGTGCGGGTGGTACTTGCCCATGACCTCGCCGACCACCGTGGCCGACTTCCGGTAGCGGGAGCCCGGCCCGAGGTGAAGGTTGTGGAACATACCGTAGAGAATACGGCGTTGTACGGGCTTCAGTCCGTCCCTGACGTCGGGCAGGGCCCGCGAGGTGATGACCGAGAGCGCGTAGTGGAGGTAACGATCCCGCGCCGCTTCGAGGAGCGGAAGGGTCTCGTGCTGCGGGGATGGGGTCGGGTCCATGTTTTCTGGCCGCGAGCCTATAGCACAGACGCGTCCCGCGCCCGGTCAGATCCTGACCGATTCGGGTCTTGCACCGCGGCTACGAACCGGACAGTGGGCCTGCGGCGATTGGCCGTGGCCTCAGCGGACGCCGGGCGTCGGCGCGGCATCATCCCCAGCGTCGTCGCCCGAGTCGATCGAACGTTCGATCACGGCATCGTCGACCCCGAGCGAGCGTCCCAGCGCGATCACATCGTCGCGGAAGACGTGAACGCCGTGGAACGCGGACAGCAGGTAGCCGCCCACCTCGTTGACCAGCTCGTGAAGGTCGCCGTCGGACACCCCCAGCCGCCCGGCGTAGTACCGGACCACCGCCAGCTCCGCGTCGGTCATGTCGCCGTCGGCGAGGGCCACCATCAGGAGGCTCTTCAAGAACGCTTCGCGCTGTTCGGGAGCTTGGACCGTCTCGAGGTTGACAACGCCACGACCGGCCTCCGGAAGGCCCTCGAGGAAGCTGTTGATCAGGGCCTCTTCGGCCGGGTGGCTCCCGTCGGAGCGCGACACCTCACGCATCGCCGCGGCGATGGTGTGGGCGGTCGCGGCGTCTATATCGGCGTCGGTCATGAGCGAGTACATTCGAGCTCCCGGGAGCGGCAATGTAGCACGGCACCCGCGCTCCCGGGCCGGCGGCCGGGTCGGGGACGCGATAGGCGCTCCGGCCCGATGCTGTACCTCCTCGCCCTCGCCTGTTCCCCGCCTCCGGCCGAACGGATCTTCGCGGGTGGCGCGATCTACACCCAGGACCCCGACCGGCCGCTGGTCGACTCCGTCGCCATCACCGCTGGGCGGATCGTCGCGCTGGGGAATCGGGTCGAGGTGCTGCGCCACCTCGGACCGCTCACGGATGTGGTGGATCTCGAAGGTGGCGCCCTGTTTCCCGGCTTCATCGACACCCACAACCACCTGGCCTGGTCCGGCGCCGAGCGCCTCGGACTGGACCTCGCCGAAGCGACGAGCCTGGAGGAGACCCTCGACCAGATCTCGGGCTGGGCCACCGCGCACCCGGACGCGCCGTGGATCGTCGGCGGCGGTTGGGATCCCGCGGTGATTGGCGCCGCCGACCGCTTGGCGCTGGACACCATCGTGCCCCAACAAGCCGTGTTCTTGACCTCCTACGACGGCCACTCGGCCTGGGTCAACAGTCTGGCGCTCAACCTGGCGGGGGTCAGCGCTGCCAGCCCCGTTCCGCGCGGGGGGCGCATCGAGCTGGGCTCGGACGGGGCGCCCAGCGGCGTCCTCCGGGAAGACGCGGCCACGCTCTTTGACCCCTTCCTGCCCGATTTTGATAACCGCACCGCCGATCGTGGCCTCTACGACGCCCTGCGTCTCGCGGGCAGCTACGGCATCACGACCGTGATGGACCCCGCTGTTGAGCGCTGGACGTTGGCCGCTTACCGGCGAGCGGAGCGGCGGAGGCGGCTCACCGTGCGTGTGCGGGCGCTGGTGGAGATGGATCCCGATCAGGGGCCCGAGCAGGTGGACGATATCCAAAGGTTGGCGGCTGAGTATGACTCTGAGATGATACAGGTGGTCGGCGGGAAGCTCTATCTCGACGGGGTGATCGAGTCGGGTACGGCCGCGCTCCTCGATCCCGAGCTTGGCGGTCCGGGAGGCGAGCTCCTGTTCGAGGACGCACGGCTCGCTGAGTTGCTCTCCGCGTTGAACCAGGCAGATCTGGTGTCACACGCCCACAGCATCGGGGACGGTGCGGTGCGACAGTACCTCGACCAGCTCGAGGTGGCGCTCACGCCGGCAGATCGCCGCATCCGACCGCCAATCGCCGCTCACCTGCAGCTCATCCACCCCGACGATGCGCCCCGCTTCGCGGGGCTCGGCGTGTACGCTTCTTTTTCCCCGCTCTGGGCGTGGCCGGACGAGGCGATCATCGACCTCGCGGATCCACGGCTCGGCGAGGCGAGGGCGGATCGGCACTATCCGATCGGAAGCGTCGCCGACGCGGGCGGTTCGGTGGTCGTCGGCAGCGACTGGAGCGTGACCAGCATGAACCCCTGGCCGGCGATCGAGGTCGGTGTCCGTCGCGCGGACCCTGACAGTGACGGGGGCCTGGAGCTAAGCGCAGCTGAGGCCGTCGATCTCGATACCTTGCTCGCGGGTTACACGCGGGTGGCTGCCGAGGCGCTCGGGCTCGCCGGGGAGGTCGGTGTGATCGCGGTCGGCGCGCAGGCCGACCTGGTGCTCCTCGAAGAAGACCCGTACAACCTCGAGCCTGAGGAACTCTCGGAGGTCCAAGTCCACGCTACCTGGCTGGGTGGGCGCCTGGTGTGGCAGTCGCGGCCGGTACGACGGCCCTGATGCTGGTCAGCGCTTGTCTTTGTAGATGCAGAGCAAGGTGGGCGCACCCCAGAGGGGATGGGGAGTTCGTAATGAACAGAACACGGTCTTGCCGTCAGGGCTCACCGCCGGCTGGCCAAACGACGCCGGCCCGGGCGCGACGGCGTAGCGCACTGCCCCAGTCGGTTTGAGTCGGTACAAGGCGTTATTTCCCCAGGGTCCGGCGGCGGTCTCGCTCGGCTCCGCCGCCGTCGCGATGAGGAGCGCCTCTTCGGAGTCGCGGGCGAGCGGCCCGGGAAATCCAATCTGGTCCCCCGCGCGCAGGGGGACGCTCCAATCGAAGCGTCTGCCACCATCGATGATCCGGACGACAGCGCCGGAGGGCACATCCACCCCGATAGGGGGCGCCATCCGTGTGCCTTGGGTGCCGGTATTATCGGCGAGAGACAAGTACAAAGCCTCACCCACCTGGGCCAGCCCCTGAGGTCGTCCGAGGGGACTGCCCCCCACGAGCAGCCCGCCCAGCCAGGCGTCCACACGGAGGGCCCCCTCCGTTTTATACACCTCAGAAAGTCGTTTTGCCTCCGCCGCCGTTTCGCGGAAGGCGACGGGAATGTCGAAGGAGCGCGCACGCCAGAGCGCGGCGTTCCGCGAGCGCCGCCTGAGTTCGGTGTCAAGCTCCACCGGCAACCAGCGCCCACCCTGCCCATCCAGAAAACGGGCGACCGAGAGGGTGCCTTCGGTGAGCAGCTTGCTCCCTTCGTCGCGGCCCATGTCCTTTTTCCAGTCGTCGCGGCTCTCGAAGCGCCACAAACCACCCAGCGGCCGCTCGTCAGTCATGTAGACGCGGAGGGGTCGATTGTGTTGGGCTACCACCTCGGCGGCGCCGTGCCGGAAGCGACCGAGCGAGGTGTGAAGCCGAGGTTGCCACTTGGAATCCCGAGGATCGGCCTCCATCATCCAGCCGTGGTACTCGCCGGTTGCACCGGGTTTCCGGTCGTCCTCCACTTCGCCAGAGATGCCGATCTTGCCGTCGCGGGTGCCCGGGGACTCGGGCACGTGGTGGCCGATGTCCTTCTCGCCCGAAATCACCGTCCCCCAGGGCGTGACGGCGCCCGCGCCATTTCGGATGCTCCCTGGACGGGTTTTGCCGATGAGGCTCGCCGCTGGGCCGGTAGTGGTGAGGTCGGGCATTCGCCCCGTGATCCGCCAGGCGATGTTGGAGTTGGGGACCAGCTTCCACGCGCCGTTGGATTGGGATTCGACCTCGATCACCGACGCGCCCATATAGTCCAACACATCGTCCATCGTCGGCATGTGGTCGAGGAAGCTCCACCGCGCGACCTCGTCGAGCCGCGCCGGCGGCGCCGAGTGATTGACCCACAACAGCATACGGCCCGGTGAGTCGAGTGGGATGGCGGCCACATAGTCGGCGCCGGAGCCAAACACGGCCCCGTCCGCCGACATCACGTCACCCATGGTGGCGACCTTTCGGAAGTCAAGCCCAGGCGCCACCTGGACTTTCTTGGGGCGCATCGGATCCATGTCCCGCCCGTCAAACAACGACGTGGACCGCGCCAGCCGCGGTGAGAGGCCCGCCGCCACGAGCCCGATGAGCCCCGAGATGCATTCGCGCCGGTTCATCTTTTCCCTGCTTCCTGCTCTGAGTCCTGCTCCTAGCCCGTCGGCGCGAGCGCCGCGAGCCCGTCCGGCGCCGAGCGCTACGAAATACGGGTCGGCCCTTTGTGCCGCATCGCCTTGGGCCGCAGGCCTCCTCGTGATATTGCGGGAGCGTGTTGTCCCTCTTGTCGCTCTCGTGTTCCTTGGCCCTCGCGGGAGAGTGGGCGCGTCAGCCTATCGATCCCCGGGTCACAACCGATCTGACTGCGTATACAGTCGGTAAGGGAAACTTCAAGCTTGGTTTCGTCAACCAGGACTTCGGCCTGCTCGAAAACGTGCAGGTCGGCACCACCCTGGGACTGCTCCCGCTCGGCGTGGTTGCGGTGCACGGCAAGGTCACGGCCGTGGAGGGCGAGCGGGTCGCGCTCGGTATCGAAGGCGGCTGGCTCCGCTATCGCTTCAACACCGACCAGCTCACGGAGGAGATCAGCAGCGATGCGAGCGCGACCGCCGTCCCGCTCAACCTCACCACGAGCGTCATCCTTGGACGGAGGCTCAGCATTCATGGCGGACCGGCTTGGCTTTTCGCCAATGTGGCCGGCGCGGTCCCTCTCGATCAGGTCGGTGTCGCGCTCGCGGCGATGTTGGGCAGCAGCTTTGGCGGGGACCTCACCGAAGACGTGCAGAGCCGACTCGAACAGAAGGCCCAGGACGAGCTCGAAGACAAGGGTTCGATCTTCGCGGACGCCCGCATGACCGTCACCCGGATCAACCTCGCGGCGGATTTCCGAATCAATCGGCGAGATTCGATCTTTGTGGCGGCGATGACGCCCGTCGGTGTCAAGGGCCTGGTAGCCGCCGGGTATCAGACCGATGAAGCTGGACTTTCGGCGGGCGCGTCCCTGCTCGTGGACCAGCCTCTCGATGAGTTCGGGAGCACCATCACGGTGTCCTACCAAGCCGCCTGGCCCCACCTACACCTTCGGGTCGGCTTCCCGCTCTACTCCACGGTACGCTTCGCCTGGATTCCCCAGGCGTTTGACGTCTACTGGGTGTTCTGAGCCTAGGGCGGCGCGCCTTGCGGCGGCCCCGATGGCACCACGAGCTCGAGATCGAGGCGCGGAACGCCTGTGACCGTGAGATCGAGGGTGGTCTGCGCTATGGCCCCGGGGGCCTTCCCTGGTCCGGGCGGTCCCGCGTCCACCACCGCCATCACCCGGTAGCTCCCCCGCGGCACATCGAGCGTAAAGCTCGCCTCCGTGCCGGTCGCCGGGAGCTTCAGCTCGGCAACCGGAGAGCGACCGGGCACCATCTCACCGTGCGGGCCCACATCCTCCAGGTCGAAGGCGGAGATAAAGAGGGCCTCGCCCGCGAGCGGGCCGCGGACGCTGCCCGACACGCTGACCAGGTCCAGGGGCGTGAGCGTCACGGGCACCGGCTCGTGGCGCCGACGGGCACATCGTACCCCGGTCGCGCTGTTGTCGAGGAGAGAGCTGAACCGATTGCTCACGCGCATGTTGGTGGAGAAGGTGTTCCAGCCGCCGCCCCGGAGCACGCCGACGGTGCCGCCGGCTGGCCCGCCTGGGTCTGTGGGGGTGGGCGCGGCGTAGGTGCCCGGATGCCAGCTGTCCGAGGTCCACTCCCAGACGTTCCCCGCGAGGTGTACGTTCCCGTAAGGCCCGACGCCGGCGGAGAGTTCAGCGGCGACCGTCCCCTCCGAGCAGGGCCGGGGCCCCTGGGGTCCGAAGACCCGGTGGTTCGCGAGCTCGCAGCCGGGCGCAGCCTCACCCCAGGGATAGGTGCGCAGATCCCCGGCATCGCAGCGCTCGGGGTCGGAGCCACCTTCACAACCGCCGCGGGCCGCCTTCTCCCACTCCGCCTCCGTCGGTAGCCGCTTCCCGATGGCGGCACAGGTCGCGATCGCAGCTTCACGGCTCTGCCCCTCCAAAACCCGGCCGTCGCCGCCCCGCGCCTCGGCGAAGTCCAGACAATAGCCGCTGAGGACGACCACATGAACCGGCGCCTCATCGCGACCGGCGTCGTCGGCGTCGGACCCCATCAAGAAGGGGCCGGGTCGCACCCAGCGCTCCACGGCGGGGGTGATCGCGGGGTCCTGGTCGTCGCAGTCGGCCTTGGCCGCGGGTGTGGCGGGGCAGGTCCAGGCGTCGACAAAGCCGTCCAGGTCGGCGTCGGGGCAGGTCCCGGGAGCGTCGAGGGGCGGAACGGCTACGGCGAGCGTAGGTGACCAGCGGGCGGCCGCTGAACCCCCGATAGGCGCCTGCGCGCCCGGGGTGGGGGACGAGGGCGTCGCGGTCGTCGTGGTGCTGGGAGTGGGAGCAGCTGCCGTGGGGCTCGAAGCCGGAGGGTCGCATCCGAAGAGGAGGAAGATCCACATCGACGATCCTTAGCCCGGCGCTGTGTAGGCGTGTGTGGCTGGGCTGAACTGCGCCGACGAACGATAACGAGGGTGTAAGTCCTACCCCACCCTGGAGCCTACATGTCGGTCTTTCGCGTTGTGATTGTGGACCCGAACGCACACCGCCGCACTGATATTGCAGTTGGCTTGGGCAGACGCGCGGCGGTCCAGTTGCTGGGCACCCCGGCCGAGGCGCGGACGGCGCTCGCTGAGCACGCGCCGGACGCTGTGGTCATCTCGCTACGGCAGGTCGAGGCGCATGGCCTCGAGCTGGCACGTCAGCTCAAGGCGTTGGCGCCCAAGGTATGGATCATGGTCTACGGCGCGGACGCGGGTCTCGCCGAGAAGCGCAAGGAGATCAAGGAGAAATTGGGTATCGCGGTGTACGAACCCCGTGATCTCTCCGGTTTCGAGATCGCCGCGCGTGTGCTGGCCTCCCGCCCCGGCGCCACACGGAATTTGGGGGATGCCGATGTACAGGCCGGCATCGCGAAGTTGGAGTGGAGCATCGGCTGGGAACGGCTCCGTAACGCCCTCATCCGCCATCGGGACTTGCTGCCCACCCGGGAGCGTGCCGCAAACGGGCCGATCTCGCTACCCGAGGCGCTCAACCGGCCCGTGTCGCTCCCCAACCTCCACGTCCTGTTTGCGGTTCTGCTGGGGCGCGCCCCCGGGCGAGAAGCCGCGTAGGTCCGGCCTGGGTCCGGCTTGGATTCGCTCCCACCGGGGCGAACAACTCGGCCCTTGGGGATCGGCTCCGGGCCCGCTCAGGGGGCCGCGGATACCTTCCCGGGAGGTGGCCCCGCGCTCGCGCTCGCGGTCAACCACGCAAACGCCGCGACCGCCCAAACGCCTGTCCGAAGCGCGTCCGGGTCGACCTTGTCGATGGTGTCGGCCTCCGTGTGGTGCACGTCGAAATAGTGACTGTCATCCGGCAGAAGTCCCGCGACGAGCACCCCGCGCTCGCCCAGCGGCCCGATGTCCGCGCCCCCGCCTTCACGCACCACCTCGAGACCCAGCGGCAGAAGCCGCCCTTGAAGCCACTTCAGTGCCTCGGGCGACCCTGTGGCGCTGAACGCCTCCGGGGCCCCGCCGCCGAGATCGGTCTCCATCGCGACCCAGTGCGGCTCGGCGCCGTGCGTGTCCGCGTAGTTTCGCCCTCCGCGTAAGCCAAACTCCTCGTTGGTGAAGAGCACAGCGCGGATCGTCGCCTCCGGTGTAGCGCCTACCCGTTTGAGGTGGCGCATCGCCTCCATGACCTCGACCACGCCGGCCCCGTCGTCGTGCGCGCCCTGGCCGACATCCCACGAGTCGATGTGAGCGCCGATCACCACCACGCCGGGGCCGCGGCCCGGCAGCTCGGCCACCACGTTGTGGCTCTCGGCGTCCGGTTCGGTCGTCGTGCCGAGATCGAGGCGCACGGTCACCGAAACACCACGTTCGCCCTGGCGACGCAACCAGGACGCGGCCTCGGTGCTCACCGCAGCCGCCGGAATCCGGGGAACCGCGTCGTCGTAGCCCATCGCTCCGGTGTGGGGCGTCGCCAGCGAGCGCGTGGTCACCGAGCGCACCAGCACTGCGACCGCCCCGTGTTTCGCCGCCTCGATCGCACCGCGACTCCGAAAAGCGGCCGCCTCGCCGTAGCCGTCGATCGCCGGATCGGTGACGCGCATCGGGTGCTCAAACAGCACGATCTTCCCAGCGACTTCTGGACCGAGCTCCTCGAAGCTTCCGAGTACGATCACCGCCGCCTCGATGCCCCGGGCCGCTACACTGCCCCCGAGCGCGAGCACCGGCAAAACGTCCGGGGGAGTCTGGGCGTGACCGCCTTGGGAGGATGACGGTTCAACCCTGACGATCCGGAGGCTCGCCTCCCCTCGCCGCCACACGGGCACCTGCACCGCCTCGCGCCAGGCGCGCAGTCCGTCGGCTTGGAGCTCCGCCTCGGCCCAGCGGGTGCTCTCTTCAAGGCTTGAGCTACCGGAGTGGCGGTGGCCGATCGTGTCGCACAGGTACGCGAGGCGCTGCCACGCGTCGTCGGAGCTCGCCTCAATCGAGGCTCTCAGGCCAGACAACGTGGGGTCGGACTCTGCCGCCGGTAGGGCTCTCGGGTGGCTGCAGCCGAGCGCCAGCAAGAGCCCGAGCGTCACTTGGTCGCCGGAAGCGTCGGCAGAGGCAGCACATAGATCCGCTTGAAATCTCGTTGTGGGTCCCCTGCCCTGCCCTGCGCCGCGACCGCCAGCCACATCGAGCCGTCGGCGCGGCGGGTCAGCGCGAGGTCGCCGTTCCCAACGGTGCCGGTCTTGAGCTCGGCCGCGCGTGTCGGATCGGCGACCGGCGCAGCCCACACGGGTGAGAAATGGTCGCTGTCGTTCTTGACGTAGATCACGTGTTTGGAGTCCGAGCTCCAGATAGGACCGCGATGGCTCATCACGACGTCGGTGGTGATGAGCGTCGGCGTACCGCCGATGGGCATGGTGTATAGGTCAAAGCGGCGATTGTCGGTGTGGTTGGAGTAGAAGGCCACCAGCGTGCCGTCGGGGCTCCAGGCCGGGCGGGTCTGGGTGTGGGCCCAGGCCGTGAGCGCCCGAGGTGCCGGAAAGTTCAGGTTGTCGATGAGGTAGAGATTGTCGCCCTGGGCGCCGTGCCCGACGTAGACGACCTTCTTGCTGTCCGGTGACCACGCGGCGTACACCTCCGACGCGTTGAGGTCGCCTGTCAGGCGGAGGGGTGGCTTCTCCATCAACGCAAGATCGAGCAGGTACAGGTCTCCCTGGCCGGTGCGCGCTGAGGTGAACACGATGAACTTCCCGTCCGGGCTCCAAGCGGGCCCGCCGTCCGTGCCCGGCCCGGCGGCGATCACTCCGGCACCATCGACGTAGAGGTCGTAGTCCTGAGTGGCGCCGCTGCTCGAGTAGACCAGACGCTTGATGCTGTCCGGCGCGAAGCTCGCTTCGTGCACTACGAGCTCCGGCGCGGCGCGATCGAACCCGGCGGTGACCGCGCTCGCCCCCCGGTTCAGTGGCATCAGCTTACGAGGCGGCGAGGCCACGCCGTTGAACGGTGCAACGTACAGTTCAATGGTCTTTTTTTCGTGGTAGTTCACCTCCCACGCCAGCTGGGTGCCCGCGGGCGACCACACCGGCGCCTGGCAGTTGCCGCTCACATCGGGCGAGGCGGGCGTGGCCTGGGCGAAGGCCCTCGGGATGATCGTGTTGAGCACGAATACGCCAAAAGTAAAGGACATGCTCGGTAAAATGCCAAGCAACAGAGTCAGCGTCATCGTTGTTCCTCTTCTGGCAGTGACAGTCTACCTCGCGTCCCCGCAGCGGGGACCGGCGAGGGCGAAACGGGCTGGGATCCTACGGGTCCGATCAAGCCGGCAGCGGCGAGCAGTTCGAGCGTCCAGGCGTGCCGACCGGCGGTGACGAGGCGGGGTGAGGCCGGCGCGCCCCCGAGCAGCCGCGACTTCGGAAAATCATCAACGACCCTTCCGGATTGCATGACGACGATCCGCGTGCAGGCGTAGAGCACCATGGCCAGGTCGTGACTCACCAGGAGCAGCCCCCGGCTACCTTGGACGCCTGGCGTCAGCCGACCTTCGGCGTCGCGTGCACCCAACAGCAGATCGATCACTGCCGCGCGGCGAGCCGCGTCCAGGCCCGCCGTGGGCTCGTCGGCGAGGATCAGCCGGGGCCGCGCGATCGACAGCATCGCAAGGGTCACCCGTCGTTTTTCTCCGCCCGAGAGGGCATCCGGCCGGGCGTGCTCTCGCCCGCTCAGGCCCACGCGCGCCAGGGCTTCGGCGCTCCGGGCCGTCGGATCGGCCCCCGGTTGGTGGACCCTCAACGACTCCGCGAGGATCTCGGCGACGTTCAGGCCAGGGTTCAGGGATGCGCCCGCGTCCTGGAGCAGGAGCTGGGTCTGGCGCCGTAGCCGAGACTCTGCCGCGCCGCCCAGCCGGCTCGGGTCGTCGCCCAAGACCCGGAGCTCGCCCCCGTCGCGCGGCAACAGGCCCAGGGCCACGCGGAGCAGCGTGGTCTTGCCGCAGCCGCTCTCCCCGATGAGGCCGACGATCTCGCCAGGGTAGACGTCGAGGTCCACCGCGTCCAGCGCGCGGGTGTCCGGTCCGCCGGCGAGCCGTCGCCGAAAACCCGCCTTCCAGGTCTTGTGTACGCCGCGGAGCGAGAGGAGGGGGGCCTCTACCATCGCCCACCCGCGATCTGGCGCGTCGCCTCAACCAATACGCGGCCGGCGCCGACGAGGGCCTCGAGACGCGGCGCCTCTTCGACGGTGCGGCCCTCATCCATCACCACGATCCGGTCCGCGAAGCCCGGGAGCAGACGGAGATCGTGGGTGATCAGCAGCACCCCTCCCCCGTCGTCCGCGAGCTTGCGGAGCCTCTGGAGCACGGTCCGCTGCACGGAAACGTCAAGTCCGCTGGTGCACTCATCGGCGATCAACACCGCACTCTTGCGTGCCAGGGCGGCGGCGATCGCGGCGCGCTGGGCCATCCCGCCCGAGAGCTCGTGCGGGAAACACGTGGCCACGGGGCCGGGAGTAGAGAAACCCGCGGCCTCGAGCCACGGAAGCGGATCTTCGTCTACACCGGCGAGTCGCGCGGCCTCCCGGATGGTCCGCCCCACCCGCCAGAGTGGATCGAGCCCGCCGCGTCCGTCCTGGGGCACCAGCGCCACCCGTGCCCCGCGGACTCTCGCAAAATCAGCCTCGGTCTTACACGGTTGGCCGTCGACCCACACCTCGCCCGCCACCCGACCGGGGAAGAACGGCAAGAGGCCGAGGAGCGCCCGCGCCGTGACCGACTTGCCGGACCCCGAATGGCCGACGAGCGCGACCAGCTCACCCGCGCGGACGCCGAAGGAGGCGTCGTGCACGAGCGTCCGTCCCGGTGCCTCGATCCGTAACGATCGTGCTTCGAGGAGGAGCTCAGCCGACATTCGCCTCCCCTGTCGCCTCGCTGAGGCCGTAGATCCCGACCACGCCCAGCCAGATCGCCAACGCCGGCGCGAGCCACGCCCAGGGGTTCCCCTCGACGACCCCCAGCTCAAAGGCCAACATATTGCCCCAGGAGGGGGTGGGCTCGGGCACGCCGAAACCACCGAGGTAGGACAGGGTGGTCTCGAGGACCACCATCTGGGTGAACGCCCGGAGCGCGTGCCGCAGCACGAGGCCCCGGGTGTTCACCCAGAGGAGGTGATAGAACAGGATTCGGGCGGGAGAGATGCCGTGAGCCCGTGCCGCGACGACGAACTCGGCCCGGATCAGCGCCTGTAGCCGCGCGGTGACCGCGCCAGAGAGAGCAGGCGCGCAGATCACGCCACAAAAGCCCGCGATCCACCAGATCTGGCTGGAGCCGGCTGCCGCGTCAGCTGAACCCCCGTAGATCGACAAGCCGAGCAGCACCAGGACCAGGCCGGGGATCGCCGCGACGACCCCCATCAGCCACGCCGCGGCCGCCCCGCTCACGCCGCCCCGCGCCCCGGACAACACGCCTGCTGCGAGCCCGATCCCGACCGTGAGCAGCGCGGCGAGGAGCCCGGGCTCGACGAACGCGGCGGTGCCGTGGAGGAGCCGGCGGGCGACGTCGCGGCCGAGGTGATCGGTGCCCAGCCAGTGACTCGCGCTCGGGCCCGCGCTGCGGAGCTCCGGCGTCAGGTCAGCGACGGGATCGTAGCCGGAGAGCGCCGATAGGAGGCGCAGAACCAGGAGGAGCCCCAGCACCGCGAACCCCAGCCGTCGGCTCATAGGACGCTCCGGAGCCGGGGATCGAGCCAGAGCCGCAGGAGGTCGGCGACCAAACGGGCTGTGGTGACCGCGAGAGCGGCCGCCAGCGTCAGGCCGATCGCGAGCGGAACGTCTCGGAGGAGGCACGCTTGCCACAACATCGCGCCGGCGCCGTTGATGAGCAACATCCGTTCGACCACGAGCAGCCCGGCGATAGCCGAGGCGCTGCGGCTCGCGGCAAGCTCAAGCAGCACGGGCAGGAGGTTGAGCAGGAGGTGGGGCCATACGGCCGCGCCCCGGGCGAAGGTCGCCTCGATGAACGGCGCGGCGCGAAGTTCACGTAACGCTGCATGTAAAGCGGCGTGTTGTTCGGTCAGGCCCGCAGACGCCACACCCACGAGGAGCACGGCCAGCGCGCTCCGTAAGCCGCTGTCGGTGTCGGGCAGGGCAAACCATTCGGGGCGCCCGATGAGCCCGTGCTCGATGCCCCACCACGCTGCGGCGTTGAACCCGCCAACGAGGAGGAACGCCGCGAGAAAGGCCGGAACCACGGAGAGGCTACGCAAGAAGCCGGTGAGCTCGGGCCCGCCGGGCCGCCCACTGACCACCCGCTTCGAGGTCCACAGAGCCGTCACCAGCGCGGCGACAAGACCGGTCAGGAGGCCGGGAATCAGCACGGCCGCGGAGTGTCGCGCCCCCTGGACCACCAGCTCCGTCACTGGCGTGCCGGGCCGGTAGGTCAGCGACGTTCCCAGCTCACCGCGAGCGAGCCGGCCGAGCGTCAGCCAGAGCCGCTCCGAAACCGGGCGATCCAGGCCCCATTCGGCGGCGAGCACCGGGCGGAGCTGGTCGGCGTTGGGCAACAGGTCCACGGCGTCCCCCGGAGCGAGCGCGATCAGGAGCTGCACCAGGAGCGCCGCGCCGAGGAGCCGCAGGGTGAAGCTCCCAAAGCCCGCGACGGTGGGCACGACCCACGACGGGAGAGGCGCGGATCGCGACCCGGCGAGCCCCAGGCGGGCCTCCTCCGTCTCCGAGCCGGCCGGTACGCGCGACCCGGTCACCGAGGCGGCGCGGCCGCCGGGGGCGGCGCGGCGTGCGGGAAGGGCAGAGCCGGGCTCACCCTACTTCATCTCCCAGGTCGAGACAAAGCTGAAGAAATAGAACGGGTGGACGAGCACATTCTTGACGCGGGTCGAGAGGGCCGCGAAGCTGTCCAGGGTCCACAAGAACAGCATCGGGCGGTCGTCATGGATCGCCTGGTGGGCCTTACGCAGCGCGAGCTTCCGCACCTGGGGATCCGCGGCGTCCCGCGCCTCGTCGAGGAGCACATCGACCGCCGGATTGGAGTAGGACACGAAATTCCTGCTTCCTTTGGAGTAGAACTGCTCGCGTACGTCCTCGTTGCGGTCGAACGACCACTGGGAGAGCAAGAGGTCGAACTCCCGGGCGCTCCACACGCGGCTCTTCCACGCTGCGTCCTGCAAGAACTCAACCTGCACCTTCACGCCGGCGGAGAGGAGCTGGCTCTGCAGGTTGATAGCGACATCTTGGGCGCTCTCAAGCGCCTGGTGCGCGGTCACCTTCAGGGTGAGCGGCCGACCGCCCTTGGTCCACAACCCGCCTTCCAGTGTGTAGCCGGCCTGGAGCATCCGCTCTGCCGCGCCGGCGCTGTTCTTCTTGTCGAGCGCGACCTCGTGGTTGTAAAACGGGCTCGAACGTACGAAAGGCCCCGAGAGGCGGTCCCCGGTGCCGATCGGCGCGAGCAGGGCGTCGATGTCGATCATCATGCCCAGCGCAGCGCGTACCTCGGGGTTGTCGAAGGGCTCACGTTTGAGGTTGTAGCCCAGGTACCACCAGGAGTTGGTCTGGTACGGATAGAGCTCGACCTTGCGGTTGTTCTGCAGGAGCGGCAGGTCGCGCGGGAGCACGCGGACCAGCGCCTCGAGGCTCTCATAAAGGAGGAGCTTGGCCTGGTAGTTCTTGTCCGAGACCTCGCGCATGGTGATCTGCGCGACGCCTGCGCTGGTCGTCGTCGCCGAGAGGCTGATGGAGTTGTCTTCGTTATACTTCAGGAGTTTATAGGGCCCACTGCCGATCGGGGCCGTCCGGAAGGCGTCGGTGCGCTTGACCGTCGTGCTCTTGAATCGGGCGGCCGGCAGGATCTTGAAGGTCAGCTTGTCCTCAGGCCGAAGCTCCGCGCGCCCAAAACGCAACTTCACCGAGCGTTCTCCCGCCTCGACCGCCTCGGAGATGAACGCGACCCGGCCGGCCTCGGTGGACGCGGTCGCGGCTTCCTTCATCGCGCGGATGGTGAACACCACGTCGGCCGGGGTCACCAGGGTGCCGTCGTGCCAGCGTGCGTCGCTCCGGAGCGTGACGGTCATCTCGGTGCGGTCGGGGCTCAGCTCGCCCGACTCGGCGAGGAGCGGGATGGTCGCCAGTTCGGGGTCGTCCGCGTAGAGGGACTGAAAAAGAAGCTCGTTTATCCTGGCTTCGGCCATGGAGGAGCCGAAGAGGGGGTTGACGATGGCCGGGGCCTGGTCTTCCGCGTACCGGAGGTTTCCAGCCAACACCATCGTGAGCGTGCTTATCAGGATCCACATGGTCGCCTCTTAGCCGCTTACGCGGGGCCGGGGGTCAGTTCTCGCGTGAGTCGCCGCTCTTGCCGAGGTTCTGGAGCACGGAGAGGTCGCCGAGGGTCTCGTCGAGGGCGAGTACCTCGGGGAAGCTGCTGGCCAGTGCCTCGAGGGCGTCCAGCGCCAACCGTACGTTACCCGTGCGCATGCGCGCCGACGCCAGCGCGGCGAACAGGGTGGGCGAATTGATAGGCGTGACCTCGCGGGGATGCTCATGATCGAGGGCGAGCTCGGCGTAGGCCAGGGCACACGCCGGCTGGTCGGCGTCGAGCGCGCTCACCGCCCACCGGGTCAGGAGCCGGGCCCGGAGCCCCTCCACAAGGCGGAGCTCGTCGAGGAGGGCACGGGAGGCCGGGTCCCCGAGCGAGCCGAGCTCAGCGCGCCAACCGTCAAGCGCCGTGTCGAGGCTCCGCGCCGCGTTGCGGCAGCTCTCGGCCGGCGCACCCGCGGCGGGAAGAGCCACCCCCAACGCGGCCAGTACGGAGGTGTCGTCTTGCGCCGGGACCCCGAAGCCGGCCGAAAAAAGCTGGGTTTCGAGGGGGTCCACAGGTGGCGTGATGGCGGCTGCCTCGGCGTCCGCCCGCAGCTTCAGTGTCAGGTACAGGAGCGGGTCGAACAGGGCTCGGTTGAGGCCGGGTTTTTCTGCTACGACCTCGACGTGGATCGGTTGGCCGCCGGCGCTCCGGAGGGCCTGCAGGTCGGCACCTCCCGCCCGGATCTGGGCGTGGAGCAGCATACGTTGACCCAGGGGCAAGGTGCGGAAGGTCTCGGGCGGGTCCCATGCGGGTCGACCCGACCAGGCGTTCATCAGCGGCCCGGCGACGGGGTCATCCACACCCGTGGCCGCCCCGCGCGCTTCGCCGTCATTCTGAGCCCACCCGACCAGGAGCGGGAGCACCGAGCCGCGGGGGGGGCCGCCGCGCGCCGCCCACGTGTCCCCGAGCCTGACCCAGGTCACGCGGGAAAGATCAGCCAACACATCGTAGAAGACCGCGAGCTCGCCCCACGCCCGACGCGCTACCGCACCGTCCCCGGTTGTGGCGCCCAGGAAGTCGTTTCGGTGAAACGCGATCCACGCGTCGCGGCCGCCCCGATCGACCGTCGTCGAGAAGGTGTCAGGTGCCTGGACCACCCGCATGATCCAGCCCATCGCCAATGTGGCATCGACGCCGCTCGAGCGAGCTTCTTGCCCGTCGCAGCTGAAAGATCCGAGGGCACAGAGCAGGACCGCCGCTCGGCGCCACCACGTCGATCTGCCCACTACTCCCCCTCGTAGGACCCGCCGGCGCTCTGTGACCGATCCGGCAGCGCCGTCACGTCGATGTCGGCGTTGGAATTGTCAAGCTTTATGGTCTCTTCTGAGAGGGAAATCGTCGGGAGCATCAACTCACCGCGCCGGTAGTCGACGGTGACCTTCTCTTCGTGATAACCCACCTTGAACACGGCGACCTCGTAGGTGGTCCGGCGGCTGAGGCGCGTCCGGTTACCCGTTTCGTCACGCAGGTACTCGAAGCGGAAGCGCCCGGTGTCATCGGTGACGGTCTCGACATTGCCCGGCGCGATGCGGATATTGGCGCGGGCAACAGCCTCGCCGTTCCGATCCACCACCGCGCCGCCGATGGAGCGGTTGGCGGCCAGGGCCGAAGGTGCGAGGAGGAGCCCGGCGAGTAGAATCCAGCGTCGCGGCTTCATTGTACGCGCTCCCGGATGGTGTTGAGCCGGGCGATCTCGGTGTCCGCGCGGGACACCAGGTCACTACGGGCTCGGGTGTTGACGTGCTGGCGGTATCGTTCCCACGCGCGGGTGGCGTTGGTCAGGAGGTCAAGGTCGTCGGCGTCAGCGTAGAAGCGACCTTGCCAAGCCGCGGCCTGAATCTCGTAGATCTCCGCCTTCTTGACGAACACCAGCTCGGTGGGGATGCGTGCCCAATAACGCTCGGCGAGGCTGGCCTTGTCGAGGGCGGCCTGGTAGTCGCCGTGGTTGACCAGCCATCGGGCGTCGTCGATCAAGAAGATGGGGTTGTACTGGTTTTCCGGCACCGCCATGATCTGGTCGAGATAACGCCGGGTCTGGCGATCATCGCCCTTCCGCGAGGCGTTCATCAGGAGCAAGGTGCGTGACCGGGTGTACGCCGGCTCTGAGATCGTGACCGACTCCAGGTCGCTGACCGCGGTGGTGGTCAGTCGGCCGGACTTGGTGGAGGAAGCGTAAGGATCGAGGTCCTCGTTGTCCCGACCCACGGGCTCGGCTTCCGCCACCCCGTCTTCGCCTTCTTCAGGTTCCGGCTCCACGGTGCGCGAGGTGCTCGCGGGGCTCGTGGTGCGGGCCGCGCTGGAGGTGGTCGAGGGGCTGGTCGTAGGGCTGGTGCTGCGTGTCGTGCTGCTGGAGGTCGGGCTGGTGACGGCGGGGCTCCGGACCGTCGGGCTCGTTCCGGTGCCGCTCGACGTGCTGGAGGTGGCAGACCCGGCCTTGGCCGTGGACGCGGGCGATGAACCAGTGCTCTTGACCGGAGTGGATCGGATCGGCGTGCTCGTGATGGGCGGCTCGTCCGTGGAGAGCGGCTCGACGCGTGGGGGCGCGTCCTTCGCGCCCGTAGGCGGTGCCCCACTGGCTGCCGCTACCGGCACGCCGCTCGGGGCTGGCGCGGCTTCTGCCGTTTCTGCGGTGGGATCGGGCGCAGCCTCCGAAGGCGCAGGCGCCGCCACCGGAGGCGCCTCGGCTGCGGGCGCCGCCGCCTCGGGCGCAGCTGGCGGGGGCGCGACCTGGACCTCGTGGCCCCCGGACTCATAGGCGCTGAGCCGGCTCCACCAGAACAAGAGGCCCCCGCCGCAGATCAACAGTCCGCTCAAGGCCATCAGCGCGGCGGCGGCAGGCAGCCAGGCGCGGGTTCGCGGGGGCTCGAACTCATCCGCTGGCTCCTCCTCGGGGAGCGGCGCGAGCGGCGGTGGAGGCGCGGGTGGGGCGACGAGCGGGGTGGCATCGAGGTTCGGCTCGGCGTTCTCTCCCGGAGAGGGCGGCGGTTCGCCAACCGGGACGGACTGGCGGAGCATCACCGGCGGAAGGCTGGGCGCGTCGATCGCGGCGATCGGGCGCGCTTTGAGGCCGTCCGGCTCCTGCTCCGGCACCACCGTCGGCGGCGCGACGAGCGATCCGGCGAGCGGCGTCGGGAGCACGACTTCGAGTGGCTCGCCGACGAGCCCAGCGGAGAGCGCAGGCTTGACCCCGTGGAAAACGAAGGGGGTCACGGGGCGGGCCGGAGCCCCGAGGCCCGCGGGCTCGGGCGCGTCGAACGCGGAGTCGTCCGGTTCAGGGAGCGGAGGCGCAGGCAGCCAGGCCGCGGTGTTCACCGGGGTGGCTGCGATCGCGGCAGGCACGCCAGCCGCGGCCAGGAACGCGGCGGTGTTGTCGGGCCATACGGCCGGGTCGCGCGGGTTGGGCGCGGGCGCCGCGCCGACGGCGGGCGGGGTGGCGATTGGCGCCTCTTGACCCGGCTCGGCGGCGAGGGCCCCGCCGGAGGGCACGTCGGACGGGCCGCTCTCTTCGGCGGACGCAGGCGCCTCGGTGCTTTCAAATCCAAGCCTCGGAACTATGAAAGGGGCCAGCGTGCGGTGTTCGAGCTCGGAGCTCAGCACCGCCGGCGCGTCGCCGATGAAGGGGATCGACCCGATACCGGTGACGCTCTGATCGTCGGCCTCGCGTACAGGCGGCGGGGTGGTCGGCCCGGGGGGGCCGGCGTCGTCGTCGGGGTGCCGGCCGCGCCAGCCTGGGCTGTCGGAGCGAGACGTGAAGGAGCCTGGCGCCGCCTCGCCGGCGGCGAGGCTTGCGGTACGACCCGGCTCATCCTCCTCGATCACGGCGGTGTGCTCGGCAGGCTCGGGCGCGGGGTCGGCGATAGGCGGGCCGAGCCGCGGGAGCTCGGCGGCTAGAGGCGGCAGGTCCACAGGCGGGCGGACGGCGAAATTCGGGAGCTCCGCTCCGGCGCTGGACGTCTCGGGCTCGGAGAGATCGAACTGGGTGCCGAGCGTCTCGGTGTGCTCGCCCAGATCGGTCTCGGGGTCGAGGTCATCGAGCGGGGGGGCCAACGCCATGCGCGCGATACCAGGGGCGGCTACCGGCAGTGGGTCGGTGTCCACCCGACGATCCGGGTGGGCGTGGCCGGACTCGGGCTCGTCCGGCACCGCGCCCACCGGCAGGTTCTCCAACAACGGCGCCAGGAACAGCCGCGTGTCCTCGGCGATGGTGGCAAAGGAGTAGCCTGCCATCAAGCCCCGCAGATCCTCACGCAGCACGAACGCCCGTTGGTAGCGGTGGCGGGGGTTGAGCGACAGCGCGCGCGCCAGCACCTTGTCCAGCCCGGGCATGAGCTCTTTGACCCTGCCGATCTGCCCGTTGATCTCCGCCCGGCGGATGCGGTGGATCGTCTGCAGGTTTGAGTCCGCTCGGAACAGGTTGTCGAGCGTCAACGCCTCATAAAGCACGGCGCCGAGCGAGAAGATGTCGCTTACCGGCGTGAGCTTCTGGTCCGGCTGGGTCTGCTCGGGCGACAGGTATTCCATCCGGCTCGGCACCGGCCCCGCGACCCCGCCGTGTGGGAGCGCCGTCGGGCTCCGGGTGAGGCCATAGGCGCCGACCACCACTTTGCCTTCACGCGTCAGGAAGATCGCCCCGGGCCTCAAGGCTAGGTGCAGCACGTTTTCGGCGCCGCTCCCCTTCCCTACCCGGCTGTGAAGCGCCTCCAGCCCGTTACACACCTGGGTGGCGATGTTGAGGAACACATTGTGGGGGATGCTCCTATGGTTTTGTCGGCACCATGTCAGCACGCGCTCCAGATCGATGGCGTCGATGTGCTCCTCCACGAGGAAGAACTCATCGCCTTCGCGGACCTGCTCAAAGATGTGCACCAGGAAGGGGTGGCGGACCCCCAGCAGGTCCTTCACCCGCGCCTCCACCGAGGCGAGGCGGGATGCGTCGCGCAGTACGTAAGGTAGCACCCGGCGAATCACCACCGCCCGCCCCGCGTTGGGGTCGTTGGTGCCGAGGAAGCTCTCGGCAACGCCCCCGGTGCCCAGCTTCCGCTGAAGGGTGAACGCGCCGATCTTCTTGGGCAACAGCAGCATCGAACCTCCGGAGCAGACGACGAGGACACTGCCCACGCGCGGTGCCCTTACCTCCGGCCCTCCGGAGCTCGCGGTGTTGGCGCCCCAAAGTAACCGAAGGAAGCCGCATCGGCAACGGCTGGCCGTCACGGTCAGACATCTCGACCGGGCCCTCTACCTCCTCCGGTCCGGCGGCTGCCTGCGGCGGCGCCATCGGCCCCGCGCGCGCCGCACCACACGCGCCTCGGCAATACGACGCCACTCCGGTTGGGCTCAGCTAGTCGGAGTCAGGCCGGATCGCCACTTCCAACCTTGATCGACTGAGCACGCCGCCGGACCCGACTGTGACGTGTAGCTGCGCCGCGGACGCGTCGGGGCAGTTCGGCGCCACGAGCGGCAAACGGGAGAGCTCCTCCACCGGCTCATGACGCTCGGCTCCGCCGCAGCTCCATTGGATGCGGGCGGTGAGCGGCGCTGGTGCCCGAAGCTCGAGCTGGAGCCCCGCCAGCGCGTCGAGGGCCAGCGGTCGGCTCGACCAGGTGGTTCCTATCGCCTCCGCCGAAAAGAATATGGAATTTGCGGCTTTTTTCAGGAGCCCGTCCCCGGGCCACCGCTGCTCCAACATCAGCGCGAGCCGCGCGGCTTCGAGCACCCGGCCCTCTGCCACCAGCCCGAGCCCCCGCTGCCATCCGAGCAGCGCCTGGCTGGGGTACCGGCTGTAAAGCGCCGCCCACCGCCGGCGGATCACCGCCGGGTTGGGCGCTCTCTCTCCGGTCCGGTACCAGCGGATCACGCTGCCCTCCCGGTGGAACGTGGCCGCGAGCCCCAGCCCCGCGCCCATCCAGCCGGCGATCTCCGCGCCGTCCACGAGCCGCACCAGACGCGGCCGCGCATCCTCGGCGTACCGCGCTCGGAGCTCTGCCTCGAGCTCCGGCGTAGGGTGAGCGTTGTACCGCGCGATCGTTCGGTCGGTGAGGCCGTTGAGATCATGGACCTCGACCCCCGGGATGTTGCCGACCATGCCCACGTCTCCCGTCAGGACCACGGCGCCTTCCGGGGCCTGACGGATCACCCACTCGACGTCCTCCTGGTTGGGGGTGTCGAGCGCGGTGTTCAGCGCGCTCGCCGGGTGCAGCAGGGCGTCCACGTCGCGGAGCTCCAGGTGCAGGCGGCCGACCCCCGGCGGATCGAGGAGCCCGAATACCACAGCTGCGACGAACCCTAACGCCGCCCGGATCCCTGGGAGCGGGCGAGGCTGGCCGGCTACGGCCCACAACAAGGCGGTGACGACGAGGCCCGGGAGTACCAGCCGGGCGTGACCCATCCAGTCCAGATCCGCGCGCAGCTCGACCGCGGACTGAAGCAGCAGCGGGGCGAGCACCACGAGGGGGCGTCTCGGGGCATAACATAGGAGTAAGGCAATGAAAATGCCGGCAGCGCTCAGCATCTCCACGCCCCACTGGCCGCTCTGCTCCCAGAACGCCGGTGCCTGGGCAACCTTCACCAGGTAGGGCGTCGGCAGCAGGTCGCCAAACCAGGAGACCCGGAGCACGTGGTAGACCGCGAGAACGGCGCCGGTGGGTGCGGCGGCGCGGAGCCCGCGGGCCAACGTCGCGGGCGTCTGACGGTCATGCCAGCCAAGGACGAGCAGCATGACCACCAGGTGGAGGGCCCCCTCCGGTCGCGTGAGCGAGGCCGCGGCGCCAAAAACGGTGGCTGAACCCCAGCTTCCACTCAGCGTGGCCAACCAGCCGAAGCAGAGGAGCAGAGTATACAGGGAGGTCTCCATCCCGGCAAAACACCACCACACCAGTGGATACCAGGCGACCAATGAAAACAATATCAGATCGCCGCGCCGGTCCTTCGGGAGGTGGCGGTCCGCCAGCAGGATCAGGGCGACGCCGGAGGTCACCGCGCTGAGCTTGATGACCCACGCGGCGTCGAGGCCGAGCAGCATCGCACCGACGCAGAGGAGGAGCTGCAGGGGGTTGGAATAACCCTCCACGCGCTCACCCGTGGTCCAAGTCAACGCGCCATCTTGGAGCCAGGTCCAGGCGTAACCGAGCGTGATGTACTGGTCGTCGATCTGTACCTGCCACGCCGGCGCGCCCGACCAGACGAGCGCGACCACGGCCGCAAACGCTCGGAGCCGATCCCGCGTCAATCGATGCGCCCGGCCGAAGGGGTGCGCGTCAGCGGGATGGTCACCATCGTGAGCCCTCGATAACGCGCCCCTCGCCGCATGCTGCGCGCATAACGCGGCGCCCCGAACGTCGGCCCGGCTACGGTGTTCCCCGCAGGCCATGGCCAAGCAGGGACGCGCCGGCTACCGTAGCGCCGCCGATGATCTCGCTCTTTGGCCAGTGGAACCCGCGTGCGCCCGTCGCCCGAAGCGCTCACGGTTGGGTCGCCCGAGACGGGCGGTGGCGGCCCAATGGCTGACCCTCGCGGCCCTCGCTGGCACTGGCCGTTGATCCTGCTCCAGTCGGTCGTCGTCGCGCTGATCACGTCGTGGCCTCTGGTGCCCCAGTTCGGCCGGGCGGCGATCGGCTCGCCTGATGGAGACGGGCTCAAGCACCTCTGGAACCTGTGGTGGATGCGCGCCGAGCTGGAGCGCGGGGAGTCCGGGCTCCTTACGCGGTTCATCAACTTCCCGGTTGGAATGGACTTTTATCCCATTGAGCCCCTCCACGGTCTCGTGGGACTTCTGGTGCCACTCGCCCCCGTGCCCCTCTCCAACCTGCTCACGCTGGGCCATCTGATCATCCTCGGCGTGACCGCCGCCGGTCTGGGGCGGCGGGTTGGCGGTGGCGTCGCGGCGGGGCTCGCGTGCGGGGGGATCGTCCAGGCTTCGGCCTTTACCGCCTTCACCCTACAATGTGGGGTCGGCGAGCTGCGAGAGGTGTGGTGGCTCTCGCTCGGCCTGTGGGTCTGGGTCGAGGCCCAGGAGCGCCAGGGTTGGCGCTGGTACCTCACGATGGGCGCGGTGCTCGCCGCCTCGATTTTATCATGTTTTTACCATGGCTTCTTTCTGGCCGTGCTCTACGCGGCGCTCTCGGTCCCTACGCTCACCCGCCGAAGCCTCCCCCGCTACGCGCTGAGCGCCTCCCTGGCTCTCGCGCTCACCCTGCCGGCGATCGGCGGATTCGCCGGCACTTTTCAGGGGGCGCCTGAGTCAAGCGTGAGCGTTACCGATGGGGGCGTGGAGATCGACGCGCCAGGGAGCGCGCTCCAGATTCACGAAGCCTACGTGCCCCGCCTCCGCGCCCCGGAGGCCTCGGCGCCGTATTCAGGGGGTAGATACTTGGGGATGGGCGTGATGACTCTCGCGGCGCTTGGCCTTTGGGCGGCGCCGCGCCGGGCGGCGCCGTGGCTCGCGGCCAGCGTCGTCGGCCTGGTGCTCGCGCTGGGCAACGTGCTCTGGTGGGACGGAGAGGTGGTGCGCTGGGACGGTGCGCCGATCCGGCTCCCCATGGGTTTCATCAACGGTTGGCTGGCCGATACGGCCGAGCCCCTCAACTTTCCCGTGCGGGCGGTGGCGATCCCGGTGATGGGCCTCGCGGTGATGGCGGCGTTGGCGGTCGGTCGGTGGCCCTGGCTGCTGGCGCTGGTACCGCTGTCGATGATTGAGGTAGAACGGCATGATCGGGTGCTGTGGCCGCGGGAGACCCTGAGCCTCGCTGACCTGGACGGGCTCGCGGGCGGCGGTGGTGAAGGCGCGGTCGCGGATCTCGCCTTCGCGTCCACCCCCGACGTGAGGGCGCGCTGGCGCTCGCTCGCCGCGCAGATGCTGCTCGATCGCCCGATACAGTCGGTGCCTATCGAGAGGATGGACTGGCGCGCGCACGACGGCAACCGCTGGATGGCGGTGCTGCCGATCACGACGGTCGCCCGTGGCGACGCGGCAGCGATTCGCGCGATGGGCGACCAGCGCGACAGCTTCTTCCTGCTGCGAGAGCGGGGCTTTGACCGGATCCTCCTCAGCCACGTCAACGGCGCCGAGGATCACGTCGCCACCGCCCGGCTCACGGCGCTCATGGGGCCGCCGGTGGCGGAGAGCGCGGCCGCCAAGGTGTGGGCTGTCCCGGAAATCGAGGCAGATCCTCTCGAGATCGGCCGCTGGCACGTCGAGCAGGCCCAGCGGCTCCGCGGGGATTGAGCCTCGCGGCGCCGTGCGGTAATTCGGAATAGTCACCCGGCGTCACCGGAGCCCCGATGTCCTCACCTCCCCATGTCCTCGTCACTGGCGCTGGAACCGGCATCGGCCGTGCTATCGCGCACCGCCTCGCGCGCGGGGGCGCCCGCGTCTCCATCCTCGCGCGCACCGAGGGCAACCTCCGGGACACCGCGTCAGAGATCCAGGCATTGGGGGCCGCAGCCGTGTTTGTCGCGCCGTGCGACGTGCAGGATCCGATCGCGGTGGACCGGGCGGTCGCCGCCGCCGCCCAGGCGCTCGGTCCCTATACGGCGGTGGTCGCCGCGGCGGGCGTCGGCGGCGCCAACCATCCGGGCGAGCTCGACCGTTTCGACACGATCATCGCAACCAACCTTCGGGGTACCTACTCGACCTTTCGTGCGGTGTTGCGCCACTTGCGCCCAGGGCCCGAGGCGCGTCACCTCGTCGCGATCTCGTCCATCCTCGCGCGGATCGGTGTGGGCGGCTACACGGGATACTGTGCGTCCAAAGCGGGGATCATGGGCATGGTGCGGGCCTTCGCCCATGAGCTTGCGCCGGAGAACGTCCAGGTCAACTCCGTGTGCCCGGGCTGGGTGGAAACCGACATGGCGTGGGCGGGTATCGGGGGCATGGCGCGGGCGATGAACGTCGACCGTGACGAGGCCTACCGGATCGCGATGTCAGCGGTGCCCTTGGGTCGGATGTCGCAGCCGGAACATGTTGCGGGGCTCGTGGCCTGGTTGCTGTCTCCTGACGCCACGGGCGTGACGGGTCAGGGCCTCGACATGAACAATGGCGCGTGGATGGGATGAGCCCGAGTACCGGGTTAAGCCGCCGCATGGCTTGGGCGAGCGCGTACATCACCCGTCTTCAGGGCGGCGAGACCGTGAGGTTCCGCGCGCGGGGCTCCGCGATGTCGCCCGATTTTGAGGCTGGCGCCGTCTGTACGGTGGCGCCGGTGGACCCCGCGCTGGTCGTCGAGGGCGACATCGTGTTGTGTAAGGTAGGAGGTAGCGAATACCTGCACCTGGTCGCTGCGCGAGACGGCGACCGCTATCGCATCGGAAACCGTAAAGGGAGGATCAACGGCTGGATCGGGCCGGAACTCATTTACGGCCGACTCGTGCACGTGGCGCCGTGAGCGGGGCCCGCGCGCCCGCGGCCCCGTGTGTGACCGTTCCCTCGGCGCGGTCGACCGCGCGAAGCGCCCCGAGACCTGGACAAGATCAACCCCGCTACTGTGAACGGAGCTAGTGATGGGTCTCCGCGACCGTCTTCGGAACCGTCTCTCCGGCCTGCTCGGAGGTCCCGCGCCCGTCGCGCCGACGGCGCGCCCCGCCGCCCCGGCGCCCTCGCCCTCCCCGCCTCCCCCGGTCGCCTCTCCCGCGCCGTCGCCCCCGGTCGCCTCTCCCGCCCCTCCCCCCTCCCGGGCCCCTACAGCCTCGGCTACGCCGGAGTCGCCGCCATCACCGGGGCCCCCGCGCCCCCAAGCCCCCGAGGCGCCAACCGAGCGTCCCGCCGCGGAAGCCTTGGCGCCGACGCACGCTCTTCCGGCCCCGCCGGAGGTCGAAGCGTCACCAGTCGAGCCGCGCCTCCCGGACGCCGCCGACGCCGCCGCGCCGACCGAAGCTGTCGCCCGAAACGCGGACGCGCCCAACCGGGACGCCCACTTGCGGCCCACCTTCTACACCACCGCCGCCGCGATCCCGGTGCACGTGGTCAACACTGAGCTCGGGTTGGACCTACATTTTACGGTAGAGCCCGGTGAGTTCGTACTAGAAGCCGCCGACCGCGCCGGGTTCGAGCTCCCTTCCAGCTGCCGGAACGGCGGCTGCCTCACCTGCACCGGGAAGCTGCTCGACGGAAAAGCGGAGATCACCGAGGATCAATATGTGCTCGAGGATGAGCACCTGGCGGCCGGCTTTCGGTTGCTCTGTTGCACCCAGGTATACGCGCCGTCCACCTTCCTTTCTCACCAGGAAGACGAGGTGAAGTGAGGCGGGGTGTCAGGCTGACGGGTCCCCGTCGATCCTGGACCACTCCGCGCGGCGGGGCTGTGAGCGGCCACCGAGGTAGATAGCAGCGACGGTGCGGACATAGTACCGCATGAACGTGATGATCCCGCGGAGTCCCCACCATCGGCCACCGCCACGGAAGGACAGGCCCTGCATCGTGACCTCGCTCGGCCCCATAGTGAGGATGCCGCGGCGCACCGGGCGGCCCCGCGCGTGTTCACCCGCGTAGATGTCCACAAAAAGCGTGGTCGTGTCGGTGAGCACCGTCGGCCAGGGCCGGCGGCGCACCACCTCTTTGATGCCGCGGAGGCAGTAGCGCGTGCCGTCGCCGGCCAGGAGCGGCAGCACGTAGCGCATGTGCACGATACCGGGCGATATATCTACGAAAAGTTCGAGGACCCCCGCGCTCACCCCCATAGGCTCGGGGTGAAGCGAAGGTATCCAGACCACGCCGAAGGCGGGGTTGGGATGGCGGGGATCGGCGACCATCCCGTCGGCGTCGGCCGTGAGCACGGTCAACGTAAAGAGCGCATCCGTTCCTTGTGTCCGGCCGCGGGAGGCCGCCGCTTCGTGGGTGTTCTCGGCGCTCGTGTCGGCGAGCGGACCCAGCCAACCGGTCATCGTCTCGGTGAATCGGGTGCTGTCGGGCATAGCGGAAGCTAATCCCCCTCGCCGGCGTCTGCCGGGTTCGTGGGTCCCAACGGCCCGAGCGGCCGGAGCATCCTTACGGTTGCCGGCCCGACCCGGGCGCAGGCCGAGAGGAGGAGCAGCATCACCCGGCGTCCCCCGCGGATCGAGCCCGCCGCCACACGGCGACGTCACACGGTGCCCGCCCCAACACCTCTTCGAGCCCGCCCCCCGTGTGGGTCAGGTTGGCGAGGAGCCGGTCCGTCGCGCCCAACAGCAGCAGGTCACTCTCCAGCTCGGTCGCGGCCGCGATCACCTCGGCGGGCCAGGTACGCCCCACCCTCACGGAGCGCTGTATAGGCGGCGCCGCTGGAGCCAGCACCGCGCCGAGCGCGCTCACGAAGGTGTCGAGGTACACCTGCCCGCGCGCTTCGAGCCGATCGCGCCGATCGAGCGGGCCCTGCTCCATCACACGGAGCACGTCGAGCCGGAGCACCTCGGCGGAGAGGAGGGGCAGGACTGGGAGAAGGGTCGTTGGGGTCCGGCCGGCGACCGGGAGGAGGAGCCGACGGGCGGCACGCCCCGCGCTCCCGGGGCTGAGCCGCAGGGCGAGCACATGATGTCGCCCCTCTCGTAACAGGCGTTCGGCCAGGGTTCCCGACAAGAAGGTCCCGCTCCGGGCCGCGGCGCGCATGCCGCACAACAGCAGGGCGCGCTCAGGCACCGCGGCGACCAGGGTCTCGTAAAGGTCCGCCGCCGGGGGCAGGACGGTCGGGGTGAGGTTGACCCCGAGATAACGCGCCTCGGCGGCCAGAGGCTCGAGGCGTCGTAGGAGCTGGGCGTGGTCGCCCTCTTGGACAGTCAACACATGGAGGTGCCGGTCCGGTCGACGCGTAGCGAGGCGGAGGGCGTGCTGCCCGAGCCGATCCGCCTGTTGGCTGCCATCCCAGGCGAGGTAGATCGGCAGATCAACGGCGCTCATCGGTCGCTCTCGCGGGGAGGAGCTGGGTCCGAGGGCAGGCCTCAGTGCCCGGCGTGCGTGTCGTACGCAGCGGCGTCCATCAGCCCGGTGAGCTCGCTTACGTCGTCAGGCGCGACCGCGAAGAGCCAACCATGGGTGTAGGGCTCCTTGTTGATCAGCTCCGGGCTGCCGGCGAGCGCGGCGTTCACCCCGGAGATCAGCCCCGAGATCGGACTGTAGATCTCCGACACGGCCTTGACCGACTCCACCTCCGCAACCGACTCGCCCTTCTTGACCTTCCGGCCAACCATGGGCAGCTCGACGTGCACGATGTCGCCGAGCTGATCTTGCGCGTGATAGGTGATGCCTACACGCACCTCTCCGTCGGAGGCGACGGCCCACTCGTGGGATGAGGCGTAACGGTAGCTGGCGGGAGATTTCATGAACGCTCCAGGGACGTAGGAAGGGGGCTGAGCGGCGGAACGCTCAGTAGGGGCGAGTGTAGAAAGGGGTTTTCACGACGGTTGCGCGCGCGGCTTTGCCACGTACATCGACGCTGAGCTCTGTGCCGGGCGCCGCGAGAGGCGCGCTCACGTAGGCGATGGCGATGTTCTTGCCGGTGCTCGGAGACTGGCTGCCCGAGGTGACCTCTCCGACCACGGCGCCGTCGTGCAGGATCGCCATGTGCGGCCGGGCGATCCGTCCCTCGACCTCGATCCCGACGAGCCGACGGGTGATGCCCGCGGCGCGCTGGGCCAGAATCGCATCTCGACCGATGAAATCGCCTTTGTCGAGCTTGGTGACCCAGCCGAGGCCGGCCTCGAGGGGTGAGGTGGTGTCGCTGATGTCGTTGCCGTACAACGAGTACTTCATCTCCAACCGGAGCGTGTCTCGTGCCCCGAGGCCGATGTTGCTCAGCCCGAACGTCGCGCCCGCCCGGTGCACCGCCTCCCACAGTACATCGGCTGCGCCCGCGGGCAAGAACAGCTCGAAACCGTCCTCCCCGGTGTAGCCGGTGCGCGCCAGGATACAGCCTTCAATGCCGGCTACCGTGCCCTGCGTGAACCAATAGGTCTTGACGCTTGCGAGATCGAGCGCAGTGAGGGTCTGCAGGAGCGCGGCGGCGTGGCGCCCCTGGATCGCGAGCTGGCCCCAGACGTCGGACTCGTTACTCAGCGTAGCCCCAAGCGGATTATGGGCGACCATCCACCCGTAGTCCTTGGCGCGATTGGCCGCGTTGACGCAGATCATCACCTCTTCGGGACCGAAGCGGTAGACGATCAGGTCGTCCACGATCCCGCCCTGCTCGTTACACATCGCGGTGTAGAGGGCCTGGTTGTCCTTGAGTTTGCTGACGTCGTTGGTGACCAGGAGCTGCACCGCGGCGAGCGCCTCGGGGCCGCGGAAACGGACCTCTCCCATGTGGGACACGTCAAAGAGGCCGACCGCGCTGCGACACGCACGGTGCTCCTCGAGGATACCCTGGTACTGGACCGGCATCTCCCAGCCACCAAAGTCGATGAGTCGGGCGCCAGCCTCCCGATGGAAGGCGTGGAAGGGCGTACGGCGTAGGCTCATCGGGAACTCCGGCGGGAGGCGGGCCATCGTGCCGTGCCCGGCCCGCTACGTCAAGGGAGCCGGCGCTTTGCCGCGGTCAAGGTGTTTCGCATGAGCATCGCGATGGTCATGGGGCCCACGCCGCCAGGCACGGGCGTGATGAAGGCGGCGCGCTCGGCCGCCGCGGCGAACTCGACATCGCCCACCAGTCTTCCGCTCGGAGCACGGTTGATCCCTACGTCGATCACCCGTGCCCCATCACGGATCCAGGCGCCTTTCACGAGCTCGGGCACCCCTACGGCAGCGACCACGACCGAGGCGCGACCAACCACGGTCGCCAGGTCTCGTGTGCGGCTGTGCGCGAGCGTGACGGTGCAGTCGGCCTGCTCGAGGAGCTGGATCATCGGCTTTCCAACAATGTTGCTCCGGCCGACGATCACGGCTTCTTCACCCCGAAGGTTCTGCCCGGTGCGCCGGAGCAGCTCCATCACGCCCGCGGGTGTACACGGCACGAGACAGGGGCGCCGCCAGGTCAACAAGCCGGCGTTCATGGGGTGGAAACCGTCTACGTCCTTCTGGGGCAGGACCCGGTCGAGCACCCGCTCCTTGCCGATGTGTCCCGGGAGCGGGAGCTGAACGAGGATGCCATCGACGCGGTCATCGGCGTTGAGGCGGTCGATGAGCTGGATCAGCTCCGCTTCCGAGGTGTCCGCCGGGAGAGTGTGTTGTACGTGGTAGAAGCCCACGCGCTCGGCGCTCCGGGTCTTGTTGCGGACGTAAACCGCGCTCGCGGGGTCATCCCCGACGAGCACCACGGCGAGCCCGGGTCGGAGGCCGCTGGCGTCGGTCTCGGCCGCCACTTCGGCGGTGACCTCGGCAGCAATCGCCTTTCCATCGAGGATTGTGGCGCGATTCGTGGAGGTCACGGCCCTGTCGCTCACGAGCTCGAGGCCCCGCCGGAGGATGGGGTGCTCGAGGCAGGCGCGGCGGGCGCCGGCGTCGCGGCCGGGGTGGTGGACCCGCCGGCGGGCGGGGCTGGCTCGGCAGAACCGGAAGGGGATCCTTCCGATTGGCTAGGGGCAGCGGCCCCCTCGCCTCCCGACTTCAGCCCGTAGTGATCCTTGTACCAGCCGCCGCCCTTGAGCACGAACGCGGCCTGGCTGACCAGCTTCTTTACGTTGGACGCCGCACACTTGGGGCACACCCGGATGGGATCGTCGCTGAATTTTTGCATCTCTTCAAAACGATACGAACAGTCTGGGCAGGCGTACTCGTAAATCGGCATCGGGTCCTCGCGCGCGCAACGCTAAGCACGGAGGGCGGCTAACGGCAAGGCGCTCGAACGGCTCATCTCCGAGACGCGCGCGCCCGAGGCGTTCCGGTTATCCGCCCGCGGCATGTCGATGCTGGACCGACGGATCCTCGTAGTGACGGGAAAAGGGGGGGTGGGCAAGACCACGGTGTCGGTCGCGCTCGCCCTCCGCGCTGCGGCGGCTGGCCTCAAGGTAATGGTGTGCGAGACCTCGGGGGCCGACCAGGTTCCGCAGATTTTCTCGGTCATTCCTCGACCTTATGAGGTCCAGAGCCTGGCACCCCGGCTGAGCTCCCTGTCGATCACCTCCGAGGCGGCGATCGAGGATTACATCGTTCAGCAGCTCCGTTTTCGACGGATCTACCAGATGGTGTTTCGGAACCGTATCGTTGGCCCGTTCATGGACGCGGTCCCGGGGCTCCACGACCTGATCACCCTGGGCAAGGTATGGGACCTTGAACGGCGTAAATCCTGGGGGCGACCGGAGTGGGATCTGCTGATCGTGGACGCCCCCGCGACGGGTCACGGCTTGAGCCTCCTGGGCAGCCCCCGCGGGATGATGGACCTGACCGTCGCGGGCCCCTTCTACGAGAACGCAAAGCTCATCGCCGACCTTTTTGATGATCCCGCGCGCACGGGCATCGTGCTCGTGAGCCTGCCCGAAGAGATGCCGGTCAACGAGACCCTCGACCTCTACGAGCGTTTGGGTCCGATGCGCCAACAGGTGCTGGCGTTGGCGCTCAACAACGTGTACCCCGAACCTCTCGAGGACGCCGAGCTCTACCGGCGCCACCGGCCGCTGCTCGCCCAGGGCGCGAACGACGCAGGCCTTCAGGAGCTCCGGCTCATGGATCGTGCGCTTGTACGTGCTCGGCGCGAACATCGCGCAAAGGAGCGGCTCCAGGCCCTCTCGGTGCCGCTGGTTGAGCTGCCGGCGGTGTGGCCCGCCCACACCGAGCACCTCGGGCGCGGCCTCCGGGTTGACGATCTTCCGCCTCTGGTGCGCGCTCTCGGCCCGATCTGCGGGGACCCGGCATGAACGAGACGGCGGCGAACCCCGTTGCGGAGCCGCAGGGCCGGGCCCTCGCGCGGGTCTTGATCTGCTGCGGCTCGGGGGGCGTAGGCAAGACCACGACCTCGGCGGCCCTCGCGGTGAAGCTCGCCCGCGAGGGGCGACGGGTAGCCGTGCTGACCATCGATCCGGCGAGGCGCCTCGCGGACGCGCTCGCGGTGGGCACGATCGGGAACGCCGCGGTGCGGGTGCCGTTCGAACGGTTGGGGCCGGCGGCGGCGGGTGGCGAGCTCGACGCGATGATGCTCGACGCAAAACGCACCTTTGATGATGTGATCGCGCGCTTTGCGCCCTCCGTCGAGGCGCGAGAGCGGATCCTTCGCAACCACTACTACGAGCTGGTGTCCACCCGTCTCGCGGGCGCCCATGAATATATGGCGATGGAGAAGCTTTATGAGCTCGCCACCTCGGGGCGCTACGACGTGATCGTGCTCGACACGCCCCCCTCGCGGCACGCGCTGGATTTTGTCGGTGCGCCCGACCGGATGTCCCAGCTGATGGACGAGGGCGTGATGCGCTGGTTGACCCTGCCCGCGAGCACGGGCGGCTGGCGCATGATCGAGCGGGGGAGCGAGGTGATGGCGCGCGTGCTCAAGGGTATGCTGGGTGAACGGACCATCTCAGACATCGCCGAGTTCTTCACTTCCTTTTCGTCGTTGTGGTCGGGTTTTCGCGAACGTTCGCTCGAGGTGCGGGCGATGTTGCGGGCGCCGAGCACCCAGTTCCTCCTGGTGACTACCCCCTCCCCTCCGGCGCGCCACGAGGCGCTCCACTTCTTGCGGGTGCTCCACGAGCGCCGCATGCCCTTCGCCGGCTTCTTGATCAACCGTTGCGTCACCGCGCCCGTCCCCCTGGGAACGCCCATCTGGCCGGATGCGCCTCCGGGTGTTGCGCCAGAGGCGTGGCGTGGCCTCCTCGACTCGCTGGACGCCGGGCTGCGGCGTCAGGGGCGGGTCGCTGCGGCAGAAGCGGCGGTGCTCGCTGGTCTTCAGGAGCATGCGTCTTCGGGCGCGCCGGCCTGGAAGCTCCCCGACCTCGACGCGGAGATCCATGATCTCGAAGGTCTCGGCCGACTCGCGGCGGAGCTGCCGGATGGCGCGGTGCTCCTTGGTGAAAAAACCAGATAGACTGTAGGCCCCCGGAGTCCCCATGCGCCTTGCCCTCATGCTGTCACTCCTCGCCGGCTGCCGAGAGGACGACCCCAAGGCCCAAGCGGATCTCGACGGTGACGGTGTCTTGGAGAGCGAAGACTGTAATGACTTGGAGCCCGCCGTGGGCTCGCCGCAGGTCGCCTACCTCGACTCCGACGGTGATGGTGTTGGAGGTGCTGAAGGAGACACCACCTGTGATCCGCCGACTGGCTACACCTTCGTCGGCGGCGACTGTAACGATGGGGACCCGAGCGTAGCGCCGACCGCCCCCGAGCTGTGTGATGGTGTCGACAACAACTGCGACGGCGAGGCCGACGAGGGCCTCAACGCGGAGGACTGGTACCCTGACGCCGACGGAGACGGCTTCGGAGACGGCGTTCTCAGCACGTCTTCCTGCGCGCCGGTCGAAGGCTTCGTCACCGAGGCGGGCGATTGCGACGACGCGAACGTCGAGGTTTATCCAGGCGCGCCGGTGGCCTGTACCGGGGGAGACCAGAACTGTGACGGTTCTCCCGACGATGTAGACGCCGACGGCGATCGATTCCTCGCGTGTGAGGAGTGTGACGATCAGGACGTCGGGGTCTACCCGGGAGCGGCGGAGCTGTGTGACGGGCGCGACCAGGACTGTGATGGTGCGGTTGACGAAGATGCATTGGACACCTCCATCTTCTACGACGACGTTGACGGAGACGGCTCGGGTGATCCGGCGACTGCGGTGTGGTCCTGCAGCCCTGAGACGGGTCAGGTCGCGGACGGGACGGACTGTGACGATGGCCGCGCAGATGTTCATGAAGGGGCCGACGAGCTCTGTGACACCGTCGACAACGACTGTGACGGTGAGATCGATGAGAATGCGGTGGCGGACGGCGTCTGGTACGTCGATGCGGACGGAGACGGGCACGGTGAGCTCGGCACCACCCTGACCTCGTGCGACCCGCCAGCTGGGTACGTGGCGACGGCCGACGATTGTGACGACGACAACGCCGCGATTTCACCGGACGCCTCCGAGCTCTGTAACGGCGTTGACGACGATTGTGACGGCGATCTTGACGACGCTGACGCCGGCGTGGTCGGGACCGCCGCCTGGTGGGTGGACGAGGATGGGGATGGGTACGCTGGCGCGGACGGCCAAGTGGTGGCCTGCGACGCCCCGATCAACGCGGTCACCGCCACCGGAGATTGTGACGACACGGACGCTCTGGTCTCGCCCGACGCTGTCGAGGTTTGCGACGGCTTGGACAACAACTGTGATGGGCTGGTCGACGACGCGGCTGCCGATCTTCTATCATGGTACGCCGATATTGACGGGGACGGTCACGGGGACGCCGAGGTCGCTGTCCTGGCGTGTGACGCGCCCGCCGGCATGGTCGCCGACCCCGACGACTGCGACGACAGCCTGGCCGACGTCTACCCCGGAGCGGCGGAGAGCTGCGACGGCGCGGACAACGACTGCGACGGCGAGATCGACGAAGGCGCGCTCGCTGACGGAGACTGGTACGCCGACACCGACGGCGACGGTTGGGGCGATCCGGCCGACGTCGTGCTGTCCTGCGATCCCCCCGCGGGCTACACGGGCGCCGCCGGGGATTGTGATGACACCGACGGCGCCGTGTTCCCTGGCGCAGGGGAGCGCTGCGATGGAGCCGACGAGGACTGCGATGGGCTCATCGACGCGGACGACCCCAATCTGTCGGATGGGCTCACCGTCTACACCGACGGCGACGGCGACGGATTTGGCGACGCGCGGCTCGCGGCGGTGGCGTGTGCGGTGAGCGCCGGGGCGTCGCTGTCCGCCGGAGACTGTGACGACGATGATCCGAGCGCCTGGCCGGGCGCCGCGGAGACCTGTGACGGCGACGACGACGACTGCGATGGTGTAGAAGACAACGACGCTACTGACGCGGCGACCTGGTACGGCGACGGCGACGGCGACGGCTACGGTGACCCCGCGCTGACCACCACCGATTGTACGCGGCCGACGGGCTACTCGGCGGTCTCCACCGACTGCGACGACGCAGACAACGGGGTCCATCCCGGCGCCGCCGAGCAGTGTGACGCTCTCGATCAAGACTGCGACGGGAGCGTCGATGAGTCGGCGATCGACCCCGGTACCTGGGCGATCGACTACGACGGCGATGGCTACGGCTCCGCCCGCTACACCACCGCCGCCTGCGACGCGCCGCCGGGCTGGGTCGCCGACACGTCCGACTGTGATGACGCCGCCGCGGCGGTGTTCCCCGGTGCGACCGAACGGTGTAACGGCGTCGACGACGACTGTGACCTGGACGTGGACGAGACCGACGCCGCTGACGCGGCCACCTGGTACCTCGACGCGGACGCGGACGGGCACGGCGACGCCCGCGCCACCACGCCCGCGTGTAGCCAACCTACGGGCTACGTCAGCCAGGGCGATGACTGCGACGATGCGGACGCGGCGATGTCCCCTTCGGCCGCCGAGACCTGCAACGGCTTGGATGACGACTGCGACGGCGCCGCAGATGACGGCGCGGCGGGCGGGGACCTCATCTGCGCCGCTCCTTCCTGCCAGTTCATCCTCGATGACGGATCGTCTACCGGGGACGGTCTTTACTGGCTCGACCCCGACGACGACGGGGACCGGGCCGATGCCTGGGAGGCCTGGTGTGACATGACCACCGATGGTGGCGGTTGGACGCGGATCTACGCGAGCCTCTACCCGACGTGGTGGGATCCCAACGACTGGGAGCGGATCGGCGCTCCTACCGACGATGTCTACTCCGACCTGGGCGAGCGCGACTGGTTCGCCGACGGCGACGTCACGACGTGGCGGCTCGAGGTGGGTGACAGTGGTACCTGGAACAGCGCGGTCCGCTCGCACTACACGGTCTGGTCCCAGGAGCATGACCCGTTCACCGAAGGCACTGACGGTAGCGACTACACCTACATCGCCGGTCTCGAGTCGACGACGTGTGGCGGTTTCAATGGTTTACACAACGAATATTACCGGCAGGGTGGCCGGGACTGCGTGAGCAGCGACGTCGACGTCACCGAGTCCTACAGCTGTTGGTGGATGCAGATCGTTCCGCTGCGCCAATACAGTGCGCCGTCGAGTTACCCGGGTTACCTCGAGGGCTATTACGGACCGAACATACACATCTGGCATGTGCTGTGGCTGCGCTGAACGGCGCGTGGGCCTGAGTGCTTCGTCGAGGGGCCATCGCGGTTGAACCTACCAGATGCCGTCGAGCTCCGCCCATGTGCCGGCAAGGACCGTACCTTCACCCAACGGCCCGAGGCCCGGTAACCGGCGCCGCTCCAGGGTGCCCCGGAAGGTGTTGGCGATGAACAAGTCGTGGCCGACGGCCCGAAACCGC
>CANKTH010000019.1 GCA_947486185.1 Deltaproteobacteria bacterium
CGGGAGGACGTTGGTGCGGCGCCCTGAGGCCCCCCTGCGATAGTGGCCCGAGCTTTCCGAGGCTGTATGAACCGTCTTCTCCTGCCTGGCCTGTTGTTGAGCCTCTTCGCGTGCACCGACGACCCGAAGGAGTCGGTCCCGCCCGAGTCGAAGTCGGATTCGCCGCCGCCGGAGGACGACACCGCCCCAACCGAAGACTCGCTGCCTGCTGCTGATCGGGATGACGACGAAGATGGTTATCTCGGGATCGTGGACTGTGACGACTCCGAGCCGGACGTCCACCCGGGCGCCACGGAGGTGTGCGACGGTGTGGATCAGGACTGCGATGGGGAGGCGGACAACGGCGTCCAAACGGTCTTCTACGCGGACGCGGATGCCGATGGTTACGGGGACGCTTCCGCCGAGACCCTAGCGTGTACCGCCCCCGCGGGTACGGTCACGGACAACACGGACTGCAACGACAGCTCCCCCCTTTATAACCCCGGCGCTGACGAGAGCGACTGCACGTCACCCGAGGACTTCAACTGTGATGGTTCTACCGGCTATGCCGACGCCGACGGTGACGGCTACGCCGCCTGCCAGGACTGTGACGACAGCGTCGCCGAGGCCAACCCAGGGCTCACCGAGACGTGCGATGGTATCGACAATGACTGTGACGGCGCGGTGGACCAGGGGGTGACCTCGGTCTGGTACGCGGACGCCGATGGGGACACCTTCGGGGACCCTGCGGTCACCGAAGCGTCGTGCGCCGCCGGCCCGGGCTACGTTGGCAACAATTTCGATTGTGATGACACCGACTCAACTTCGGCGCCGGGACTCGAAGAACGATGTGACGGCGTCGACAACAACTGTGACGGCTCCGTGGATGAAGGCGTATTGTCGGTCTTCTACCTGGATGAGGACGGGGACGGCTACGGCGACGCCCGCGCGCGCGTGGAGGCCTGTGAGCTGGGTGAGGGGCAGGTGTCCGACAACACGGACTGCAACGATGACGCGGCGGATGTCTGGCCGGGTAGCACCGAGGTGTGCGATGGCGTCGACCAGAACTGTGACGGTGCGGTGGACGAAGGTACGTTGAGCGTGTTCTACGCCGACGCCGACGCCGACGGTCATGGAGACGCGAGCGCGCTCCCGACCGAGAGCTGCAGCGCGGAGCCCGGCGAAGTGTCGAGCAACGACGACTGTGATGACGCCGACGCCGACATCAATCCCAGCATCACGGAGGCCTGTAACGACCCGCTCGACCGTAACTGCGACGGGTCGGTTGGCTACGCCAACGCCGATGGGGACGCGTTTGCGGCCTGTGAGGACTGTGACGACAACAACGCGGCGGTCTACGACGGGGCGCCGGAGCTCTGTGACACCATCGACAACGACTGTGATGCGGTCGTCGACGAAGACGACGCGGTAGATGCGCCAACCTGGTATTTTGACTCGGATGGGGACGGACGCGGGGGGACACGGCTCGCGTCGGTGAGCTGTGCGGCTCCCGACGCGTATGTCGCGGATGGGGACGACTGTGACGACCTCGATGCGAACATCCTGCCCGGCGCGGCCGAGCTCTGTGACGGCGAAGACAACAACTGTGACGGCGCTATCGATGGCGCGGACGCCGTCGATCCGGCGATCTGGTACGCCGACAGTGACGGCGATGGCGCCGGGGACGCCGGGGTCACGAGCCTCGCCTGCGATCTGCCCGATGGCCACGTCGCCACCGCGACCGACTGCGACGACGCCGACGACACCGTGGCGCCCGGCCTCAGCGAGCTGTGTGACGGTCTCGACAACGACTGTGACAGCGCTGTCGACGAGGGTGTCCCGGCGGGCGGGCCGTCCTGGTACATCGACGTCGACGCGGACGGCTACGGCGACTCCCGCTTCAGTGTCGTGGCCTGCTCGGCGCCGGTGGGCTACGTGTCCGAGTCCACCGATTGTAATGACCTGAACGCCAGCTTGTCTCCTGGTAATCCTGAGATCTGTGACGGTGACGACGACGACTGTGACACCGACGTCGACGAGGCGAGCGCCGTCGACGCCACGACCTGGTACGAAGACTTTGATGGTGATCTCTACGGTGACACCAACGTCAGCGTGGTCCAGTGTTACCAACCGAGCGGCTACGTGGCGGTGTCCGGAGACTGTGACGACGGCACCGTCGCGGTGAACCCGAGCCGCACGGAGGCCTGCGACGCGACCGACATCGACCAGGACTGTGACGGGCTCGCGGACGACGCCGACCCCGACGTGACCGGGCGCGTGACGGTGTACGCCGATACCGACGACGACGGCTATGGCGATTCGAGTGCGTCCAGTCAGTCGTGTGACGTGTTGGAGGGCTTCACGCTCAACTCCACCGACTGTAACGACACCGACGCGCTGATCAACCCCGGCGAGGACGAGATTTGCGACGCCGCGGACGTGGACGAAGACTGTGACGGCCTCGCGGACGATGACGACTCGGACGCTGAGTCCTCGGGTTTCACCATGTTCTACGCGGACACCGACGAGGACGGCTACGGCGATCCCGACAACACGGACGAGACTTGCGACCAGCCGAGCGGCTATACGACCGACGCCACCGATTGTGATGACACAACCCTGGAAGCCTATCCCGGCAATCCTGAGGCCTGCGATGGCTTGGACAACAACTGCGACGGGACGGTCGACGAGGGGATGACGGCGACGATTCCCTACTATATCGACGCGGATAACGACGGGTATGGTGACGAAAGCGCAACGCCGGTGTACGCCTGCGTGTCGCCCGTGGGCTACCGCTTGGACGGGACGGACTGTGACGACAGCAGCATCACCGTACACGCCTATGCCTGGGAGGACACCGCCAACGGCGTTGACGACAACTGTGACGGCACGACGGACGCCAACGTGCTGACACGGAACAACGGGCCGACGAGCGACGATTCCGCCACGACGGTGAGCCTGTCGGGGATGACCTTCCCCTTCTGTGGCAACAGCTACAGCACGCTCTACATTCAGTCGAACGGTCGGATCACCTTCGGCAGCTCCGACACCGACTACACCGAGTCTACCACCGATTTCTACGCTGACACCGCGATCGCGGTCGCGTGGGACGATCTCAATCCTGGCTCCAGTTCAGGAGGTGACCCCTACTATTTCCAATACGCCGACGCGCTGATGGTGCATTGGGACAGGGTCCCGGAGTATGCGCTGAGCACCACCAATACATTCAGCGTTACCCTGTTCAACGACGGCCGGGTTCATCTGCAATACGGTGCGATGGCCCTCTCAGACTCGCTGGCCGGCTGGTCCTGCGCGCCCGGGTCGTTGACGAGCTCCTCGGTTGACCTCTCCGGCGCAATGGCGGCGCTCGACCCGGGCGAGTGGGGCCTCGGCGACGGCACCGAGCACATGTACTACGAGCTCTGGAGCAGCGGCCATGACCTGGACAACTCCGTGGTCCGTTTGTGCCCCTATCAGGGCGGCACCCTCGGGCTCTGCGACGAGTAGCCCGCCGGGCGGGGTCAGCGTATCGGGAGGGGGCGTCGGGTCTCAGGAGCCGAGCTGCTGCCGTTGCTCCGGGCGAGCCATGCTCAGGAGCACGGGAGCTTCCTCCTGCTTTTGGAGGAAGTCGGCGCGGCTTCGGATGCCTCGCCACCCCTCGGCCACCATGACCTGGCCGACCGCGCCGCCGAGATTCCCGCCCGGTCCGGGCAGCACGACAACGTCTGGGGCGTACTCGCGTAGGGCGACACGCAGGCCCTTGCTGAAATCGTAAGGTTCCACGACCTGTTTATGGAGGGTGTAGTCGCGGATGCCTGCCGGGTCGGCGTGGCGCGGGCGCCAGATCTGCCCCGTTCCGTCGATGAGCGGGAGCCTTGGCGCGGCCCAAGGCAGGCGACCAAGCTCGATCCTGGCGTGGACTGCGGTCTCGGCGAGCAACGGGGTGTGGAAGGCGGAGTGGAGCGGGAGCTGAAGCGGCGCGTCGCGGTCGCCGAGTTTTCGAGGTGGGAGGCGCATATTCAGCGTAGCCAGCGCTCCGGGGGTTCCACCCAGGACGAGCTGGCCTCCCAGGTAGATGCTGGGGTAAAGGTCGGGTATCTCGCGGAGGGCCGCGTCGAGCTCGGTGCAGGGCCACGGCCTCCAGTCGCCGTCCACCAGCGGATACACGGCCTGGCCGCCGATCACCCGACCGGTCTGCCACGCGCCCATGGTCTCAACCAGCTCCATCCCGGCGTCGAGGTCGAGCGCCCCCGCGACGGCGAGCGCGGTGTACCAGCCCATTGAGTTGCCGACGATCGCGACGATGTCCACGGCGCCGAGCTCGTCCACGTCGGCCAGCGTCGCGGCCATCGTGAGGATCGAGGCGTTCTCGCCCGCGAGGTGGAGCTTGGACGTGAACGCGGGCGCAGCGTCCAGCTCGCTCGGGGTTGGACGCCCGAGGCTCGCCCGATAACGATCCGCGGCGGCGAGGCTCGGACTCTGGCGTCCCTGAAGCGAGCCCAGCGCATCGCGGCTGTAGCTGCCGCGACCGGGACAGACCAGGACCACCCGTTTACGGTTCATGGGTTCACCAGCTTGACCGCCGCATCCATGATGTCACGCTCCGAGACCAGCACCAGGTTCGCCGCCTCCCCGAGAGGGATGTAACAGTCGGTGCTCGCCACCCGAGCGAGCGGTCGTTGAACCCCACTGTCGATCAGCGCGGCGAACACCCCTTCGCTCACCCCGCCCGTCCGGCGCGTCTCGTCCACCACCAAGACCGCCCGGCAGGCCTCAGCGTGACGGCGGAGGTCGGCCACCGGGAGCGGCGAGATCCAGCGGAGGTCGAGCACGCGGCAGGAGATACCTTGTGCTTCCAGCTTCTTCGCGGCGCGCAGGCTCATCCACAAGCCGTTGGCCCAGCTCACGATCAGCAGGTCTTCCCCCTGCCCGTAGATGCGGCCGGCGCCGATCGGGATCGCCTCGTCCGGCGGAGGATATGCGGCGGCCCAGGCCCCATCTCCGTCTTCGTACAGGTCCCGCGTCATGTAGAGCGCGATCGGCTCGATGAACATCGCGACCGCGCCCGAGACGCGGGCCGCGGCCACCAGCGTGCGCAACATCGCCACCGCGTCGTCTGGGCGACCGGGAGCCGCCACGATCAAGCCGGGAATGTCCCTCAACGCGGCGATGGAATTGTCGTTGTGGAAGTGGCCGCCGAAGCCCTTCTGGTACGCGAATCCCGCGACCCGCACCACCATCGGGTTCTTGAACTGGCCGTTCGAAAAGTACTGTAACGAGCACGCTTCGCCGCGGAGCTGGTCGCAGGCGTTGTGGAAGTAGGCGAGATACTGGATTTCGGGCAGCGGGAGCTGGCCCGCCTGGCCGGCGCCGATCGCCATGCCGAGGATCGTCGTCTCGTCGAGGAGGGTGTCAAATACCCGTTCTTCGCCGAAGCGGGCCTGAAGGCCGGTGGTGACGTTGTAGACGCCGCCCTTCTTCGCGACGTCTTCACCAAAGAGCAGGGCCTCCGGGTATTTGTAGAGCAGGTCAGCGAGCGCACGGTTGATTTGTACGGCGAGGTGCCGGGGTTTGTCGGCCTCGGGCAGGCTGCCAAGGTGGGCGAGGCGGCCGGGCGCCACCCGACTGGCCTCGAGGTCCACCGCGACTGGGTCCAGGGGAGCGAGCGGCGCGATCACGTCCTCGCGTCGGGTCAACTTCGGGCGCCGGATCGCCTCTTCTCCCAGAGCCGCGACCCTCACTCGGGTCTCCTCGTAGAGCGAGAGCACCTCATCGGGCGTCAGCCAGCCCTGCTCGACCAGCAGCCGGGCGGACTGGATCAGCGGATCCCTCGCCTCAGAGGCGGCGATCTGCTCGGGCGTCCGGTAGGTGCCCTCGACGTCCGAGCCGGCGTGCCCGAGCATACGTACGGTGCGGAGGTGCAGGAGGGCGGGGTGGCGGTGGGCGCGCACCCAGGTCACCGCGGCGGTGGCGGCATCGAAAGCATCGGGAAGATCGAGCCCATCTCCCGGGACGTAGGCCAGATTGGGCACGTCCCCCCAGGCGGTGCGCACCCAGTCCGGCGGGCTGTCGGTGGAGATGCCGATGCCGTTGTCTTCGCACACAAAAAGTACGGGACAGGGCAGGTTTTTCTGGACCGCCCACCGAGCGGCGTTTATCGCGCCGGTCGCGGTGGTGTGGTTGATCGAGGCGTCACCGAAAGTGACGATCACAATACGGGAGTCGTCGAGCGCTCCCAGCGGCGGCCCGGCGCGCCGACCCCGTTCGATCGCGAGCGCCATGCCGAGCGCTTTGGGAAGTTGAGAGGCGATCGTGCTGGTTTGCGGCGGAATATCGAGGGGAAGGCTCCCGAAGACCTTGTGCCGGCCGCCGGCGATCGGCTCATCGGAAGAGGCCACGAGGCCGAGCAGCACGTCCATCACGGGAGTGCTGCCGGGGACCTGGCGTGCGCGCTCAATGAAAAAAGCGCCGGAGCGGTAGTGTAGAAATGCGGGGTCGTCGGGCCGCGAGGCTGCGGCGACCGCGGCGTTGCCCTCATGCCCGCTCGATCCGATGGTGTAGAAGCACTGATTGCGCGCCTTGAGCGCGCGGGCGGCGAGATCGAGGTGCCGGCTCTCGACCTGGCTCTCGAACATCCGGATAGCCGCTCGCGCGGACAACGAGGTGCCCGGCCGGACGGGTTCATCGAGGGCCTGGCGGCGCGGAGCGGCGGTAAAGCCGCCGACACGCTCGATGAAGTTGCGATCCACGACCCCGGCGCGGTTGACGGCCACAGTGTCCTCAGTGCTGGGCGGCGGGCTTAACCGGGTGAGGGGAGGGGAGGGCTGCCGTGATCCACGTTCACCCTCCCGCCCACTTCGGGCTTGACCAGAGGAGCAGGCGGGCCGGCCGGGTTGCTGGAAGGCGGTCCACCTCAAAGACCGCGATCCCCGCCCGCTCCATGGGGAGAGCGTTCATCGGCGCCCCCATCAGCCTGGCCGCGAGCATTCCGAGCGTGGGCTCGTGTCCCACCAACATCGGATCCTGCTGATCCGCGGCGATCCACATCAGGCTCTCAGCCGAGCCCGCGGCGAGCAGCTCCTGAGTCACCAGCGGAACTTCCGGGAAATGGTGCGCCACGATCCTCGCGGTCTCCTGCGCCCGGAGCAACGGGCTGGCCAGGATGATGCCCGGTCGGAAGCCCGCGCGCACGAGGCCACCCGCGATCAGCTCCACCTCCGCGCGGCCCACGGCGGTCAGCCGGCGCCCATGATCCCAGGCGTTGGCGTCGGCGGTGCCGTGTCGAAGAAGACTCAGCAGCACCTCAAAAACCAGGGGCGGCCGGCGTGGGCAGGCCTGCCGCGCGCGCCGCGCTCGCGGTGGCGGCGATGAGGTTGGTGTCGTCGTGCTCGTCGGCCAGGCGCCACGCCGTATACAGCAGGAGCTCAGCCGACGCTGGCCGGAGCGCCGCGGGCAACCGCAACTGGCACAGCCGCGTGAGCACGCGTGCTCTGAGCTCACCGAGGGCGTCCGCCTCGGATAACGCATCTTCCAGGTTACAGGCTGCCTCTTCGGCCCGTCCAAGATCGATCCACACGTTGGCCTGGCGGAGCAGCCGGTCGACCCTCTCGCCGGGAGCTACACCATCGAGCAGCTCCTGGCGCGACAGCGCCGCGAGGGCTCGGTCGCGCGCCTGCTCTCGTGTGCCGAGCTCTTCCGCGGCCTGAACCGCGCGCACCCGGTCCAACAGCGCGCGCAGGGCGACGAGGTCGTCGTGGTCTCCCAGGCGCCGTGCCTCGCGGATGGCCTCCATCAGCGCGCCTGCGGCCTCCTCGTGCCGACCCAGCTCCGTCAATGCCTGACCCTTCCACGCCCAGGCGCGGCCGCGCAGAGGCGGGGCCAGCGGCACCTCCGCGAGCTGCTCAAGCACGCCAAGGTAGTCGCCGCGCGTCAGGCACTGCCACGCCGCTTCGACCCGCGACCCTGGCTCGGCGACGGTCACGGCTCATGGCCCAGCGCCTTGAGTGCGAGTCTCGCGGCTTCTTCCTCGATTCCTGGCGCGAGCCAGTGCTCTCCCGGTACGAGGTCGGCGCTCGTCGCCCACTCGAGCGCCAGCCCTGCTACCGCAAAGTGGAGCAAGACAGGCTCGGGTGAGCCCGCGCTGAGCACGATGTTCAGCGGGTGGCCGTCGGTGAGGACCACGAGCTCCGGCCCGCCAGGGAGCCGGTATTTCGCGACCCGTTTGCTCACGTGGTCGATCGCCTCGGACTCTTCGCGAAGGCTGCTGACGTCGAGCTCGTCGTCGCCGCGACCGGCATTCACCAAAACGCAGCCCGAACGTAGCTTCTTGAGATCTGGCAGGGCCAAAGCACGCGTGCGACCGGTCGCGGTCACCACCACCTGGGCGCCCGGAAGGGCCTGGTGGAGGGGAGGCGTTGGGTAGCCATCGTAATGAGCGATCAACCTACGTACTGGGGCGATTTCGACCACTTCGACCGCGGCGCCGCGCGCGCGGGCGTAAGCCGCAACCCCAGCCCCCACCGGGCCATAGCCCACCACGACGACTCGGTGTCCTGCAAGGTGAATGCCCGTGATCCGCGAAAACGCGTGCCAGATGCTCTCGCCGACGCCATGCCGGTTCTCCACTGCTGGCTTGATCCGCCCCTCATCGGCGTTGATCATCGCGAACGGGAGGCCGTCGATTCGACGTAACGTCTGGATCCCGCTCCTGGACAGCTCCACCCCTGCCCGTGGCGTGGCGCCCGCGCGGAGCAAGGCTGCGCCGAGTCCAAAGTTGACGTCCATGAAGTAGTTGGGCTCCCATGCGGTGATCTCCGCGAGTCCATCGCGGGCGCCGTCCGCGAACACCTGCACCCCAAGCCGCTGGAGGTGGGTCACGACCCCGGGCTGTATGGTCGCGCTCGACGCGGCGCGGATCGCCCATTCGCCGCCGCCGAGCACGAGCTCGGACACGAAGGCCGCGCTGAGCGACGTCATGTGCAGGTTGAGCCCCACCCGCTGGTGTTCCCATGGCCGGCTCGCGGCCCAGCGGTTGCCCAAGCTCTGCAGGATGGGGAAAAAGGTGTGGATCCTGCCGAGCTCTGCCAGGACCCGCTCTGCTGGTTCAGCCATGAGCGGCATGTATCCGGGCCGGCAAACGAGGGCCCGTTCTGGCCGCTCCTCTCGACATGCCGCCGCGCCCCCGACCATGGCCGACGTCTGCCGGCGACCGTCGCCGAACTTGATTAGAATACGCCGATGTGGTTGCTCCTTCTCGCGTGCTCGGGCACCACTCCCGGGGGCAAGGCTGGTTCTGCCCAGCCTTCTGAGTCGACCGCCCCGTCGGGCAGCGAGTCGAGCCAGGCCGACGACACGGCCACCGACACCGGCTCCAGGATTTACGTCGAGAGTGTGCCACCGGTCGACACCGGTCCGAGCACGCCGCCGCCGTGCGCGGCGTGGGGAGCGGCGGTCGCTACCGGAGTGGTCGCGGACGCGACCCTTGAGGAGATCAGCGGGGTAGTCCCCTCACAGCTCAACCCAGGTGTGTTGTGGGTGCTCGAAGATCGTGGTGGGCATCCTGCGGTATACGCGATCGGTACGGACGGCACGAGCCTCGGGACGCTCACGTTGGATGGGGTAGAGAACCTCGATTTTGAGTCGCTCGCGCTGACGACCTGCGCGGAGGGCTGGTGCCTCTGGGTGGGAGACACGGGCGACAACACCCGCTCCCGGCCCGAGCGCAGCATCCATCGGATCGTGGAGCCCAATCTGCTCGATGGGAGCACCGTTCTGCCCCAGACCCTCGAGCCGGAGTCCTTCCTGTTCTTCTACGTCGACGTCTTGGAGGATGTCGAGGGCATGGTGGTGGATCCGACCGGTAGACCTGTGCTGTTCTCAAAAGATCCCGACGGCCTCGTGCGTCTCTATGCGGTCTCCACCGCCAAGCCGGGGGTTGCCCAGCCCGTGACGCCTCTGGGGGAGCTTCAGATCATCGACGAGTCCGACTCCGCGGGCGGGCGGCTTGTGACGGATGCCTCCTTGTGGCCGGATGGACGCCGACTTTTGCTGCGAACTTACGATAGTGTGCTCGAGCTGACGCTGGCCGACGGAGGCCTCGACGACATCGGGGCGGCCACGGTCACCGAGCTTTTAGGCGCCGAGGAGGAGCAGGGTGAGGGCATCGGCTACGACCCGGCCGGCGCGGCGTTCTATCAGGTGTCGGAAGGTATCAATCCGACGATTTGGAAAGTACCCTGCTTGGAGTAGTCGGAAGCTCTCAGTTGACGTCCAGGTACCGGACCGCCACGCGCCCCGCCATGAAGGTGGAGAGCGCGGTGTTGACGCCGTCAAACCCTTCCACTTCTCCGATCACCATCCCCGCGACGCCGACCACATAGGACCCCGAGCGTTCGACTGCCTCGGAGGGCACGGTAACGGTGTCCACCGCCTCGTCCGGGCGCGTGAACTCGTACAGCCCTTCAAAATCGGTCGGCAGGTTCTCCCACGAGACCTTGCCGCTGTCGAGGTGGTACAGCGCGACGATCATGTTGTCGTAGCCGCCGCCCGGGAGATGAACCTGGAAGCGCGAGCCCTTCGCGACGCTCTCAGGGAGCTCGATCTCTTCGGGAGCGTCGGGGGTGCGGCCGTCCACCTCCCCATCGCCACCGTCGAGCTGCACCTTGAGCTCTGCGCTTTCCCCAGGAACATACTCAAGTCCGTCCGTCGCGTCGCCGATGTACTTGCCCTCGGACTCCTCACGGAGATCGATACGACCCGAGGCGCGCGAGTCGAATCGTACGTCGGCACCGTCCACCGGCGAGTCACCGCCGCCGGCGCTGAGATACGCCAGGAAGACCTTACAGATCGCGCTGTAGGCGAAGGTGCCGTTGTTCTCGTCCCCGTTGGCGAGCGAGAGCAGAGAGCTGGGCAGATCGAGGCCCAGATACAGGCCTTGCACGACTACGGGATTGAGGGTCGCGGCGGCGTCGTCGATCCTGCCACAGCCGCCAAGCAGTCCAGAGGTCGCTAGCAGGGCGCAGCAGAGGGCAGGTGTGGTTCGCATTCTGCCAATTTTGCACGCCGTTTGCGCGGGGGCAAGCCCCACCCGCGTCGTTCTGCTTTGACACCGGCGCCACGGCGATATAGACCGCCGGCCTTCCTTCGAGCGAGCGATGGCTTCTAATACCGCCCAGACTGAGTTTCGTCGTCACCTCCGCAAAAAGAACGCCGGCAAGCAGGCGAAACGCACCCGCGCCAACCGCGGCACGACGCCTTCGTTCCCGGTCCACACCCCCGAAGCCGACCAGAACGCGCCGGCGCAGGTGGCGCAGGACTGAGGCCGCTCAGGCGCCCAGGGTCTCCTGACGCGCTGGGCTTGCCCAACGGATTCCCTCACATCGGCAGGGGCCGCGTTTGCCCTTGAGCCGGTTGAGCAGGGCCCGCGCATATGCGTAGAACCTGAAAAATGTAAGTACGTCCTTGCGATCTCGATGCTGCAACGTATAGCCGTCCGGGCACAGCACCAGTTTGGGATCCGGAGTCCCGTCGTCGACAAAATCAAGTGCGGCGACGAGCACGCCGCGTATACGAGTACCCGAGCGGCGTCTGGCCCCGAGCACGACCGCGTCGAGGGGATCACCGTCGGGGGCGAGCGTATCGGGCACAAAACCGTAGTTGAACGGGCAGGGGAACGGCGAGATGTAGCCGAGGCGCCGCCGCCCGCCGTGAAGCTCCCACTTGACCAGTCCGAAGCGGGGCACCTCGACCACCACCTCGAGCTCGGCGCCCAACGGCGGTGTTTGAAGATCAGTGCGTGTCGGGGGTGCAGCTCGCATCGCGATGTTCTAAACTCCCGCGCGGCGGGGTGGAGCGGGTTCACGCCGAGCGGGGGTCAGGATGCGAGTGTGGGGATTGTGCCTCCTGGGCGCGTGCGGCGGCGTCGAGACCACCGTGCAGGTGCCGGCGGACAAGAACGAAGGGGCCGTAGGCGAGGCGCAGATCCAGGTCACGCCGGCCGAAGTGGTGATCACCGACTGCGACCCTGACTACGCGCGCAGCGTGGAGTTCAATGTCGCTTCTATCGCCGACGGCAACGTCAACATCGACGAGATGGCGGTGATGACCCGGACCGACATCTTCTATTTTGACGAGGTGGAAGACGTCGTGATCCCGCCGGGCACCGGGTACGACTACATCGTCGTTGCCACCTTGCCCGACGACCAGGCTGTCACCGGGGAGCTGCGAATCCGCAGCAACGATCTCGACACACCCGACCTGGTCGTGACGCTCAAGGCGCTGCCCCCCGGCTGGATTGAAGACTCGGGAGCCGATTCGGGTGGTTGATCATGCCTGACCCGGTGCGGCGCTGGCGGGCCCAGGATGTGGGGGAGCACCCCGCGGCGACGATCCGGACCCTGTTGAGCCTCCCGGACGGTCGCCTCGCGCTTGGGTCGGACTACGGCCTGTTTTTCTGGTCCGACGGCCGGTTTGTGCCCTTTGAGTGGCCGGTGGGCGCGCGTCGTGAGGCGCGGCGGGTGGAAGCGCTGGCGGTGGCTGGTGGCGTGCTGTACGTCGGCACGGCGCAGAGCCTCTACCGCGTGCCGCTGGGCGCCTCGGGGCTGGACCTCACTGAGCCGTCGGCGCAGCGCCACGGGCGGGATCAGGAGGATGGTTGGGATGATCTGCTCGCCCTCTGCCCGTTTGGCGCGTCTCTCCTGGTCGCGTGGCGGACGCGCCTGCAAGGCGGGGAGGGGCCGGCGGATTGTTTGTGCCTCGCCGCAGGGGAAGTGGATGGGGTGCTTCGGGCCTGGGGCGGAACGCGTACAGGAGAGCTCCACGAGATCAACGTCGGCCGTCTACGCAAGTTTGAGGCGGGAGAGCAGCGGGCGGTGAGGGGCGCACGGACTCCGACGCGGCTGCCGCCCATCCGCCATGTGGCGTTCGCGGCCGGGAGCCTGTGGGTCGCCGTCGCGGGAGGGCTTCACGTGTACCGTGCCGGCACCTGGTCGGCGGCGAGGCGTGCCGACGGCCAGCTTTGTACGGAGCCGACCGCGCTGCACGTGGCCCCGGACGGCGCGTTGTGGGCGATCATGGATGGCGAGATCTTCCGCCGCGACGGCGAGATTCTGCGGCGGGTGGACCTGAAGACCGAGCGGCCCTGGTGTCTGGCGGTTCACCAGGGGCGGCTCTGGGTGGGCGCGCGGGAGGCCGTGTGGAGCGCCGACCTTCTGCGGCTCACGACGGGCGGCAGACCGTGACCGACGTGGTGTAGAGGCAGGAGAAATCGTCACAGTCGATGAAGCCGTCGCCTTCGTTGTCGAGGCCGTCGGAGCAGGTGGCATCGTCCTGCTCGGTCTGGCCGTCGCCGCCGCAAGAGGGCGCCCACGCGCACGACAGGTCGTCGCAGTCCACGTAGGTGTCACCGTCATTGTCCGTGGTGTCCGAGCACTCTTCTGCGGTGCTCTCCCGGCCGCATGACGTGATGTCCAGGTTGTACTGGCAGGAGAAGTCGTCACAGTCGGCGAAGCCGTTGCCGTCGTTGTCGAGACCGTCTTCGCAGGCGCCCGACACGAGCCCCTCAAAGTCGAAGCTCGGACAGTCGTAGTCGTCGGTGTCGACATAGCCGTCGCCGTCGTTGTCGATGCCGTCGTCGCAGATCTCAGCGCCGGTGTAGGTGCCGTCGCAGTCGTAGTCGTCGGTGTCCACGAACCCGTCGCCGTCGTTGTCGACGCCGTCGTCGCAGATCTCGTCGCCCGTACCGGATGATTCGCAGTCGTAGTCATCTCCGTCGACGTAGCCATCGCCGTCATTGTCCACGCCGTCGCTACAGTCCTCAGCGCTGATGCAGGTTCCGGACGTACAGTCGGTCTTGTCGTCGTCGTCACTGCCGTCGGCCGGGACGATACAGGCGCCGACCGCCAGGATGAGGAGGAAGCTCCAGGATGCGAAGCGTCCCGGGCCGAACGCGGCGAGTTGTTTCGGATACATCGTGACTCCAATCGCGCGCACGTATAGCTCAACTTTCGCCGGCAGGGCTACCGAAACGTCCGGGTCGGAGCACCCTCGCGGATCGTGATGCTTCAGGCGGTTGTTTCAGGCCATCCGAAGATTCGTGCTGCGTTCTGGTCCGTGATGTCGGTGAGCGCCGCTGGCTCCATCCCCCGGAGCGCCGCGACGGCTGCGGCGACGAGCGGAACGAAGGCCGGTTCGTTCTTTTTTCCGCGATGGGGCACCGGCGCGAGGAAGGGGCTGTCGGTCTCGATCAGCAGCCGGTCTTCAGGACAGCTTGCCGCAACTTCACGCATAGTACCCGCATTTTTGAAGGTTACGATGCCCGGGATCGACACATAGCCGCCGCGCTCGGTGATCTGACGCATCGCCGCGGCGTCGCCGGTGTAGCAGTGGTAGATCACCCCGGTGTCCCACGCTGCCTCCTGATCCAGAATTTGGAGAGTTTCTCCTTCACTCTCCCGGTCGTGAATCACCACTGGCCGGTTGAGGCGGCGCGCCATCTTGAGCTGGAGGCGGAACATCGTGCGCTGGACATCACGTGGCGAAAAGTCGTAGTGGAAGTCGAGCCCCATCTCGCCCAGCGCTACCACGAACGGATGAGTCGCCAGGGAAAAGAGCGCATCCAACGAGAGGTCGTCCCCCTCACGTGCGTCGTGAGGGTGTAGCCCGACCGTCGCTCGAATACGCGTGGGATGACGCTCCGCGACGGCGACCGCCCGCGGTGCGCCCGCGACGCCGTAGCCGGCGCCAATGGTGATCATCCGGTGCACCCCGGCGGCGACCGCTCGCTGGATCGCGGCGTCTACGGCTTCGTCGCCGCCGAGCGCGACAGGGTCGAGGTGACAGTGGGAGTCAGTCATCGGGGCTTCCCGGGGGGTGGGAGATCGAGGGTACGACGCGCCGAGGCCGCGCCCTTCGTGCCGGCGTGGGTCGTTCTTCTCGGGCGTCAGCCACGGGCGTGACCGGGCGGACGGCGAGGCGCGGCGGCGAGCTCGAGGTTGAGGTGGGAGAGCAGCGCCTCCAGCACGACGCGTCCGTTCACGTTGGAGCGGAGGCGCTCGCGGGCCGCCTGGAGATGAGCCCCCATCCGGGCAACGCCGCCCGGCCAGAGCGCGGCCGCCCAGGCGAGGAGGAGTGGACGCTGTTCGGGGTATAGCGGGCGTACGGTCAGGCTCGAGCCTTCTGGATCCTGGGCCACCACCACCACATCCCGAAGGAGCTCCTCGACGAGGTTCACGACCGCCTCCGCCAGGGAGTCTCCCGCCTCTTTCTTGCCCCGCTCCTCGGTGAAGCTGAAGAGGCGGTGCAGAGGCTGGCCGATCGCGCCAAGGAGCGCGGCGAGCAGCTCCGCCCGTGCGGTGGCGTCCTCCACGAGCTCCAAGGCCCGGCCAAGGCTGCCTTCCGCGCGATCCGCGTGGGAGGGATCATGGCCTCGGGCCACGAGGAAGTTGGCGACGCTCGCGGTGGGCAGCGCGCTGAACCTCACGCGTAAGGACCGGCTGCGCACCGTCGGCAGGAGTCCGGCGCCCCGGCTGCTGATCAGGAAGAAGTGCGTGCCGTCGGGCGGCTCTTCCAGGGTCTTGAGCAGGGCGTTCGCCGCCTCTTCGTTGAGCGCGTCGGCTGGATCGAGGATGACAAAGCGCCGGCGCGCCGAGTGGCGTTGGAGGGTGAGCGCCGACAGCACCGCACGGGCCTGATCGACCGAGAGGATCCGAGTCGCCCGTCCCGGTTCCGGCTCGACGATGAGAATATCGGGATGTACACCGGTAAGGATCGCACGGCATGACGAGCAGGTGCCGCAAGGCGCTCGGTCGAGGGGCAGTGCGCAGTTGGCGGCCATCGCGAGCGTCAGGGCCATGCGGGCCTTGCCTACGCCGCGCGGACCCTCGAAGAGATAACAATGATGCAAACGGTCTTCTGCCGCAGCACGCCACAGACGGCTCCGCACGAGCTCGTTGCCGAGCAGCGGCTCCATCAGGCGCCCGCCTGCACCGGTGCGGCCAGGGCACGCTGTAGCAGGCGCTGCGCCCGAAGCCCGATGAGCAGCGGAGTCAGCGCGGGGGTGGGCCCGCGCCAACGGAGGTCGTCGAGGGACTCAGCCAGGGGCACGTCGGTCACGAGCGTGGCCAGCGTCCGGTACAACAGCGCGTCGCTCCACCGCTCCCGCAGCACCGCTGCGAGCCGCCCCGCCCCCCGGAGCTCCCAAAGCTCTGGGCGTTCCCGTGGGATCTGCTCCAGGTGCCCCCAGCGGTTGAGCAGGGCGGCGGCGGAGCGGGCTCCAAAGCCCGGAAGACCGGGGATGCCGTCCGCGTCGTCACCGACCAGCGCGAAATAATCGGGCACAGAGGCTGGGGAGACGCCGAGACGCTGCCGGACCCCCTCGACGTCGAGCACCCGGCCGTTGAGCCGATCCACCTGCACCACCCGGGCGCCCGGCCCCGCGTCCCCCACCGCCTGTCCCAGGTCCTTATCCGGCGTACAGATACGCACTTCTTCCACTTCTGACGCGTAGCGCACCGCGGCCGTAGCGAGGGCGTCGTCACACTCATAGGGCCCCATCCGCCAGACGACGACACCCAACGCAGCGGTCGCCTCCTCGACCAGGTCAAACTGCCCGAGCAGCTCGGGGGGCACGCCTTCATCGGTCTTGTAGCCCGGAAAAAGGTCGTTTCTGAACGAACGGATAGGGTTGTCGAACGCGACGGCGATGTGGGTCACGTGTTCGGCGGGGTCCTGTATCAAGGCGAGCAGAGAGTCCAAGACGCCGAGCGTCGCTTTCACGTCCCGGCCATCCACCTCCGCGCGCGGCCGCTTCGAAAAGTGTGCTCGAAACAGCTCCCAGGTGCCGTCCACCACGTGGAGCTTCATACGAGCCGGTCCAGGAACATCGGCAACATCGTACGCCACGTGGGCCAATCGTGGTCGACGTCCTTGCCCCACAGATCGACGTAGTTGGGTATGCCCCGCGCTCCCAACATCTGTCCGAGCCGGACGCTCTCCCAGGGGGCCTCCCAGCGGCCCTGACCTGAGGCGAGGTGTATCCGGCTTCGGCGAAGCCAATCCAAGGTCGGCCCGCTCGAGAGGTTGGGGAGGTAGTAGAAGGGCTGGTTCTGGACGTAGTTGTCGTCCCGGTATCCGCTCATCCACCGGTCGAAGTCGTAGGTGCCCGACATCGCGATGGTGAGAGAGAAGAGATCGGGATGACGGCAGGCCGCATTCACCGCGTTGTACGCCCCGAGGGAGGCGCCGACCCCCACCAGCCGGGCTTCGGGATCGCCTACGTCACCACGGATGAAGGGCACGAGGCCGCTCACGAGGTACTGATCAAACCGGCTTTGTAACCAGGACTTGTGCCATGGGGGCGCCTTGCTGTCCAGCCAGCCTTCCCCCGAGATGCTCCCGCAGGTGTAGATCCGGACACGTCCGGCCTCGATCAATGGAGCACACACCTCGATCAACCGGAACCGTTCGCACTCCAGGTAGTCCCCGCCCGCGGTCGGGAACAGGACAACGGGCCGACCCGCCTCGCCAAACCGGGCGACCTCCATCTTTCGATTGAGCTCGGGGCTGAACCAATCGAAGAGCGTACGTCTCACGAAGCCCGCCCCACGCGCTCGGCTTCGGTCTTGCGCCAGAACTGCACCAGGCCGAAGTAGTGATCCGTGAACTCGTCGATCTCGTGTTTCGGAAAGAGGGCGGCCACTTTTTCTCGGAAGATCTCCCGGCATCGCTCCGTCCCAAAGAACTCCCAGGCCACCTCGTCGAGGTGCTTGAGGTGGGTCTCGCTGAACTCCTCGAAGCGGTCCGAATCGAAGTGCGCGCGCGCGAGGGCGTCGTACTTCTCCAGCTTCTCTGGGAAGGAGATGTCCTCGTCCGCGATCGCCAGGTAGGGCGCCCAGTTCGGGTTCAGGTTGGGCTTCCGTTTGTAAGCGGCGCAGAAGAGCGACCAGCGGAGCAGGGACTTCACGACCCATGGGAAGTGGAAGTGGAGGCTCGTGACCTGCGAGTCCGGGCAGGCGTTGGCGAAGTCGATGGGGTGGAGGATGCCGTCCTGCCGGAGCGCCTCACACGAGTTGTAGTCCCAACAGAAGAAGGCGTTGATGACACGGGTGTACCGCGTCATCGTGCGCCAGCCTTCGGCGTCGAGGAAGTTGAAGGCCACCTCGTAGCGCGCGTGGAGCGGCGCGGTGGGGTTGTACTTCATGATGTTGACCTGCGGGCCGATGCCGAGGCCGCGGACGAAGATGTCGTAGGGATCAACGGCCTTCTGGAGGTGCATGATCTGCGTACCCGAGTCGTTGTAGGCGGCCTGAAGCGCCGCCGGGTCCTTCACCCGGGTCACCCCGCGCCATGCACCTCCGTCATAAGGCTTGATGAAGTGGGGCCAACCGACGCTGTCGCCCGCCTTCTCCAACGAGAAGAGCTTGCCATAGCGGCGCATGGTCACCAGGTTGTCCCACTCATCCTTGTACTCTTTCGCCGGCAGGATGGCCGTCTCGGGTACCGGGAAGCCGAGTCGCATCATCGCCGCATAGGTGGTGTGTTTTTCGGCGGACTGGATGGTCCACGGGTTGTTGAGGACGTAGACCCCGTCCATGACCATGATCTTCTTGACCCACTCGCGGGTCATCGGGAACCAGTGGCTGATCCGGTCGAGCACCATGTCGTACTTGACAGGTTTCTGCAGGTTGTAGGGCTCGATCGTGACTCGCTCAGTCTCGAAACGTAGTCGGTCACCGTTGACCGGGATGTCGAGCTTCAGCTGCGTGAGGATCTCCTCGAAACAAGCGGGCCAACAGATGTCGGCGCCAAGCGAAAGGCCAATCTGACGGGTCTGGGGCATCGGGGCTCCGGAAAGGAGCGCGTGCTTAACCACCCCGCGCGCGGCTTGTACCCCGGGCCATTCGCTCCACTCCGATTTGGCCCGAGATGGCGGGTCGTGACCGCCGCACGCGGGTCGGCTAACCGGGGCGGATGACCCTCACTCCGCGGCAGGTAGCCGCGCACGATCAGGCGGATGCGCGCGGACTCGCCGGGTATATGGACCCGTTGACGGGACTTTTTGTCATGACCGCGGGCCACCTCCGGCGGCAGGGCGCCTGTTGTGGCCGCGGCTGCCGTCACTGTCCCTGGCCCGCCGCCGAGCAACGTCGGGCCGGGCGTGTAGTGGTCCGCGACGACTCGGGAGATCCACCCGAATGATCCGCCTTCGAGGCGCGACCCTGCACGGACTCCGAGACGTGGACCTGGACATTCCCGCCGGGCAGCTGGTCGTCCTTACCGGCGTCTCGGGAAGTGGCAAGAGCAGCCTTGCTTTTGACACGCTCCACGCGGAGTCGCTCCGCCGTTTTGTCGAGACCTTGTCGGGCTCTGCACGCCGGCGGATCGCGTCATTACCAGCGCCACCTTTTCGGCTTCTGACTGGACTTCCTCCCTCAGTCGGCCTGTCCCAGCGGGGTGATCCTGGGCCGGGACGTGGTGAGCTCCGCGCCACGGTGGCAGCCGAGGCGGGTCTCGAAGACCTGCTCGCACACCTGGTGGGTATCCGTGGCACCACGAGCTGTCCGCAGTGCGACGCGGTGCTGGTCAGCTATACCTTGGATCAAGCAGTACATTCACTCATGACCCTCCCGCCCGGGCTGCGGCTCACCGTGCGCGCGCCGGTCCAGCGGCGTGTCGCTGGCGGCATCGGGCCGCTGCTTGCGCGTCTCACCCGGCAGGGGGTCGCGCGCGTGGAGGTCGACGGAAAAGTTGGGTTGATTGACGAGATTCCTCCGGTTGATGCCCGGGTGCCCCACGACGTCGACGCCGTGGTGGACCGGATCCGGAGCGGGCCGGAACGACGTGAACGGCTCGCCGACAGCCTCGCGGTCGCCTGGGCGCTGGGGGCGGACCGCGCGATCGTGCGGGTGGAGGACGAGGATCATGTGTACAGCCGCGCGCCATGGTGCGCGGTGCACGATCTCCGCGTCCCGGCACCGACCCCGGCGACGCTGATGCCCGGTCGGCGTTCGGGCTGGTGTATTCGGTGCCGCGGCCACGGCATGCTCCGCGAGGTGGATCCCGCCCGGCTGGTGACCCACCCGGATCGGAGCTTGGAGCGCGGAGCCCTGGCTGCGTGGACGCCCGCGTTGACCCGGCGCCTCCGACCCGCCCTCGATCGGCTGGAGATCCCTTCCGATGTCGCGTGGAAGGACCTCACGGATTTACAACGCAGCATCCTCCTTCGAGGCGCGCCGGGCCTGGAGGGGCACGTGGAGCGGCTCGCGGCGCGAGCCCACACCCGGGTGGGCCAGAGCGTGCTCCACGAGGCGCGCTGCCCGGAGTGTGCGGGTACCCGCCTTGGCGTCGCCGGGCGCGTCGTGCGGCTCGGCGGCCGAACGATCGCCGAGCTCCTCGCGCTGACGGTGCTCGAGCTGCGGGAATGGCTGAAAGACATAGATCAAGGCTCGCTCCTCGACCAGGAGATGGATCGTCGCCTCGATCTTCTGGAGCGCGCGGGGCTGGCCTACCTCAGCCTGGATCGACCGGCCCATAGCCTCTCGGGCGGGGAACGCCGCCGAGTCCGGCTCGTCGCCGCGGCGGCCACCGGCGTGGGTGGTGGGCTCTATGTATTGGATGAGCCGACCGCCGGGCTCCACCCAATGGAGGCGCTCCGTCTCGCCGAGGTGATCGAACGGCTTCACCAGGGTTTTGAGACGACGGGCCCCAACACGGTGATCGTGGTCGAGCACGATCCGGTGCTGCTCCGTCGGGCCGATCGGGTCATTGACTTTGGCCCGGGCGCGGGGAGCGAGGGGGGGCAGGTGGTCTATGACGGGTCGCCAGCGGGGCTTTTCGCCGCTGACACCGTCACAGGGCGGTGGCTCTCGGGTCGAAGCCAGCTTCTCCCGGGCAGCGCGCCCGACGCCCCACCGCGATGGTTGAGTCTGCGCGGAGCCCGCGGAAGAAACCTCCGCGGTGTGGACCTGCGTTTTCCGCTGGGGCGCCTCGTGGGGGTCACTGGGCGCTCCGGATCGGGAAAGTCGAGCCTCGTGGTGGACACTCTGGCGCGCGCCCTCCTCGTGGAGCTCGGCGGCGCATCCGTCGCGCCCCTGCCTTTCGAGCGTATCGACGGACTCGAAGCCCTCAGTCGGGTGGTGGTGAGTGACGGCTCGGCGGGCGGGAGTCTCGTCGTGAATACCCTGGGCGTGTGGGGCATGTTGCGGGCGTTGTGGGCGGGCACGAGCGCGGCGCGGACCTTGGGCCTGACGCCGGAGAGCTTGAGTCTGGCGCGTGCCGGTGCCCGTTGTGAACGTTGCCGGGGCGAGGGAGTGGAGCGGCTGCCGCTCGAGCTCCTGCCGCCGGTGGTCGTGCCCTGTACCGCCTGTGAGGGGAGGCGCTATCAACAGTCAGCGGCAGAGTTACGTTTTCTTGGAATCAGTCTGGCCGAGCTCCTCGAACGACCGGTTCACGAGCTCCGGGTACGGCTCCACCGCCATCGGCGGATCGCCGGTGTGCTGTCCCAGATGGTGACACTTGGGTTGGGGCACCTGAGCCTCGGTCGGAGCGAACGCAGCCTCTCGGGGGGTGAGCGGCAACGGCTTCGACTGTCACGAGAGCTCGGTCGTCCGGGTGAGGTCGCAGGCACGCTTTATGTGTTGGACGAGCCGTCTATCGGGCTCCATCCCGCCGACCTGGAGCGCCTGCTCCTCTGTCTTCGTCAGTTGGTGGAGGAAGGGGGGAGTGTGCTCCTGGTCGACCACGATCCTCGGCTCCTCGCGGTGATGGACCACTTGATCGAGCTCGGTCCGGGCGCCGGTGCGTCGGGAGGACAGGTGCTGGCGGAGGGGTCGCCTTCGGTGTTGATCGGTGAGAGTCGCTCGCTGATCGGGCCCTATCTCCGGCCGCTGTCGTCGCCGGGGGGCGCCGAGGCTTGACGCGCGGCCCGACATCCGCGACCCTGCGGAGCCCGGTGTTGTCGGCACACCGAGCACGCTGTTGGACACCGCCCGATTTGCTTGTACTGTAGGCCCCCCCATGCGCGAAGTGCTGATCCTCCAACGCCTGGCCACGAGCCCGTTCGCCCGGCCGTGGTTGTGGTCGGAGGACGCCGTGTTCTGCTTGAGGATCCTCCCATCGCGCCGAGGACTCTCGCCCGATGAGCCCCTGCCGACCCACGTCCGCGAGCGGCCGGAAGAGGTCTACACGATCGCGACGAACGCCGGGCAGCCCCTCGTACGCTTCGGCGCCCCGTCGCGGGCAGATGGCGAGGTCCGCTGCCGCGAAGAGGACCTTGAAGCGATGCTCTCGGGCCAGACGCCGCCGGGGGAGGTGGTGCTGGGGCTGGGGAGCCGCGAGGTGCCCCCGTGGCGCGCGCAGGCCCGCGGAGTGCTGCTGCTGGCGGCGTTGGGTTGGGCGGGGCCCTGGCCGGATCCCGATGCGGAGGAGGATCACGAACTGTTGGTTCGCGCAGCGCTGCTCGACCTGTCGATTGGACGGGCTGACGCCCGGCTGCGGCTGTTCTCCCAGGGTGGCCCGGCGCAGTCGGTGCCTTTCGATCTCGGCGGCGTTGAGCTGCGGGTGCGTGACGGCGCGCGGGGCCGCGAGCTCAACACCGAGGGCTTGTCCTGGTTGTCGGCGGTGTCTGGCGCGCCCCGGCGCCCAGCCGAGCTCGGCACGGTGCTCTCCCGGGGGGAGGGCCTGATCGCAGGGCTCCGTCGCCTACGGGCGGCGGCGTTATGGCAGGCTGAGCGCGGTGGTTTTCCGTCGGCGCTGCCGCTGGGTGACCGGGGCGCGGTGCTGACGGTCGCGCCTCATCCGTTATTCCCCTCGGGTATGCCCCTGCCCCGGGGCCGGATCTGGCTCCTGGACGTCGTGGAGCATCCCGCGCCCGAGACTATCGTAGAGACGGCGGAGAAGGCGGATGGCTGAGATAGGACAGCGCACCCAGGGGCCGGCCTGGGCCCGCCCGTCGAGCGCGCGCCTCGTGGCGACGGTCGTGATCTTCGAGCTGGCCTCGGGCTTGCCCTTTGGCGTCGTCAACGAGCTCGTGCCGGTGTGGCTCAGGGAGCGCGGGGTTGATCTCGGTACGCTGGGGGTGCTGAGCCTGCTTGGGCTGCCCTGGACGTTCAAGGCCTTGTGGGCGCCGCTCGTGGATCGTTATTTTGGACTCAGAGTTTGGATGATGGCGGGTCTCGCCACAGTCGTGGCGTGCCTGTTGGTGTTGGCTGCCCTGGTGAGCCCGGTCTCGGTGCCGCTTGACCTCGTCGTGCTCACCCTGCTGGTGCTGGCGATGGGCAGTGCGACCCAGGACATCGCCATTGATGGTTATATTGCCAATGCAGTGCCCCCAGAGCAGCACGGGCGCGCCAACGGGGTTCGGGTCGCGGCCTACCGCGCCGCGATGGCCCTGGCTGGCGGAGGCGCGGTGGTGGTGGGGGATCGTTACGGTTGGGACTACGGTTTTCTCTCGTTGGCCTTGTTTGGTGCTCTCCTTCTCCCGGGGCTCTGGACCGCGCCGCGGGCACCTGCCCCGCCCAGCGACTCTTTGAGGGTGTGGCTCCGGGCGCTCTACGGTTGGGTCGGCGATCCCGCTGCGACCGCCCTGATCTTCCTGGCGTTGGTCTACAAGCTGGGGGACGCGGCGATCGCCCCGATGGTCAAGCCCTTCTGGCTCGACATGGGCATGAGCGCCTCCGAGGTGGGGATGTTCTCGACCACCTTCGGTGCGGCGCTCACCGCGGTCGGTGCGCTCGCCGGCGGGGAGCTCATCACCCGAATCGGCCTCTATCGCGCGTTTTTGCCCCTTGCCCTTGTGCAGGCCCTCTCCAACCTCGCCTACACGGGCGCGGCCCTGTGGCCCGGCGTCCAGACTGTCTACGGGGCCTCGGTGGTGGAGAGCCTGTCGGCTGGCTTGGGAACCGCGGCGTTGATGGCGGCGTTCACTCGGGGGGCTACGGGGGCTCAGGCCGCCACCCGCTTCGCGATCCTCGCTGCCGTCGCAGGGCTGACCCGTGTCCTCGCGGGCGCGGTATCCGGGTTTGGGGCGGACTCTTTTGGGTACGCCGGATGGTTCACGCTCACCGTGGCGCTCGCGCTCCCCGGCCTGCTCGTTGGGCCCTATGTGTGCAAGAAGCTGAGCTGATACCGTGTGTTCAGGCCTCCGGCGCCAGAGCGTGGGCCATGAGCACCTCCAGGGGCACCACGGAGAGCGCCGACTGGTGTGTGGACTCCAGCACAACAGGACAGCCGTGACCGGCGCGCGCCGCGTCGTACCAGCTCTCGGCCACCACGCACCAGCGATCACCGGGCTTGAGCCCCGGAAACTGCACCTGTGGCACCGGATCGATCAGGTTGTTGCCGCGGTCGGCGAGGTGTTGGAGGAACTCCGTCGTGACCTCGGCACAGATAGTGTGAGAGCCGCGGTCGTTGGCGTCGGTGTTGCAACAGCCGTCGCGGAACCAGCCGGTCTTGGGTTTGTGGGAACAGGGGACCAAAGGTCCGCCGAGCACATTGAGAGAGCGGTACATCACGCCTCCTGGGCCCGCCCGCTAACCCGCCGGGCCGGCTTTTACAGCAGCTCGTCGAGCACGACCGTGGCATAGCTCCCCGGGGGGAGGCGTACATGGAGCCAGAACCCGTCGGCGTCTGGTTCGATTCGCGGCGCCACCGGCACCCAGAGGGGCCTCCGGGTGCCCCGCGTCAAGGCGGGAAAACGGTTCAGGGCGTCGTAAGGCACGCCACTCTCGTTCAGGATCCGCTCTTCGAGATCCAGGGCCTCGCCTTGGGGCCACTGCATCGACCAGCCATACATGGGGCCGGTTGGATCCCCGTCTTCGAGCAGGTCTCCGCCGAGTCGCGCTCGCCCGCGCTCCGCGAGCACCCGGTTGAACTGAAGCGCCTGCCAGGCGGAGAGCGCGAACCTGGTCTCTTCGATCGGCCCGGGGCGCGCTTCGCCGAGGAGCAGCTGGTAGCCCCTTTCGGCGGAGTCGTTTGCGAGCCGTTGGGGTCCGTAGTAGTTGGGAAGCCCACTTTCGGAGAGGAGCGCCGCGCGCTGCTGCGCGATCCTGGGGTCGCCGCCGTTCACGCGGATGCGGAAACGGTTGCCCCGGAGCTGTCCGATTCGCAGCTTGTGTCGTGTGCGACCGCTCTCCAATAGTCGAATTCCGGTCGGCAAGGTCCCGATTCCGCCCTGACCGGGCACAGTGAACACCTGCCGCGTGCGGGCCGCCCGATCCTTCAGTCCGGCATAGCCGACCTCAGACCGTGGGACGCCGCAGAGCCTCGCCAGGATGTCCGCGACCTCGGGAGTGGTGTAGTCAATTTTCTCTACTAACAACCAGCGGTGTTCGCCATCGGTTCCTGGCCTGCACCACGGCAGTTCATCCACCTCGAAGTCTTCGGGGCTCTGTTTGTAACGCCCGCCAGCTCCGGGACCCGCGGTCCATCGCGGCCATCGTTGGGGGTTCGGCTCACGGACGCCGCTCATCGTTCGCGCCGCGGTCGGATGAGGAGCGCGCCGAGCAGGAGCAGGCCGAGCGAGCCCCCGCTGTCCTGGCATCCACAGTCGTCAGGTTTCTTGATGGGGTTGATCCACAGGTTTTCGCTGTCGCTGTCGGCGGCAGGAGTAGAGTCACTGTCGATTGCGCAGATGTCGTCGTCGGCCCAATCGACGACGCCGTCAGCGTCACAGTCGCCGGTGGCCTCGTCACGGTCGAGGACCCGGTCCCCGTCGCTGTCGTCGTCGAGGCTGTTGATCACGCCGTCTCCATCGAGGTCGGTCTCCGGGTCGCCATCGCCGTCGGTGTCGATCTGGTTCTCTGTCACGCTCGGGATCCCGTCCCCATCGTCGTCTTCGTCCAATGCGTCGATCAGGCTGTCTTGATCGTGATCTTCGCCGCCCTCGTCCCGGTCGGAGCGGCCGTCCCCGTCGGTGTCGGGGTTCAAGGGGTCTGTTCCCCACTCGGCCTCCTGATTGTCGGACGCCCCGTCGCCATCGGAGTCGGCGAGCTCCACCTCGCCATCGCAGTCGTTGTCGAGGCCGTCAGCCAGCTCTGGCGCGCCGGGCCAGACGGTGGGGTCCAGATCGTCGCAGTCCTCGTCAGAGGCGACATTTCCGGGCGAGGGCGTGCACGCGCGCTCGGCCGGCCCGCCCGCGCCGTAGCCATCGCCGTCGCCGTCGGCGTACCACTCTACCGGATCGCAGCCGGCCTCACAGATGAAGGGTGCGGTAGCCTCGCAGCCCTGATCGTTCCAGTACCCGAAGCTGTTGTCCGCCCACGCGACGCAATCTTCGGCGCCGCCGAAGTCGTTGGGCTCCCCCAAGCGCCAGTGGACGAAGCTCCCCGTCGAGCCGCTCTGCCAATCGAAGCTGCCCTCGCCCGCCTGGTCGGAGAGGCCGATCCACCACGCGGTGCTGGGGTTGGCGGCCTCAGCCTGGGCGAAGACCGCGTCATTCTCGGCGGAGTCGCTCAGGTCGAGCAGGTGGTAGTCCAGCTCGGCGCAGCGCTCCGCGGCCCCGTTCCAGGTCTCGCCCTCGTCGAAGAACAAGTATGCGTGACTGCTATGATACCAGGGGTCGACCGGGCACCCCGCCTCGTCGATCGTGTCGTCACAGTCGTTATCCAGCCCGTCGCAGACCTCGAGGTGGAGGTTGGAGCGGGCCGGGTCGGCGTCGGCGCAGTCGCCCGGGTAGGGCTCGCCGTCACCGTCCTGGTCGGTGTCGTTGCCGTCGCAGTCCTGGTCCACGCCGTCGTACCAGGTCTCCAATGCTGCCGGAGAACGCGCCGGATCGGCATCATCGCAGTCCCCTCCCTGCCCCGCCAACCCCGCGCCGGGCGTGCAGGTCTCGACCTCGGTGCCGTCGTCTCCGTAGCCGTCGCCGTCGGCGTCGGTGTAGTACAAGCAGGCGTCGGCGCCGTCACAGTCCTGGTCGATGCCGTCGCCCGACACGTCGGTGGCCGTCGGGAACCGGCTCGGGTCACCGTCATCGCAGTCGTCGTCGGTGGTGGCGGCCCCCGCGATCGGGGAGCACGACAGGGTGCCCGCCCCAGCCCCGGCGCCATCGGCGTCCGCGTCGGTATACCAGGTGGCCGCGGTGCTGAGATCGACGTCGGCGTCGTCGTCGTCGGTGACACCGTCGCAGTCATTGTCGATGCCGTCGCAGGCCTCGGTGGCGTCAGGCCCGACCAGGGCGCTGGTGTCGTCACAATCCGTGGGCGGTCCGGTGCCGGCGGGCGCGGTGCAGGCCCACGTTCCGCTGCCCGAGGCATCGCCGGCCCCGTCCCCATCGGCGTCTGTCGTCCACGAGGAGGTGACACAGCCCGCCTCGCAGACGTAGGCGTTCACATCCGTGCAAGGCTTGTCGTTCCATTGTCCCAAGCTATCGTCGGCCCATACCCCGCAGTCTTCGTCCCCACCGAAGTCATTGGGCTCGCCCGCCCGCCAGTTGGTGTAGCTGGAGGTCCCACCGCTCTGCCAGACGAAACTGCCCTCCGACCCCTGGTCGGAGAGCCCCATCCAGAAGCCCGCTGCGGGGGCCGCCGCTTCCGCAGCCGCCCAAATCGCGTCGTTCTCCAGGCCGTCTTCGAGCTCGACGAGCGCGTAGCCCGTAGCGGCGCATGCGAGCGCGGCGTCATCCCACGTCGTGTCCACGACACACAACTGATACTGGTGCTCTCCCCAGGTCACCACGTCGCACGGGCACCCACTCTCGTCTGTGTCGCCGTCGCAGTTGTCGTCTTCGGCGTTACACACCTCGGCGGCGGAGGGGCGTCGGCTCGGGTCCTCATCGTCACAGTCATCGGCGACGACCGCCCCATCCTCGTCCTGGTCGTCGTCGTTGCCATCGCAGTTCTGGTCCACGCCGTCGTACCAACGCTCTGGCTCGGTGGGGGCGATGTCGGCGCGGGTGTCGTCGCAGTCATCGCCGAGCGCGACCTCTCCGGCGGCGGGCGTGCAGCGCTCCACTGCGGTGGCGGGGTCCCCGTGGCCGTCTCCGTCAGAATCCAGGTAATACCGGCAGTCATCTGCTCCGTCGCAGTCCTGGTCGATCCCGTCACCGGCGATGTCGATCGCCCCCGGGTGGGTGCTGGCGTCGAAATCGTCACAGTCCGCGTCGTCAGCGGCGGTGCCCGGCGGGGGGCTACAGGCCTCCATACCGGCGCCAGAGCCTGAGCCGTCGCTGTCGAGATCAGGGTACCAGGAGGGGAGGCTCGCCAAGTCGGTGTCGGGGTCGGTATCGTCGGTCAAACCGTCACAATCGTCGTCAATCCCGTTGCAGGCTTCGGTCGCCGTGCCAGATACCGCGGCGTCGCTGTCGTCACAGTCCGAGGCGTTCTCGGCCTCGCCTGCGACCGGGGTGCAGCTACGGGTGGGCGTCGCGGTGCCGTCGCCGTCGCCGTCGCCGTCCAGGTCGGGCCACGTAGAGCGTAAGGTGCATCCGGCCTCACACACCGATGGATAGGTGCTCGCGCAGCTGGAGTCGTTCCAGTAGCCCAGGCCGGTGGCCGCCCAGCTGACACAGTCTTCGGCCCCATCGAAGTTGTTGGGCTCGCCGCTCCGCCAGTTGGTGTAGCTGCTGTCGCCGCCGGTCGCCCAGAGGTACTCGGCTTCGACATCACGATCCTCCAGGCCGAACCACCAGTTGGTGCCCGGATCGAGGCTGAGCGCCGTAGCTGACAGCCAGCCGTTCTCGGTGCTGTCCTCTACGTCGGCCAGGGCGTAGCCGAAGCCCGCACACTGGGCTTCTGCATCGGCATAGGCCAACAGATCGGCGCAGAAGAGGTAGAGCCGGTCCGACTCCGTCACTGCGACACAGGGGCAGCTCTCTTCGTCCGCGGTTCCGTCGCAGTCGTCGTCGGTGGCATTACATTGTTCAGTCGCGAGAGTGGAGCGGGTGGCGTCGCGGTCGTCGCAGTCGGTGCCCGCGGAGTCCCCGTCCTGGTCCTGATCGTCGTCGTTGCCGTCGCAGTCCTGATCCACCCCGTCGTACCACAGCTCGGTGGCGCCGGGGTGCCGGCTCGGATCGGCGTCGTCGCAGTCGCCGGCGACGCCGACGCCGCCGCCTGGATTGGCACAGTCCTCGGTGGCGACAGATCCGTCGCCGGCGCCATCCCCGTCGGCGTCGGCATACCAGGTGCAGGCGTCGCGCCCATCACAATCCTGATCGACGCCGTCGCCAGAGATGTCGGTGGCGCCGGGGTAGGAGGTAGGGTCATCGTCGTCGCAGTCCCCGTCTGATCCGACGCTGGCGGCGGGGGGCTCGCAGGCCGTGGTCGCGGCTCCGGCGCCGGCGCCATCGCCGTCGAGATCGGCGTACCAGGCTCCGATACTGCCGGGATCCACGTCGGGATCGGCGTCGTCGGCCAGGCCGTCGCAGTCGCTGTCCACGCCATCACACACCTCGGCGGCGCCCGGAGCCGTGTCGGGGGCGTTGTCGTCGCAGTCCCCGGCCTGGCTGGCGTAGCTCGGAAGGAGGCTACAGCTCCGCTCCGCGGCCGCAGATTCATCGCCGAAGCCGTCGCCGTCCGCGTCTGGCCACTGGTCGAAGGTGTCGCAGCCCGCTTCACAAACATAAGGGAAGGCGTCGGTGCAACGTTTGTCATTCCAGAGCCCGGCGGAGTCGTCCACCCACGCGCCGCAGTCTTCGTTCCCGCCAAAGTCGTTGGGCTCCCCCCGACGCCAGCTCGTAAAACTGCTGTCGCTTCCGCCCGACCACTCAAAGCGCCCTTCATCTGCCTGGTCGTTGAGGCCCATCCACCAGGTCGATGTCGAGTCTTCGGCTTCGGCAGCCGCCCAGACCGCGGAGTTCTCGGTCTCGTCATCGAGATCGGCGAGGTGGTAGCCGGAGCTTACGCAGTCGGCGGCAGCGTCCGCCCACGCGCGCGGGGCGGTGCACAGCTGGTAGGTGTGCGCGTCCCCGCCGCGGGGCAGATGGACGACCGTGCAGCTGCAGCCGCTCTCATCGAGCAAGCCGTCACAATTGTCGTCCAGACCGTTACATAGCTCCGTCGCGCCGGTGTAGACACCCGGGTCGTCGTCGTCGCAGTCCGTGCTGAGGGCCTCGCCGTCGCCGTCGGCATCAATCGGAACAACTGACTCTTTCGCGAAGATCTCGAAGCCGCGCCCTTGCGGCTCCGAGCGAGGCACTTCTGAAATGCAGGCGATGCTGATCCACAACAACCACATTCCCTCAACATAGCCGACCCGAACGCCGCCGCGGGGGGACTCTGGTGGGTTGGGGCATGCGGGTCAGCGCCGCCGAACCCGGCGTTGTCCGGGACGGTCCGGGTCAAACCAGGGCCGCGGCTCCGCGCGCGCCTCGGCGTATTCCCGAGGAGGACCGAACAATCGCGTCACAGCCAGACCCTTGTGCATTGCGTGTTGCTCGCGCCGTGTCCTGCCGGTCGGCGCATCGGGCCACGGACCTGGGAGCGTGGTCACCTGAAAACACTGAGACATGAGCGCGCCGAGGTAGCGTCCGTAGGCCGGGTGGTCGGTCTGCACGATCAAGGTGCCAGATGACTGGAGCGCGCGTCGCGCGTCGTAAAAAAACGCAGGAGACAACATGCCGAAGCGCGCCTCGGCCGGGTCCAGGTAGGGCTGCGGGTGGTATACGTGGAGCTCGCTGAGGCTGCGGTCCGGTACGTGCTCGCGGAGCCACGTCACGCCGTCCCCTTCGATCAGCTCCAGGTTGGGCAGGTCCGCGGCGCGGCGGCGAGCCCGCGTGACCGCCGGGCCGCGCAGCTCCACCCCGACGAACTTGACCTCGGGGCGAGCCCCGGCGGCTCCAAGGAGCCAGTCACTGTCTCCCGAACCGAGCTCGACGACCCGTGCCTCGCTCAAAATCGAGCTCCTACCATCAACATGGGGTTGGACCGCCACTCCACGCCGTTCTCCTTTGCACCCGTGTGTTCGTCACCGTTCTGGTAGCCCGTGCCCTCGAGGTCGAAGATCGGCAGGACGCAGAGGTGGGGGCCGATGCGCACCTCGGCGCCCGCGCCGAGGAGGAAGAGCGGCCCGAATGCCTGGCTTTCGAAGCGGCGAACGCCGTCGAAGCTCGGCACGTCGAGGCGGGTGAGGCTGTAGCCCAGGCCGGCGCCTATGCGCAAGACGGGAAACGCCCGGACCTTAGGATCTTCCTGCTTCATCGGCATTGGAAACCCGAAGCGCGCTACGAGCCGCGGACTCCAGTACCGTCGCCCGCCGGAGACCGCGTCGGCGTCTACCGTGGTCTCGGGGAACATGCCGCGAGCCTGGGTGATCGCGTGATCGGCGTGTGCTACGCCGAGCTCGAACGCGCTAAGCCTGCCTAAGGGGAGGCCCAGGCTCAGGGCGGAGGAGGTGCCAGGCCCGAGCGCCGGGTTCTCGCTGGCGATGAACGAGCCACCCAGAGCGGCGGTAAACGAGACCTGCCGGAGCTCCGCGGCGAGTACCAGGGTGACAAACACGAGCCCAGACATCCGTGCGCCCTCAATCCCAGAACGTGTGAAAGGGGAGCGTCGGTCGGTGAGCCATCGCGGGGACCCCGTCTGGATAATCAGCGTTCAGGGTGTATAAGCGGCCAGGCTGGCCTTTGGGCTGGTGCTGCCGTAACGCCCTTGCGCGTCACGGGTGACGGTCGTGAGCGCCGCCTCCGCGTCGTGCGTAAAGAACAGGCGTCCACGGCGTTCAACGAGCTGATCGAGGATCCGCCGCTTCTCGTCGAGGAGGAGCTCGGGATAACGGTCGTAGCCCATGCTGACCGAAGTGTGGACCCAGGGGCGCCCGGGGATGAGGTCGGAAGGGAACAAAACCGGCCCGTGACGACCGGGAACCTCGGTGAGCAACAGCCCGGGGGTGTGGCCGTCTGAGAGGTGGAGGCGGTAGGCGTCGCCGAGGCAGGCGCTGCGGGTGGTGCCGTCGGGACCGGGAGGCGGGGTGAGATCCAGGCGGCTGGAGCTGTCAAGGAGCTGGTTGAGCGCTGGGATGAAGCTGGCTTTATCACGGGCGTGCGGGTGGTTGGCGCGCTCCCAGGCGGCGGCGCTGACCACAAAACGTGCGTTGGGAAAGAGCAGGCGCGGAGCCTCTCCGTCTTGCCACGCCGCGAGCAGTCCGCCCGCGTGGTCGAAATGAAGATGGGAGAGCACGACGACATCGATATCGGCGTCGGTCAGTCCGATAGCGGCGAGGGAGTCGAGCAGGCGGTGCTCGGGCTCCTGCACGCCGAAACGATCGCGGAGCTCAGGGCTGAAAAACGCACCGATCCCCGTTTCAAAGAGCAGGTATCGACCCTCGTCCTCCACCAACATGGCGCGGCACGCGAGCTCGATACGGTTGCGCTCGTCGGGCGCGGCCCAGCGTTCCCAGAGCGGACGCGGCGCGTTGCCGAACATGGCGCCGCCGTCGAGGCGCTGGCGATTTCCTTCGAGGGACCAGAGCTGGATGGTCATGACGGGAGCTTAGCCGGATCTGCGGTTGCCTGTCCCAGGCCTCCCGGACGAGGCTCGGTCTGGTGTCCGCGCCTCAGCGCGACACCAACCAGGCCCCGAGCGCGAGCAGCGCTGCGCCCAATACCCGACTCAGTGTCGCCGCCCGGACCTCCAAGCCAAGCCATCCGTAGTGTTCACATAGGATTGAAGCAGAGAACTGCGCAGCCACCATGACCGCCAGCGTTGTCGCAGCGCCGAGCACAGGCATCGCCCGGGTGACCATCGCCATACAGGACAGTCCCACCGCCCCGCCAAACCAGGCCCACGCAGGAACCCCGCTGAGCCCCGAAAAGCCTTGCCCACGGAGCCCCGAGAACCAGAACACCAGGCCGGTCAGCGCGCCGACCACGTGGAGCACCGTCGCCGCCTCGACCGGGCCGGTGTTTCGGTCCATCCGTAGGTTCATGCCCCAGATCACCGGTTGCAGCGCGCCGGCGAGCACCGCGGGTAAGAGCCACAGACGTTCCATTTTTCCTCCAGAACCGCGGCTAACCGACCCGCTCCGCCACCGCGCCATCGTGCGGTGCACACCGGCGCCGGCACGCTCGCCCTCCGGATAGCCTCATAAGATGTCACGACCCCCCTCCTCACTCGACCCGCTGCTCCGCCCCACCTCCGTCGCCGTGATCGGCGCTTCTCGTAGACGGGGCACCATCGGCGCCGAAGTCTTCCTCAACCTGATCAAGGTCGGATTCCCGGGGGCGATCTACCCGGTCAATCCCGGTGCCACCGTGGTCCAGTCGGTGCGCGCCTACGCTAGCGTGGAGCTCATCCCCGATCCGGTGGATCTGGCCGTGTTGGTCGTGCCCGCCGAGCAGGTGCTCGACGCGGTGGAGTCTTGTGGCCGTAAGGGGGTCCGCGCCCTGGTGGTGATCTCGGCGGGATTTGGCGAGACCGGGCCGGCGGGGCGCGCGCTCCAGGAGCAGCTCGTGCGCCGGGTGCGGGAGCTTGGGTTGAGGATGGTGGGACCCAACTGTCTGGGGGTGGTCAACGCCGACCCGTCCGTCAACCTCCACGCCACCTTCGCGCCTACCTGGCCGCCCTTCGGCAACGTCGCGTTTTCGTCGCAGTCGGGCGCGCTGGGCCTGGCGATCCTCGATCATGCCCGTCAGTTGGGTGTGGGGATCAGCCAGTTTGTCAGTGTCGGGAACGCTGCGGACGTGAGCGCGGTGGACCTGATCGCCGACTGGGAGCACGATCCGGCGACCCGCGTGATCCTACTGTACCTGGAGAGTCTCGGCGATCCACGCCGCTTGTTGCCGCTGGCTCGGCGGGTCGCGCGGCACAAGCCGATCGTGGTGGTCAAGAGTGGGCGCACCGCGGCGGGGGCCCGGGCGGCCTCGTCCCACACGGGCTCGCTCGCGGGCGCGGACGTCGCGGTGGACGCGCTCCTGGGTCGAGCGGGCATCCTCCGAACCGACACGATCGAAGAGCTTTTTGACGTGGCGATGCTGTTGGCCAACCAGCCAGTGCCCCGCGGGCGCCGGGTGGCGATCCTGACCAACGCGGGCGGGCCGGGCATCATGGCGTCGGACGCGTGTGAGAGCCGCGGACTCGAGGTGGTTCCTCTACAATCGGCGACGGAAGCCGCGCTGGCGGGTTTCTTGCCGCCCGAGGCCTCGGTACACAACCCGGTGGACATGATCGCGTCGGCATCGGCGGCCTCCTATGAGCAGGCGCTTGCCTTGCTCCTCGATGATCCGGGGGTGGACGCGGTCCTGGTGATCTTCGTCACCCCGATCGTGACTGACCCCGCCGACGTCGCCGCTGCGATCGTCCGAGCGGGCCGCCGCAGGACCGAGGCGGGGCGCGCACCGAAGACGGTGGTCACCTGCCTGATGGGGACCCACGGGGTTCCCGCGGCGCTTTTGTCGCTTCGAGAGGGGCGGTTTCCCTCCTACCGCTTCCCGGAGGCCGCCGCGCGGGCGCTGTCGGTCGCGGCCCGTCACGGCGTCTGGCTCAACGAGCCTGAGGGGGAGATCCCGGAGTTGACGGGTATCGAAGCTGCGGCCTCGACGCCGCTGCGTCAGGTCGGCGCGCCGCGCTGGATCACCCCGGAAGAGGTAGAGGCCCTGATGCGGGCCTACGGGGTGCCGTGTCCGCGCACCCGAGTGGCGCGCTCGGCGGAAGAGGCGGCCGCGGCGGCGATCGCGCTCGGCGGCCGGGTGGCGGTGAAGCTGCTATCGTCGAGCCTTGTCCACAAATCGGACGTCGGCGGCGTGCGGTTGGGGGTCGAGGGGAGCGGGGCGGCGGCAGCCTGGTGTGACATCGCGGCGCGGTTGACTGAGCTTGGGCACCGAGACGGTATGGAAGGCGTGACCGTGTCGGAGATGGTCCCGTCCGGCGTAGAGCTCCTGGTCGGGGCGACGGTGGACCCGGTGTATGGGCCGATGGTGGCCTTCGGCATCGGCGGGGTGCAGGTGGAGCTATGGAAGGACCTGGTGTTTCGACTGGCGCCCCTCCGCGATGTCGACGCCGCGGCGATGCTCGACGGCATCCGCGCCCGGGCGCTCTTGGATGGGTTCCGGGGCTCGCCGCCGGTCAACCGGGCGGCGCTCCAGGATCTTCTGTTACGGGTGAGTCGGATGATGATGGATCATCCAGAGCTTGTTGAGCTTGACCTCAACCCGGTCATCGCGCTTCCGGACGGTAAGTTGGTCGTGGTGGACGCGCGGGTGCGGGTGGGGTGAGCGCGGCTCACGGTGGAGGTGGCGGCGAGGCGGGTCGGGCGTTGGCGGGCGGGAGCGGCCGAGGCGTGGTCACCCGGTACAAGCTCTCCGTCCGCTCTCTCGTCGTCGTAGCCGCCGCTGCCGCCCCCGCCGCCCTCCGAATCCCTCGGTCCTCACCGGCCCGCCCAACGAACCCAACTTCCGTGCGCCCCCGATAGGCACTACCCCTCACCCCCAAGCTTCCGCCTCGTTCGCCGACTGCTCGCGAGGGGCGCGTTGACGCGCGGGTCGGGCGCGACATTCCGTGACGTCCGGGGTACCATCGCGCCCCTGTCGGAGACGTCACCCTGTTGATCACCATCCTCGGCCCCGAGCGCCCCGTCCCGGTGCTCCCCAAGGTGATTGAAGAGCAGAAGATACGCGGCCCCGTCGCGTTGATCTCCGCCGGATGGCGCTTCGACGAGCCGCGGGACGAACCCCTCCGTGCAGCGGTGGGCGTGGGCGTGCATAACCTGGGTCTATATGCGGCGTTTCGCGAAATCGAGCGCGCCGCGCCCGACCTGATGTCCGCCTACGCCCGGAAGCAGGCCGCGGTGAAGGAGGCACGCAGCCGATACCGGCTGGGCATCACCGGCGCGGTGGAGACGTGTCAGCGTATGCTGGCGGACAAAGCCGATTATGGCGATCCCTGGTTCAAGGCGTCAGTGGGGCAACTCCGCGCGCTCGATCAGTATTGGATCGATCACACGGACCGGCTCCATCGTAGCTTTGAAGAGGAGGTGGCGCCGCAGCGCCATCGGCTGATCCGGGCGTGGCGCGCCAGGATCCTCGATGTGTTGGCGGGCTGCGACGCCGTACTGATCGCGGGCGGTCACGTCGGGGTGTTGCGGAACCGCATCAGCTTTTTTGACCTCGATGAAGAGCTTGGAAAGCGGCGGGTGATCGCGTGGTCCGCCGGCGCGATGGTGCTCTGTGACCACATCTTGCTCTACCACGACCACACCAACTTCGGGGTCGGTACCGCCGAAGTGTTCGACCGCGGTCTGGGCCTCTTGCCCGGCGTCTTTTTCCTTCCGCACGCCCGTGAGCGCCTCGAGCTCGAGGCCTCGGACAACGTCGCGATCCTCGCACAACGTCTGATGCCCCGCCTCGCGGTGGGTCTCCAGAACGGAGCTATCCTTGAGAACCCCGGCCACCACGGAAATTTCGCCAACACCGGAGCCGACGGCGCCGCCTTCACGCTCCAGGAGGCGGGCGGAGTCGTCCCCCTTGGGCGGGGCGATGCGTAGGATCCTCGACCTCTCTCGCGAGATCAGCCGGAACCCTGACCGCGCCGAGAGTCTCCTTGAGAGATTCGTGCGCGAAACCAGCTTTCCCATCGTAGAAGATCACGAAGCAACCTTCTTTTTCTGGGATGGTAAACCCGCCGAGTCGGTGTTCCTTCAACATTGGGTGTTTGGCCTCGCGAGCCGAGTCGAATTTCGCAAGATCCGGCACACCAACGCCTTCTACCTGCCGCTGACCCTTCCGCGAAACGCGCGGGTGGAATACAAGTTCGAAGTGATGCGCGACGGGCAGGGGCACTGGACGCGCGACCCGCGGAACAAACACCTGGCCTTCGACCCCTTTGGATCCAACTCGGTGTGTCGGGCGCCGTCTTATGTCGAGCCCGAGTGGACCCATGAGGACAAGGCGAGCCGGCGCGGCGACCTGCGGGAGTTCTCCTTCAAGAGCGCCGTCTACGACGAAGAGCGGAGCTTCAAAGTCTACATACCCGCGGAGTTCCGGCCCGGGAAACGCTACCCGTTGCTGATGGTGCATGATGGGAATGACTTCCTCCATTATGCGGGGATGCGGGCGGTGCTCGACAACCTCATCCATCGCCACGAGGTTGCGCCGATGCTGGCGTGTTTTACCTCGGGGCACGCGCGTAATCGGGAGTATGCCGCCAATCCGACGCAGGCGGAGTATCTGAAAGAGGAGCTTCTACCCTGGTTGGAGCGGCACCTTCCGCTCCTGCGTGGCGCCGAGCACCGGGGGCTCATGGGCGCCTCGTTCGGTGCAGTCAGCTCTCTCTACGCCGCGCATCGTTACCCGGGCACCTGGGGGCGGCTCCTGCTTCAAAGCGGGTCCTTCGCGTTCACCGACATCGGCGAGCACGAGCGCGGCCCGCTCTGGGACCCGGTGGTCCAATTTGTGAACCAGCTCCGCGAGAGCGCTCCGCGTATACCCTCGCGAGTCTACCTGTCCTGCGGCACTTTCGAAAGCTTGATCTACTACAATCGCAGCCTCTACCCCTTCTTCCAGGAGCAGGCCGAGGATGTGCTGTACACCGAGGCGCCGGATGGACACAACTGGATCAACTGGCGCGATCGCCTCCGGGAGGGGCTGAGTTACCTGTTCCCGGGGCCGCTCTGGATGTACTACGAATAGGCCGGCAGCGTTTTCCCGCTGTGACCGCCCAACGACTACAGGGGGATGTTGCCGTGTTTCCGGGGCGGGTTGTGGTCCCGCTTGTCTTGTAACGAATCGAAGGTGTTGATCAGCCGCGCGCGCGTGTCTCGCGGCACCAGGACTTCATCGACAAAACCCAGCTCTGCGGCTCGATAAGGATTGGCGAAGCGCGCGCGGTAGGCGTTCACCAGCTCCGCCCGCGTAGCCGCCGGGTCGGTCGCGTCCTGCAGCTCCCGCCGGTGGATGATGTTGACCGCGCCGTCCGATCCCATCACCGCAATCTCGGCGGTGGGCCAGGCAAAGTTGAGGTCGGCCCGGAGATGTTTGCTGTTCATGACACAATAGGCGCCGCCATAGGCCTTCCGCGTGATGAGCGTGACCTTGGGCACCGTCGCTTCGGCAAATGCATAGAGCAGCTTGGCGCCGTGCCGGATGATGCCGCCGAACTCCTGTGCGGTACCCGGCAAGAATCCGGGTACATCTTCGATGACCCACAGCGGGATGTTGAAGGCGTCACAGAAGCGGACAAAACGCGCCGCCTTCACCGACGCGTCGATGTCCAACACGCCCGCCAGCACTGCAGGCTGGTTCGCGACCACGCCGATGCTTCGGCCCCCGAGCCGGCAGAAGCCGACCACGATGTTCGCAGCGTGCTCCGGCTGGATTTCGAGGAAGCCTCCGTCGTCGGCGACCGTGGTGATCACATCCTTGATGTCGTAAGGTCGGTTGGGGTTGGTCGGCACCAGCTCGTCGAGGCTCGGGCAGAGCCTGTCGTGGGCGTCCTGCGTAGCCACGGAGGGTGGATCTTCCTGGTTGTTCTGCGGCATGTAGGAGAGGAGCGCCCTGAGGGTTGCCAACACTCCCGCCTCGTCGGGCGCCGCGAGGTGGGCAACCCCCGAGATCTGGGTGTGCGTGCTGGCGCCACCGAGGCGCTCCTGGCTGACCTCCTCGTGGGTGACCGCCTTGATGACGTCCGGTCCGGTCACAAACATGAAGGAGGTCCCACGCGACATCACCGTGAAGTCGGTGAGCGCCGGCGAGTACACCGCGCCACCCGCGCAGGGTCCCAGGATCGCGGTGAGCTGGGGGATCACGCCCGAGGAGAGGGTATTTCGCAGAAAGATATCGGCATAACCTCCGAGTGACTCTACACCCTCCTGGATCCGGGCGCCGCCCGAGTCGTTCAGCCCGATCACCGGGGCGCCGTTCTTCAACGCGAGATCCATGATCTTGCAGATCTTGCGGGCGTATGCTCCCGAAAGGGTGCCGCCGAAGACCGTGAAATCCTGGGCGAACAGGTAGACGAGCCGGCCGTCGATCCGGCCGTAGCCGGTGACCACGCCGTCGCCCGGAATGCGCTTCTTGTCCATGCCAAAGTCGTTGCACCGGTGGACCACGAAGCGGTCGAGCTCTCGGAAGGTGCCCGGATCGAGGAGCGCGTCCACCCGCTCGCGCGCCGTGAGCTTCTTCCGCTCGTGTTGGCGGGCGACAGCGTCCGCGCCGCTGCCTTCGAGGGCCGCCAGGTTCCATCGATCCAGCTCTTCGAGCAGTCGGCTACGTTCGGGATCGGGGCGTTGTTCAGCCATGCGGCCTCCGGGGGGCCACGATGTAGCACGCGGGGGCCCCGGTCGGCACGAAGCTCCGGTATACTGGCGCCGCTGGAGATCGGATGCGCGTATCATCATCACCCCTGCTCCTTCTTTTGCCGAACACCCTTGCGCTCGGGCTCGCAGGGTGCCCGCCGGCGGAGGACGGAAACGCTCCGAAGGAGAGCGTAGTTGTCACGGGTACGGACTTTGAGCCTGGGTGCATCCTGGTAGATGGCGGAGGCGGCTACGCGCTCCTGGAGGACGCGTTGAGCCTCGCGGGTGACGGCACGGTGGTCACCCTGTGCGAAGGCGAGTGGGAGGCCGAGCTCAAGGTCGAGGCAGCGGTGATCATCGAGGGTGCCGGCCCGGAATTGACCAGGGTGGTCGGACCGCTGGGCGCGACGCCGCTCACGTTCAAAGCGGGCGGCGGCGTCCGAAACCTCACGGTCTCCTCGAGCTACAACGGCGTCGAGATCGACGGAGGGGCCGATGTGGTGATCGATGGGGTCGTATTTGAGGACATGCCGAATCGCGCGGTGGACGCCTCCGACACGACCAACCTTCAGGTCACCAACTCCACCTTCAACAAGCCCGGAGCCGGCGGCGTTCGGGTGAAACGCGGCTCCGGCACGGTGTCCAACTCGGTGTTCAACGCGCCGGGTGCTGCCGCTATCATTGGCGAAGAAGCGACGTTGATCGTGAGCGGAAACCAGTTTGTCGACGTCGAGCAGACCGCGCGTAACGACGGCTACGCGCTTGATGTCACCGACTCGGATCTCACCGCCAGCGGAAACACCTACACCAACTGCGAGGAGGGCGGGCTCAAAGCGAGCGGCGGCAGCCTCAGCCTCTCGGGCGAGAGCATCACCGACACGCCCGTAGGGATCTTCGCCGAAGAGAGCACCTTTGAGGCGCTGGATCTGACCATCGCCAACGCGAAGACCATCGGGATGTACGTCTCAACGGGGAGCGGCCTCATCACGCTGCAGAACGTCAACGTCTCGATCGCCGCAGGCGAGTCCTGCACAAAGGGCTACGCGAGCGCCCGCGTGGACGAGTGCGGCGGTGTCGCGCTGCTCGGCCTCGATGGCATCGTGGTCGACGGGCTCACGGTCACTGGCTACGAGGACTTCGGGGCCCAGATCTACAGCACTCAGGCAGACGCTGAGGTCAACGTGCCGGTGACGCTCTCGAACATCTCCCTGATCGACAACGGCCGGATCGGGATGACATTGGCCTACACTACCGGAACGTTGGCCAACATCAATGTCACGGGCCTGCGCGAGCCCGAGATCGATGAGGAGTACATTTGTTTTGACGACGGCGGCCTTGTGTATATCGGCCGGTCCACTGGCGTGCTGGTGACCGGTGGCGAGATGGACATCTCGGGCGGTGCGTTCCTCGACAACAGTGGCTGGGACACCTTTGTCTATGACGCGGTCCTCAACATCGACAGTGTGAGCTTCTCCGGCTCGACGTGCGCTGGGCTCATGAACGCTGTCGGCGCCGCGAGCGTCACCAACTCAACATTCACCCGGGCGACACTCGTCAACGTCTACGACATTCAGGGCGTGACCGAGCTGATAGGCAATCACTTCGTCGATAACCAGGACTCGGTGGAAGTCTCCTGGTACGAAAACGTCAACGGAGACCACATCACGCGGGTGGAGACCGACTATGCCGCCGTCACCGACGTGATCGCCGGCGCCAGCCAGACCCTGATCGTGCGGGAGAACGTCTTCGAGCGCGGGGGCGCCAGCATCCTGGCCGACAGCGTCGCCTCCGTCGAGCTCTACGGGAACAGCTGGACCGACTATCGCTCGACGATATTGTACAGCTACTCTGTGGGGCAGATAGATTTTTCGTCCTCAACCCTGGACAATGTCGCAGGTCCACTGCTCTACAGCTTCGATAGCTCGGTGTCGGTGTCGGAGATGGAGGTGGGTGAGCTGGTGCCGGTAGAGCTGCCCCAGCGTACTTATTTGGATGGTGTGCTGGTGGCGGAGAGCACGAGCCACGCGGTGGGTGGCGGCTTCACGTTCTACCAGTTCACCGAGGGGAGCGCTTATCGTCTGGAGCTGAGCGACGTGAGCATTGACACGCTCACCGGCTATGCCCTCCAGTTCGCGGATGGCTCCATCGAGATCGACAACTTCTCGGTGGTGGATTCTGAAGGCGACGACGTGTACGGCGGCATCTACGGCTACTCGTCTTACGGGCCGGTGGACGTGGACATCGAGGGCGCCCAGCTCGGAAATGTCGGCGGATATGGTGTGTACGCCGCGTCATACTCGGGCGATGGCGGCACGGTGGTGCTGCGGGACGTCGAGCTGGGCGATGTGGCGTACTACGGTGTGTACCTGTATGGGGCCACCTATGTCGAGATGGAGAACGTCTCGGTGCAGTCTGCGGGCTATTATGGGATCTTTTCCTCCACCTACGAGGAGGGCGCGACCCTGAGCATGCTCGACTCGGTGGTCGAGGGCGCCGGCACGCTCTCCAGCGGATACGCCGCGGTCTACCTCTCGGGTGGTGAGCTCTTTCTGGAGGGGAACGCCCTCAGCGGCGGCAGCAGCGACGGGCTGTCGATGTACAACGCGACGGTGGATGTACAATCGAACAGCTCCAACGCCCATGTTGGTTATGGAATGGTCTGTTCGTCCCTCACGTACACGGCTTGCGCGAGCAACGACCTGAGCGCCAACGGCCTGGGGGAGATGTCCGGGTGTGACGCCGCCTGTAGCGCGGCGCCCTGAGCGCAGGGCGAGGGCCCCGTCCTGAGCGCCTCAGATCCCGTCCAGCGCCTGCTGCAGGACAGGGTCGTCTGGCGCACGCTGGCGTACCGGCAAGGAGGAGCCCGGGCTCGGCTCGCGCAAGCTCGTCTCGGGCAGGTCGGGCAGGGCCCAACCCAAGGCGGGCGGTGTCATCGAGGGCAACGGCGGCCTGGGGGCGGCGCTGACCGGCACATCGGGCTGGAGCGGATGGCGGGCGTCGAGCGATCGCCCGCTCGGCAGCAGGTAGCGGCCGGTGGTGAGCTTGAGCACTGAGCCGTCGTCGTAATGGTAGAAGGTTTGTACGAGGCCTTTTCCAAACGAAGGTTCGCCGTACAGCCGCGCGCGCCGCCGCTCCTGGAGCGCCCCTGCCAACACCTCGGCGGCGCTCGCGCTGCCCGCGTCGATCAGCACCCTGAGCTCCCCGGAGAGCTCGTTGTCGGCCGTCGCGGAATATCGGTGCTCCTGGCCTGGGCCCCGCCCACGGCTGCTCACGACCTCGCCATCGGTGAGGAACAGGTCCGCCAGCGCCACCGCCTCCTCCAACACCCCCCCGCGGTTCCCTCGTAGATCCAGCACGATCCCCTTCGTCGGCGCCGTCACCGTCTCGCGCACCCGGCGCGCGGCGCCTTCGCGAATCTCGCGAAGGCCGATGTACCACCAGCCCTTCCCGAGCGACTCAACCTCGATCCACCGGGGCTCGATGCGCACCAGGGCCATCACCAACCTACGCGTTGCCCCGCTCCGCTCCACGGTGACCGTCAGCACGCTCCCTTCGGTGCCGTTGAGCCGCCCCGTAGCGAGCTCGGTGCCCAGGGCGGCGACGGCCACGTCCCCGATCTCCACGATACAATCAGCGGCTTGAACGCCCGCACGCGCCGCCGGGCCGTCGGGCAACACTGCCTTGACGGCGATGCCGCAGGCCGCCCCCTCCGTCTCCATTCCAGGGCCGACATACTGCCCGGCGTGCTCGGCCTGTACCTGCCGCGCGAGCCGAGGCGGATAGAACGCGGAGAATGGGTCGAGCGAGCCCGCAAGCCCCATCAATGCGCGGTGGGCCAGCTCCTCCTGGGGGAGCGGCTCTACATAGTGGTCCGCCACGTGGCTGAAAGCCTGAGCCAACACATCGAGGCCGGCGTAGGGCCGCGAGCCCGGCTCAGCCTGAACACTCGCGGCACCCAAGAGAAAGCCCAAGCTAAGGCCGGCCGCCAGGCCGACGAGCAGCCCAGGCGATGGTCTCACCGGCAGACCGTCACGTCGCGCGCACAACGAAGACTCGATTTGGACAACCAGGCGGCCGGGTCTTGTGACATGCCGTTCTCGCGGATCTCGAAGTGGAGCTGACCGTCCGAGCTCTCCGTCAGACCACTGCTACCTACCAGACCAAGCACCTGCCCAGCCTGAACCCAGTCCCCCTGGGCCACCTGCAGGCCGTTCGCGTGGGCGTAGACGCTGACGTAGGTGCCATGTTGGACGATCACCGTCTGCCCATGCGGTTTTACGTAGCCCGAACGCACGACCTCGCCGTCGGCCACTGCCCGGAAGGGAGACATCGAGGCCGCTGAGAAGTCGAGCCCGGGGTTGTGTACGCTGACCCCGTCCTTGTCGGCGTAGCGGCCGTAGCCGCGGGTGACCGTGCCCTCAACCGGCGTGGGGAGGCGCCCCTTCTTGCCCTCGAAGCGGGCGCTGGCGACGCGGGCGTCACTCTCGGGGTCGTCGAGCGCGGCGGGACCGGGCTGGAGTTCTCGGACCTGGTTGTCAAAAGCCGCCTTTGCGACGTCTCGCTCTCGCGCGAGAGCGGCGCTGTTCTCGCGGCGGAGCTTCTTGAGCCACGTGAGCTTTCCTGCCCGCTCCTCCTGGAGTTCCGCCTGCCGGGCCGTGAGCGCGTCGCGCGCCGCTATGCTCCGTTCTTTGTCGGTTTTTATCTTCGCAGCGTCCGCGGTGCGCACGGCGAGGACCTTGAGGTGTTCGTCCAATTTCGCGCGATCCGCGGCCATCAGCGCCTGGAGATAACGGGCGCGGGTACGGAGCTCGGCGGGGCTCGCCGCCGAGAAGAGTAGCCGCGCCATACCCCGGCGTTGGAGATGGTAGATCGCGCGTAGCCTCTCCCCAGCGCTGATGCGCAGGAGCGCGATCGACGCCTCAGCCGTCGCGAGGTCCTCGCCGTGGGTCCTCTCGGCGTGTTCGGCTTCGGCGGCTTCAACGCTCAGCCTGACGACCTCGTCTTGGAGCCTGCTGATCTGCCGGTCCAGCACCTCCAGCTCTGTCAGCGCTCGAAGCTCCTCGAGCGTGTCACCGCCCGTCGCCTCTGCACCGGGCGGCGAGAGCGCCAGTCCGGCGCAGAGCACGAGGAGCGCAGCGCGCCGCGCCCCGATCACGGTACCCGCCCCAAGAAGCGGTAAACGGAGATCGCGTGTGCGACCGCACCCACCGAAATCCCGAGCAGCGTGAGGCCCGCCAGCCAGACCCCAGGCAGAAACGGCAGCTCAGCCTGGCCCATCACCGCCGCGAAGACCTCCCCCGCCTGGCGCGTCAGCAGGTGCGAAATCCCGCCGAGCAGCAGCATCGCGGTCACGGAGCCCGCGGCACCCTGGAGCGCTCCCTCGGCCGCGAAGGGGGCGATGATGTAGCTGTCGGTGGCGCCGACCAGCCGCATGATCTCCACCTCGTCACGGCGCGCGTACACGCCCAGGTGGACGGTGTTGGCCACCAGGAACAGCGCGGCAGCGGCGACCACCACCCCAAAGACGATGCCGATCGTGCGAAAGAGGCCCAGGAAGGCTTGGGCGCGCGCCACCCAGTCCGCGGCGTGGTCTACGCTCGTTACGGAAGGGTCCGCCTGGAGCTCCGCTGCAAAACTCGAGGCGGTCTCGGTGGTGGCGTAGTCGGCGCCCAGTACCACCTCCACTGACGCGGGCAAGGCGGTCTCGCCCAGATCGTCCAGCGCGGGCCCGAGCTCCGGCATGTGGGCGCGGAGCCAGGTAGAAGCTTCCACCTCCGTCACGTAGGTGACCTCGGTGACCTCGGGACGGGCCTTGACCCGATCTACCAGGGCCGCGCGCGCCTCTGGCGTACTATCTTGTTTCAACCACAGAGATACGTGTGCGTCCTGCTGCCAGGCGCCCAGGATGACCTCGATCTGCAGCGTGACCAGCGCCCAGGCGCCCACCAGCATCAGCGAGGTGGTGATAACCGCGGTGCTCACGACCGAGACGTAGGGATGTTCGCCGAGTCCGCGAAGAGTTCGGCGAATGAGGTCATGCATCATGCCGAGTTGCCCGCCTCGAAGCGGCCGGGGCCCGGCGTGCGCGGACGGGCCTCGAGCACCCGCCCACCCTCCAGCCGAAGCCGGCGTTTGGGAAAGCGCTCCATCAGACCCACATCGTGCGTCGCGACGAGCACGGTGGTGCCGCGCAGGTTGATCGCGTGCAGGATCTCCATCACCTCGACCGCCATCGCCCCGTCGAGGTTGCCGGTGGGCTCGTCCGCAAGGAGCACGGCGGGATCGTTGACGATCGCGCGGGCGATCGCCACACGCTGCTGCTCGCCGCCGGAGAGCTCGGCCACCCGCGCGTCTTCACGGCCCTTGAGGCCCACGAGGTTGAGAACCGCCGGCACCCGGCGCCGGATCTGATCTCGGGGCGCACCGATAACCTCGAGGGTCAACGCGACGTTGTCCCCAACGCGGCGGTCCAAAAGGAGCTTGAAATCCTGGTGGATCACGCCCACGTTTCGGCGAAGGAAGGGCATCCGATCGCGCGCGAGCCGGGTGACGTTCTGGCCGCTGATCAGCAGTTTGCCCGTCGAAGGCGCCTCGGCGCCGTACAACATCCGCAAAAAGGTCGATTTGCCGGCGCCGGACGCGCCGGTGATATAGACGAATTCACCGCGTTCAACATGGACGTTGACGTCTCGGAGCGCGTCTCGTTCGCCGTAAGTCTTTCCCACGTGGTAGAGCTTGATCAACCGAGGCCCCCGACGCCAAGGTTATCACGAGTGGCCCAAGATGCTGGAGGGAAGCAGGTGCGCGTCGGCGTGTACGGAGGTTCTTTCAACCCGCCCCACTTCGGGCACGCGTGGGTCGCGAGCTGGCTGATCTGGGCCGATCGGGTGGATGAGGTCTGGCTTGTACCGGCCTTTGACCATGCCTTTGACAAGGACCTCGCGCCGTTTGAGCTCCGCGTCCGGTGCGCGGAGGTGCTCTGCGCCGTGCTGGGGCCGCGCGTGAGGGTTTGCGGGATTGAAGCAGAGCTTCCGGCGCCCTCTTACACCGTGCACACGCTGGACGCTTTGGCTCGACGTTTTTCGACGTCGCAGCTCCGTCTGGTGATCGGTGCGGACAACCTGCCTGGTCTGGGGCTCTGGCGCGATTGGGACCGGATCGCGGCGTGCTACGCGCCCATCGTGGTGGGCCGCGCGGGCTATCCGCCGGTCGTGGGTAGCCCCACTTTTCCCGGATTGTCGAGCACGGAAGTACGACGGCGCCTCGCCACGGGAGAACCGATAGACGATCTGGTCTTCCCCGAGATCGCGAAGATCTTGCGGGAGGAGTGGCCGGCCGTACGAGGCGCGTGAAGCTCCGCCGAGCGCCGCGCCCACCCCGGGGTTCAGCTTGGAGGGTGAAGCCAGCGGCTCGCGCCTACGGTCAGGGCGCAGGGCAGCGGGTGGCGGATCGCGACCACCCGATCCGTCGCGTTCCTCAAGCTCTCCGGCGCGGTCTTCCCTTCCGCGACCAGCATCACCTCTCCGCCATTGATGCTCTCGATGTCGATGTTCTGCCCGTCGATCCTCACTTCGGTGTCTTCGGCCTCGACCGCTTCCGAGAGGTTGATGAGCGACACTGCGGTGCCCGCGAAAGAGAGCTGCACCCCCGCGTCCACGAAATGGGTGAGGCGCACTTTTCCGCCTTGCCAGACCTCAAAACGGCCCTGCTGGGCCAACGCCCGCGGCAGGGCTTCGAGATCATCGGCGGCACCGGGCGTCTGGGTCTCGATGACCAGGAGAGTGGGGGAGGGGGCCTCGATCCTGGCTTCGAGCCCGTAGTCGGCGAGGCGCGTCTCCACCGCGAGCTTCGCTTCGGCCGCACAGCTCCCGGTGAGCTCAAGTCGCGCGCGCCCGGCGCCCGGTGCGCCGCCAGCCCGGACTGCAAAAACCCAGCCCATAGCGGCGCCACCCACCAGGAGCAGGGACAACACGGGCACAAAGAGCACCCAGCCGCCACGGCCCATCTGCTCGGCGGCGCTCATGAGGTCGGCCAGGAGATCGGGTTGGAGGGCGTATATCCGAGCACGCTCCGCGCGCGCCGGCCGTCGAGCACACCGGAGTAGTGGAAGCGCCGGCGGTTCATCCCATAACGAAAATCATGGCCTCGAAAGCGCCGACGCCAGCGGTAGAGCGGCGTCATCCATGAGCCGGGCACCGGGATGCCGAGGCGCCCCCATTTGTCGATACACATGGACAAAGGGAGCGTGTCTGCTCCACCGATGTTGAAGACACCTTGGGCATCGGTGTGCACCGCCGCCTCCAGCGCTGCCGTAGAGTCCTTCAGCGAGATGAAGTTGATCATCGGATCGTAGCCCATCGGCCGAAAACACACCGGCGATTCGAGATAATCGAAGAGCTGGCTGCCGGTGCCCGGCGCCAGTACCTCGGCCATCCGCAAGACCAGGATCTGGAGGCGCGAGAGCCCCATCTGTACGCAGGCGTAAAGATCGGCCTCCACCCGGTCTCGGATCCACTGTGGCGCGCCGCTGGACAGGTTGAGAGGGTGATCCTCCGCGATCAGGATCGGGAGATCGTGGGCGACAGAGTACACATCGGCATAGGATCGTAGAACAAAGCGGCGTATGGTCGGATGCCGCTCGCACAACTGGATGAGCGAGCGGGTGGCGTCGACGTTGAGCGCGTGGATCCGTTTCCCTTCGGCAGCGGCGCTCCGGGCCATCGCAGTGTGGATCACCACCTCCACGCCTAGATCGCGGGCCGGCCCAAAAAGCAGGTCATGGGTACGACGTTCGCGAACCAGGTCTACCTGGACGTAGGTGAGCCGTCGCGCGTGGGCAAACGGCAGTGACTCTTCGGGGGGGCGATAGCCGACCGCGAGCACGTGCCCCACCCGCTCGTCCGCTAGCAAGGATCGAATCAGCATTTCGCCGATCGGCGTCTCAGCGCCCGTCACAAGCACGCCCGCGACCTTTCGGAGCTCCCTGGCGGCGCTCATCAAAAAATCCCCTTTCGTTCTGCGAGGCCACGCTCAATGAGCGCCTCGACAGCGGCGCGTGTCCGACCGGCGGCTTCACGTACCGCCGCGGGATCGTCGGCCATTTCTGGTCGGTAGAGCTCGGGTATCGGCACGGGCGGCCCATAGAGGATGTGGTAACGGACCGGGAGAGGGAAGGGGGTGAGGGTGATGGGGATGAACGGCAGCCCCATCATCGCGATCGGGATGCGGCCGATCTGCGGCATCTGCTCTTCGGCGCCGATGACCGCGGCCGGGATGACCGGGGCGCTGTTGCGGATGGCCAGCTCGGCGTGGCCCACGCGCCACTCTTGGAGTTGGTACCGCTGGCTGAAGTGTTTGGCGATACCCGGCACCCCTTCGGGGAAGATGAGCAACAGCTCTCCGTGCTCCAGGAGGGCGCGGGCGTTTCCGCGGCTGCCGCCCACCATGCCTCCGCGAGCGAACACCGTGCCGATCACGGGTATCATCGGCACAAAATGGTCTGCCACCGGTCGCGCAACCCGCGGCGGCTCGCTCTTTCGTACGATGTCGGTCCACACCATCGCGCCGTCAAAAGGCACGGCGCCCGAGTGGTTACACACGATGACCCCAGGCCCCGCGCTGGGAATGTGCTCGTGACCGCTCGATTGTACGCGGAACCACTTATCATAGAAGGGGCTCGTGAGCAGGCGTCCAAAAGCGACGAACTCTCGCTGAAGGCCGAACGCGTCGTAGCCGTGCCCCTCGTCGTGAAACACAAGGTTGTCAAAACGTTTTCTTTCAGTCTCGCTGAGGCCGGCGGCCACCATCGCCGAAAGCGCGTGAGGCAAGATTCGCATCAGTGTGTTCTAATGGTGTTCCACCCACCCGCCACGCGAATGCTCTCTGTACAGACACAGTCACTCGCCGAGCGCCTGCTACGGCAAATCGGGGTTCAGGGCGTCCGGCCTGTGCATCTCCGAGACGGACGAGAGCATCACCTTTTCCGAGTTTCGTTAGACGACGGCGAACGGGTCCTGAAGTTTCCCAAACGAGATGCGATCCCGGACCCCTTCACGCTCGGACGGAGCTCGGGCGAGCGTTTGTGCTCGGAGGCGATCGCGGTCGACCTCGTGCGTCAGGTGCCGGTCCCCAGACCCTACGAGATCTTCGCGACCGATCCGGTGTGTGCGCTCATGGCCTTTGTCCCGGGCACCACGGCCGAGATCGCCTACGAGCGCGGTCAGCTCGACGAAGACGGCCTGCTCAACATGTGCCTTCAGATGGGCAGGACGTTGGCGAATATCCATCGGGTACGCCGGCCCGAGGGCCTGCACGAGCTGCCCGACCTGGAGGCCGCGGAGCCCGACCGCATGAGGCTCGTCCATCTCGACTATCACCTGGGGAATGTGCTGGCCCAGCGCCAGCTTGGCGGCTCGTGGAACATCACCGCGGTGATCGACTGGACCTGCGCGCGCTGGGGCCCGCCAGAGGCGGATTTCGTGGAGCTCCAAGTCAGTGTGTTCATCAATAATCCACGGGCGCGTGACGCGATGATCGCGGGTTATCGCCAGGTGGCCCCGCGAGTGGTGAGCGTGAAGGACATCGAGACGCGCGCAGTCGCGGAGATCCGTCGGCGCCTCGCCGTCGATCCGCCCGACGCGCAGACCGCACGGGCCTGGGTCCGCTGGGTCGCCTCACGGAGCACATGAGGGATCTCATGGTGCCAACCGATGACGAGCGCACGTGGGCGACCCTCGCCCACCTGTCAGGGCTCGCGGCCCCCCTCGTCGGACCTCTGGTGATCCTGCTGATGTACCAGGATCGCTCGGCCTTTGTGCGTTATCACGCGCTTCAGGCGATCCTGATGACCGTGGTGCTGGGGGTCAGCGCGGTGGTGTTCATCTGGTTCGCGACGATCATCAGCGTGCTCACCTGCGGCCTTGGCTCGGTGCTGTTCGCGCTCCTGCCGATCGCCGGCGTCGTGCCGCTATACGAGGGCTGGAAGGCCTGGCAGGGCGAGTGGCACACGCTGCCAGGCATCTCAGAGTTCGGGCGCTGAGCGGGCTCCCGCCGCCCCTCCGGACCGTCGCTCAGCCGACGCAGTCGCCGGCCAGGATGTACTCGATCTCGATGGTGGAGCCACCTTCGGGCACGTAGCCGTCGGCGAACTGCACCTCGTTACCCGCGGCGGAGTAGGTCCAGCCCGTGGTGCGGGTCACGCCGTCGACGCGCACCTCGATGGTCTCCGGAACGGGGTACTCCGTGAGGTCGAAGGAGGACTTGTTGGTGGCCGCGCTCTCGCCAAGGGCCTCGAGGTGGCTGGCCCAGTCGGTCGCGCAGATCGAGAGGTACAGGCCCCCGGTCGCGGTGACCGCCTCGTAGTAGCCGATGCCGGGGTCGGCGGTGGCGCAGCCGCCCGGATAGTCGCCGGCGATCGCGTGGACGACGGCCTGATCGGCGTCGTCCTTGAGGGACTGGAACCAATCGACGTAATCGGCCCAATCGCGACCGGTGGCGCCGCTGGAGTCCACCTCGTCGCTCACGATGACGATGGAGAGCTTGGCGTCGTCCCGCAAGAAGGACCCGCCGTCTCCCGCGTCGTTACCCGGCTGCGTAGATTGGTACGCCATCTCCAAGCCGCGCTCGTCGCCGGAGCCGCCTACGCCGACACTGCATTGATCGACGAAATCTCCCACCGGATCGGCAGAGTCACCACTGATGACATCTCCACGGAAGTCATAGGAGTCGGTGGTGATGACCGCGATCTGGTAGTCGGCCTCGGCCGTGACCATGATGTTGATGAAGGTCGAGAAGTTGTTGGAGAGGTTGGCCTGCTCCTCGCCCATCGAGCAGGAGTTGTCGACCACGAACAGGATGTCGGTGGGCACGCTGAGGGGCTGCTCGTAGGTGTCGAGGTTGTCCCCGACGATGTTGCCAACGCCGGTCTGGTAGGCCTGGGCCTCGGGCTGGACAGGGTCGTTGGAGAAAACGCGGATGAAGCCGCTGTCCGCAAAATCGTCCAGCGGGGCGTAGCGTACGAGGACCGTTTGGCTGGTGGCGGGCGGGATGGTCAGCGGCAGCCGAACGCTGGAGTCGTCGATCGACAGCTCGTCGGATGCGGTGAAGTACTCCAGGTCATCGACGACGAGATCGGCGTTGCCGACGTTGGCGATGGTGACCTCGACGGGCGTGTCGCAGCCGACATCCACGAGGCCGAAGTCGTAGTTGGTTGGGCTGACCTCGATCCGTGGCGCGATGCCGGTGCCCTTGAGCTCCACCCGGACCTGCTCCTCGTCCGGGTCGTTGCTGTTGATGAGCACGTTGGTATCGGCCGGTTCGGCGGCCCACGGATCGAACGTCACGGTGAACGTCGTGGAGTCGCCTGGGCGCACCAGGACGGTACCGACGGCCGAGATGGTGTAGGGCGCGCTCGCGTCTTCAAGCGCGATGTTCACGATCTCGAGCGAGAGCTCGCCGACGTTCTGGATCGTCACGGTCTCGATGTGGGCGATGGTGTCCTCGACCGGCACCTGACCGAACTCGACGAGGGTCGGGGTGACGTCGATGTCGGGCTCGCCGTCGTCTCCAACGTCGCCTACAACCTCATCTTTGGTGAGGATTTCGTTTTCGGACTGGCACGCGCCCAGGAGGAGGGCGAGGAGCACGGTGCTGCGCATGAGGACCTCGAGTGGTTGGCACCATACCACAACGTCGCGGCCCGCCGAAGTGTGACAGGCCCGTTTTCGCGGGCGAGGAATCGGTCCGCGTAGGTCGCCAGGCGCGGTCGTCGAGAGGCCTGTGTTACCCTCGCCGCAGGGGAGGCAAAATGCGATTCTGGCGGCGGTTCGTGGCTCTCGTGCTGGTCGGGGCATTGTCGGGCTGCGGCGACGAGTCGGATGATGACGACAAGGACGACGAAGAGACGAGCACCGAGAGCGGCGGCGGAGACAGCGGGACCACCCCGACGGGCGTCAGCCCCGACGCTCCGATCGTGACCGCGTTGTCTTTTGCGGATTGTACTTCGGGCACCGACGGGCAGGACATCTGGATCCTCCAGGCAACCGCGACCGATCCTCAAGGCGACGACACCATCGACCGCGGGGATGCGGCGATCTACCGTGGCGAAACCCTGGTCAACAGCTACCCGGTCATATGTAACAATGGGGTGTGCTCTACGAGTTGGGAGGCAACTCCGGGCAGCGCCGGTGAGGTGGACTGTAGTTTTGTGGGAGCGGGTACGCTCAAGTTGACGGTGATCGATGAGAACGGGAATCGGTCGGCGGAATTTGTCGTTGGGCTGTAGGGCGGCGGCGTCACCGGTCGACTCGAAGAGCGAGTCTCGAAAGCCGAGTCTCGAAAGCCCCACAAAATCCGCATCCATACTATCTTAGTGAAACGCCAGTATTTCGATGGTCGGCCGACGGGTCGCCGTCGTGAGGGTCGCTCTTGTGCCCTCCGGGGCGGCGTACCGCGCGATCCGCTGGGCCCACGTCTGGCGAGCGGTGTGTAG